>JBBIUH010000008.1:0-35468 GCA_037440305.1 Acidithiobacillus sp.
GCCGATCCTCTTCCAGGAGTTCCCCCTGATGGATCTGGCGTACCACGATGAGGCGAAAGGCTTGGTGTGTAGCTTCCATGCTGTGTACCGTCTCAGCGACCGCACAGTCGGCATAGTGGGTCCAGGCGGAATCCGGAATGGCGGCGATAGCCGCGAGCGTCGGCGCATCCAGCCGACCACCAATGGCGAAGGTTTTGCCCGTCTCTTCGCAGTAGTTGAACAAGGCAGCCTGATAACTGGCGGAATCGGCCCGCACCGCCGACACCCGATGGCCCTTGGGGAGACGAGACTCGCAGGCTTGGAGAAAGGCGAGATGATCGCTGGCCGGGGCAATGTTTCCCGCCCGGAAATCCTCATGAATCACGACCCCGGCTTCGGCCAGATGGGCGATCATCGGCATGTAGCCCCGCTCACCCTTGTAGGTCCACTCGGCTGTGCGTTTTTCGGCAATGATTTGCGTGGCATCCATGTCCAGGGTGTGGGTGTGACGACCGAGTTTCCGTAATCGGCGCCCCACTACCCATTGGTTCACCCGGCCCAGACCATCAAGACCCGCTCCCGCCCCCGTCCGCCGCAACCAGTCCCCCGTCGCATCCGTACTGGGCAGATGCTCCAAGGATAGCAGGCGCCGCAATACCGGGTCAGAATGAATCATCCGCAAATCTTCCAGAGAGCGGCCGCCGCCGGTCAGCATCAAGACCAGGGGCAATGCCTGCTGGACTGCCGCGTAGGCATGACCACTGCCCGGCCGAGGCATCTCCCGCTCCACCCAGCGGGGAAACTGGATACCGTACAGATACTCCCCAAAGAGCGTCAGCCCTGCCTGCGCGGTCAGCGCCTCGTCAGTTGCCCCCAACTGGAACGGAGGCACGCTTTGTGCCATCTTTCTCATCGGCCCCTCCTGCAAGTTCACCTTCTGGGTGATGCTCTTCGACAAGCCTATCCTACCAGAAATGCTTGCAGATCGGGGCCTTATCTATCCATCCACTCACCCTAATCGCGGAAATTGGGCAAATGCATTGTCTATGATTGTTGCCATCCTGTCCGGTGTTTCGGATGGGCGACTGGCTACCACTTTCCACATCGAATGCCGCGAGCCGGGGGTGTCCATACGATCAGGCGAATGTCTGTGAAAACGGCTGAATATGGCAAAATTGGGACCGTGGCCTGAAGGACGGACTCTTGTTCAGGAATTGGTTGTGGGTTCGGTTCCGCAGTCCGCCACCACCAGGATGTCTCAGCCGTCCACGGCCTTCAGGGTTTTCTCCGAAAGTTCCATGGTATGCTATATCCTGTCATCTTTTAGACCGACGTTGGCGATACTCCGGGTTCGGGCAGGCCCTCATGATGGGTGCGGGCTTCGGGATCGGAGGCGATCTCATCAACAGCATCTTCTGAGCGTGGTTTGACCCTGGCGGCAGCGGTGTGGTGTGCATTGCTGCCCATCGCAGCTACCTTTGCGACACCGGAAGAGAATCAGACAACGGCATTATCGGACAAGAAGGGGTAGTGATATGGGTCCAGTTACGCTATTTGCCATAGTTCTGGTATCTGTGGCCGCTATTCTGGCGGGTGGTATCCGTTTCTCCCACTGGTGGTACGAGCAGGAGAAAAAGCCAAAAAAAAGAGCCGACCCCCCACACGGTCATTGATTACATCTGTCCCACGCATTGCGGGGGCTTTATTAGTGCGTACTCAGCCGCAGACCGGTATGGTTTTCTCCGGAGAAACCCCGGCTTTGACATCCCCCCTTCTGGGCGAGGGGAATGTCAAAGCACACTCATCCAACGGGAATGAGGCACGCTTACGCTGATGCGGTTCTTCTTGGGTAGGCTCAATTTTCAGATGCCTGGAGATGACCTAAATTGATTCCGAGGGCAATCATCAATAGCTCGGTAAGTCAGGTAAGCTGATTTATCGATGTTGAGCCTCTGTTCAGTTTAGGTTCACCATTATGGTGATTGATCGCATCGGCCAGATCTGATAGAGTTTGCCGAGTAATGAATGTTGTAACTAGGCATTGTAACTATCCTGGCTAAATGGTTTATCTCAACTCATTGATAGTTCAATAAAAGTATGCACGGAAGGCAGAATCCCACCCTCTCCGCCATATTAAACAGATAATTACCACAGCATTCCCTCTCCCTGAGTTGCTTCGCCTCATTAATCGCCGCAAGGCGGAATTCATCAGCCCCACTTCCCGGCCACGCAAGCAAAAAGGGGCCGGCAGGCGTCGCTGGTGCTCGACCAAGGGCAGGCGCTCTCGACCGGGGAACAGCAGTACAACCTCACTGCCTTGACCCTGACGGCAGGCCACTGCAATATCAAAGGCAACCCGGAGAAACGTCATTTTAGTGACCCATACTGGCGGTTATATCTATACCCGACAAAAAATGGCGCTCGGAATGGGCTCATAAACTTTTTCTGGAGTGCTTATGGCAGCGTATGGCGAAGTGGTGGTTCTGGGGGCAGGCATCGTTGGGGTCTCCATTGCCTTGCAACTGCAGTTGCGGGGTCGTTCCACCATTCTCCTGGATCAACAGGGCCCCGGAGAGGGAACGTCCTTCGGCAATGCCGGCCTGATTCAGCGCGAGGCAGTTATGCCGCACCCCTTCCCCCGTGCTCTGGCGACGCTGCTCAGCTATGCCCGCAATCAGTCGACCGAGGCCTACTACCGGGGGACGATGCTGCCGCGTCTGGCCATTCCCTTCATGCAGTACTGGTATAACTCCCAGGAAGATCGTCACCGGACGATTGCCCGGCATTATGCCGCACTGATTACCCACTGTCTGGATGACCATCTGGCTCTGGCCGGAGCGGCGGGGGCGATCGATCTGCTCCGTCCCGGCGGCTGGTTGCAGGTACATGAAAGGCCCGAGTCTCTGGATCATGCCCTGAAAGAGGCAGCATTTAAGGCCGAGAATTTTGCGGTGGCCTACGATGCACTCGACGGCGCTCAGGTGGCGGCGATGGAGCGCAGTCTGCGCCCCGGATTGGCCGGCGGCATCCACTGGACCCAGCCGCTGGCCGTCGTCGATCCCCATGCGCTTACGCGCGCGTACCTGAACTATTTTACCCGGATGGGCGGTGAGTTTCGCACCAGCGCCGTGCAGGGTGTAGAGCGCCGTTCGACAGGATGGCGCATCGCTACGGTGCATGAACCGGTCGACGCCGCCGAGGTGGTGGTGGCTCTGGGCGCCTGGTCACCGGATGTGACCCGACCTTTGGGGTACCGCCCGCCGTTCTTTGTAAAAAGAGGTTATCACATGCACTACGCCCAGCCGGAGGCCACACCGCTCTGTCACGCGCTGCTCGATGCCGATCAGGGCTATATACTGGCGCCCATGCAGCGCGGCATCCGGCTGACGACCGGCGCGGAGTTTGCGCACCGGGATGCCCCACCTTCCGCTATTCCGCTCACTCGGGCGGAGGCGCGGGCCCGCCAGTTATTGCCTACCCTGGGCAAGCGCCTGGACGCCGACCCCTGGATGGGGGTGCGCCCCTGCACCCCCGATATGCTGCCGATCATTGGCCGGGCGCCGGGGCATCCGGGGGTCTGGTATGCCTTTGGCCATTGCCATCAGGGGCTGACTCTGGGACCCACCACCGGGCGCCTATTGGCTGAAATGATGGCGGGTGAAACGCCGTTTACGGACCCCGCACCCTACCGCCCGGAGCGATTCTGACCGGCGGGTTTTTGGATGTTGACCCGCACTTGCTCTATCAGCAATACTGCATGTTTTCCCAGTCTGCGGACGCCGGAGCCAATCATGGGGCAGGTAAGCCCTCCCAAACGCCGTCTCGAACCCCTGTGCGAGAAGATTACGCTGCCGGTGATTCGTGCCGTGGTGGACGATTTCTACAATCGCATCCAGCATCACCCGACCCTGGCAGAGCCTTTCTCCGTCGTCCAGGACTGGGATATGCACAAAGACCGACTCAGTCATTACTGGTGGACCGTATCCGGCGGACTTCCTTACAAAGAATACCGCTATGCGTTGGGCGACAAACACGCGTCGGTTGGCGTGAGTAATCTGCTGGTGGATGATTGGCTTGCGCTTTTCCACGAGACCATGCTGGACCACATGGATGTGGATCTTGCCCGTCGCTGGCACGGTATGGCGGCGGGTATCGGTGAGTCTTTGCGCCTGATGTTTACTCCCCGCGGGGATTAAACAGGGGGTCAGTGCTGACCGTGATCCAGAAAAAACCGGTAGGCGGGGTTGGCGGTTTCCGCTACATGCGGGTAATCGAGCCGAGCGAGCAGTGATTCGAACTCCGCCATCTCGGCATCTGGCACCTCAAAGCCCGCCAGCACCCGGCCCAGGTCCACACCATTATTGCGATAATGGAAAAGACTGATATTCCAGTGCCCACCCAACTGGTCGAGAAATTCCATCAGGGCGCCCGGACGTTCCGGAAACTCAAAGCGATAAATCCGCTCATTCTGCGCCGCGACCGCATGGCCACCGACCATATGACGGATATGCAGCTTGGCCATTTCATCGTCACTCAGGTCCAGCGCTTCGTGGCCCGTCGTCCGTAAGTTCTCCAGCAACGCACTGGCGTCTTCCCGGTCGCGGATGGCCACACCGACAAAAATATGTGCCTGATCCCGGCGGTGCAGGCGATAATTGAATTCGGTGACGACCCGCTGACCAATGGCCGCGCAGAAGGCGCGAAAGGCTCCCGGTCGCTCCGGAATCGTGACCGCAAACAGCGCCTCGCGGGCCTCGCCCAGTTCCGCCCGCTCGGCGATGAAGCGCAGGCGATCGAAGTTCATATTGGCGCCGGAAAGGATGGCGACCCAGGCCCCGCCCTGACCAGGGTCGGTTGCTGCCATCCGCTTGAGACCCGCTAAGGCAAGCGCGCCCGCCGGCTCCATAATGGAACGGGTCTCGTCAAAAACGTCCTTGATGGCTGCACAGATCTCGTCGTTACTCACCCGCACAATCTCATCCACATATTTCTGGCAGAGGGCAAAGGTGCGTTCTCCCACCTGGCGCACCGCCACGCCATCGGCGAAAATACCGACCTGCGGCAGAGTCACCCGCATTCCCGCCTGCAAAGACTGATACATGGCATCGGCCTCAAAGGGTTCAACGCCAATGATGCGAATCTCCGGCATGATGGATTTCAGGTAACCCGCCACCCCGGCAATGAGACCGCCGCCTCCCACCGGAACAAAAATCGCTTCCAGGCCGGCGCCCCGCTGACGGAGTATCTCTGCGCCTATCGTCCCCTGTCCGGCAATGACCAGCGGATCGTCAAAGGGTGGAATGAAGACCATGCCCGACTCGGCGATCAGTGCGTCGCAATGCGCTTGCGCGTCGGAGTAGCTGTCACCATGAAGAATGACCTCCGCACCACGCGTCCGTACCGCATTGACCTTGATTTCCGGGGTGGTGCCGGGCATGACGATCACCGCACGAATACCTAGCCTCTGGGCAGCATAGGCAACGCCTTGCGCATGATTACCGGCGCTGGCGGTGATGACACCGCGTGCTTTTTCTGCTTCTGAAAGCTGCGCGATTTTATTATAGGCGCCGCGCAGTTTGAAGCTGAACACCGGCTGCAGGTCTTCGCGTTTGAACAGCACTTCGCGCTGCAGGCGTGCGCTCAGTTTGGGCGCCGCTTCCAGGGGCGTTTCCCGTGCCACATCGTAGACCCGGCTGCACAGTACCTCGCGGAGCAGGCTTTTCACGAAGCGTTTTCTTCCGGTTTGTGGAGTTGCATGAGTTTGCGGAATTCGGCGATATCGGGAGCGAGGGTCGCATTCGCTTTGCTTTCCATCGCCTCATAGCGCTTCAAGATTTCTTCACCCATCTCGGTCAGATGAGCGCCGCCGCCATGGCTGCCACCCGTGGCGGTGCCGACTACCGGTGCCAGAAAGCAGCGATTCATGGTATCCACCAGCAACCAAGCGCGCCGGTAACTCATACTCATCGCGCGCGCCGCTGCGGAGATGGAGCCTTCTTCGCGAATATGGCGGAGCAGTTCGGCCTTGCCGGGGCCAACGGCGATGGCTTCTGCCAGCAGAATGCGAAGACGGGGTTGCAGATGGTCTGTCATGGGGTGTTCTTCCTCTCAAAATAGTCCAGCAGCGTGTTTGGCAACCAGCGCAGATGACCCGGAAAGGCCCCATCTATAAAGCCAACATGGCCGCCATGCTCGGTGACGCAACGTGTTACGGCCGGGCTTGTCTGAACATTGCGCAGGCTGTCGACGGGTACAATAGGATCATCCGCGCTGTTCAGAAGCAGTGTGGGCACGTTGATATGTGACAACAACGGCGCTGCAGAGCCCTCTTCCCAGAGGTGTCGGGCGCCTGAGAAACCATGCACTGGTGCCGTAAAATATTCATCGAAATCATACACGCTTTTTGCCGAAAAGACCCGTGGCCAGTCCGCCATATCCGGGTACCTGGCCTCGTAACGGCGGACAGAAGCCTTCATTTTCAGGAGAAAATACCGGTTGTAGAAGCGAAGATGGCCGGATTGCAGATGCTCTGCCGTCGCGACCAGATCAATGGGGGCGCAGACCGCAGCCGCACTTTCCAGATTTTTGCGCGCCTCGTCTCCTGCCTCACCCAGATATTTGAGTAGGGCGTTACCGCCGAGGGAGACGCCGACGGCGTAGCGTGGACGACGCGGGAACCGTGCAGTAGCGCGCTCCAGCATCCAGCGAATCTCGGCACTATCACCCGCGTGGTAGCCGCGCGGCAGGACGTTGTCCATTCCCCCGCAGCCGCGGAAATTGATAAAACAGCCTGCCCAGCCCCTCTGCCGCAGGCTTGCCGCGAGGGAGCGGGCATAATGTCCTCGCGAACTGCTCGCCAAGCCATGAAAAAGAATAACCACGGGCGCGTCGGCTGAGGTGTCCACCCAGTCTACAGCGACCCGGTCGCCATCAGGGGTTTTCCAGATTTCCCGGCGAAAATCGACAGGATCCGAGCGGGCGAAAAAGGGCGCCCAGATGGTCTGAAAATGGCCACCCCGCGACCACCAGGGCGGATGAAAAGTGCAGGAAGGATTCAATCCTCTATATAGGCGTCATGACTGCGCAAATAAGCTTCGAGTTCGTCAATGCAACTGCCGCAACCGCCGCCGCATCCGGCGTGGACCATCAAAAGCTCCATAAAAGGCAGGGGTTTGGCGCGCTGGCGCTCAAGGATTTCCTGAAAAGTGGCGGCCGAACAGCAGCAATAGGGGCTGTCATCGACTTCCTCGGGGGCGGCGGACATGGCAGAACTTTCACCTCTGACGGAATGCACTAAAGCAAAGGCATACAGTAACTATTGGGGGCGTGCGGTGCAAGAGCCTGCCGCGACCCACATCGAAACCACCGCGATTTGATGATCAGGGCTGGTATTGCTTGAATCATGATATAAAATGCTCGTATCGACGATGGTTAATGGCGACGAAGACTCTTGCCGTAAGGTCAACACGATATTTTTACGAAGAAAAGTTACCATGTCGCGGAGAGGCGGCGTATCATTGTCATAAAAATTTCATAAAAGCGTCGCACTATTGTCATATTTGTGAGTCACAATAAGTGAAGGTTCGTTATCGTTTTAGCACGGAGAGCCCCGTATGCTCAGCACCCAATCTCACGGCAGTACCGGTCACGTCGCCACCAAGAAAGAGCGCTCGTTGCGCCTCTATCTGGCGTGTCACCAGGACGAAGTAGAAGCGGCGCAACGACTGCGCTATGGCGTATTCAGTGCCGAGTATGGTGCCCAGTTTGGTGGTCGTCCTGGGCTGGATCAGGATGAGTACGACCCTTTTTGTGAGCACCTGATTGTCGAAGACGAGATCCGCCAGGAAGTTGTTGGTACCTATCGCCTCTTTCGCCCCGAGAAAGTCGTCCGGGTGGGCCGCTATTATGCCGAGACAGAGTTTGATCTTTCACGTCTGCTGGCTTTGAATGCGCGGATTATGGAGTTGGGGCGGTCCTGCGTACATCCTGACTATCGTCAGGGTGCGGTGATTGCGCTGCTCTGGTCGGGGCTGGCCGAGGCCATGACGATGTGGCAAATCGATTATCTCATGGGCTGCGCGAGTGTACACAGCACCGACGGCCCGGCCCTTGGCGCCCTGTACCAGAGTCTCAATATGTACCTGACGCCACAGGAACAGCGGGTCTTCCCCCTGCGCACTGTCCCCAATTTTGATGTGCAAGCGCAGGTAGACCCTGCCACACTGCCTAGCTTGCTTAAGGGTTATTTAAGAGCGGGAGTGCGTATTGGCGGCGAGCCTTTCTGGGATCCGCAATTCCATTGTGCAGATTTCTTCGTCTGGTGCGAGTCTGGTCTGATCACCCCCCGCTATCAGCAGCGCTTCCTGGAACCGGTGGACGCGCGTAAGTGATACGCCGTAAAAAGCCCGTCTCGGTATTGGTAACTTACCCGGGGCGGCGCTGGCGTCGTTCGCGGCCCAAGGCTTTGCGGCGTATCTGGCGGCTGCCGGTGCTGGTATTTTATCTGCTTCTGGCCTTTCCATTGGCAGTCTGGACTTGTGCACGCAAGTCCGAGCCCGACGCGGGTAGTTATCGGGCTTTTGCCTGGTGGAGTCGGCGGGCCTTGCGTATCCTCGGGATTCATTTGCGCGTGGATGGGGCTATCCCCAAATCGCCGGTGCTTGTCGCCGCTAACCATGTTTCTTACCTGGATATTCTCGCACTCGCGACCCTGGTTCCTGGTCGTTTTGTGGCGAAGAAGGAAATGCGTGCCTGGCCTTTTTTCGGGATTATGGGTGAGTGGCTGGGGACGCTTTTTATTGATCGTAGCGACGCCCGCGCCAGTCAGCGCACCATGCGTCAGGCCAGTGAGATTCTGACAGCCGGCACCAGTATTGTTCTTTTTCCGGAAGGCACCACCAGCGATGGGAAGGGGGTGGGTGATTTTTTTGCGGCACCTTTCGAGACCGCATCCGGGGCGGCAGCGCCGACGATTCCTGTCGCTTTGCGTTATGAAGATGTACTGCGCCCCGGTCAGCCCGACCCCCTCTGCCCCTTCATCGGTGAAGACAGCCTGTTCGGACATCTCTGGAGACTGGCGGCGGCTGCGCCGCTGACGCTGCGCGTGGAATTCCTGCCCGCACTGGCGCCAGAATTGGGTCGCCGGAAGCTGGCAGCAACGGCTCAGGCGGCTATTGCCGATGCCTTACAGCGGATGGAGCAAGGGGCTTCAATCACCTATCTGCATAATCCCCGCCGCCGTCCTATCCGGGATGCCTGGGCAGCATGGCGGCATGGTCACGAGGGTTAGGCAGCCCGCCAGTTATGAACGCTCTCCACCAAAGTGGCGACGTTTCCGATGGGGGTTTGCGGGGTGATGCCATGGCCGAGATTAAAGATGTGGCCCGGCCCAGGTCCATGGCTGGCCAGAACGCGTTCTGCTTCTGCGGCGACAGCGCTGGCGCTGCCATAGAGGGCGATGGGATCCATATTGCCCTGCAGTGCTATGCCATCACCCAGACGCTGGCGGGCGACGCTTAATTCGGTTGTCCAGTCAAGACCAAGCACATCGGCGCCGCTCGTCGCCATTGCCTCCAGCCAGTTACCCCCGCCTTTGGTAAAGAGCAGGACCGGTACCGGGCGGCCTTCCGCCTCGCACTTCAAACCGGCGATGATCTCGCTCATGTAGGCGAGCGAGAACTCTGCATAAGCCGGGGTGCTGAGACTGCCACCCCAGGTATCAAAAATCATCACTGCCTGCGCCCCAGCGGCAATCTGCGCGTTGAGGTATTGGCTGACCGATGCGGCCAGATGACGTAGGAGGCGATGTAGCAGCGCTGGATCGCTATATAGTAACCCTTTGATATGAATGAAGTCTCGGCTGCCGCGACCTTCGATCATGTAGCAGGCGAGGGTCCAGGGGCTGCCGGCAAAGCCGATGAGAGGCACCCGCCCATTCAGCTCCCGGCGGATGAGCCGCACCGCATCCATCACAAAGCGCAGCTCCGTTTCCGGATCGGGCTGACGCAGTGCGTAGATATCCGCGGCGTTACGCAAGGGACGTTCGAATACCGGACCTTCGCCCTCCTGAAATTGCAGTCCGAGTCCCATGACATAAGGAATGGTCAGGATGTCCGAGAAAAGGATGGCGGCGTCCAGCGGAAAGCGATCGATGGGCTGCAGTGTCACTTCACAGGCCAGTTCCGGTGTGGTGCAGAGGGTGAGAAAATCCCCGGCACGGGCACGGGTAGCACGGTACTCCGGCAGGTAACGCCCGGCCTGACGCATCAGCCAGACGGGGACATGATCCACCGGCTGGCGCAGGCAGGCACGCAGGAAATTATCATTTTGCAATGTGGATTTCATCGTCTATACGCCCAGTTGATCGAGGATGCCCTCGGCGGCCCGGCGTCCTTCATCTACCGCCGTGACGACCAGATCAGAGCCGCGGCGCATGTCGCCCCCGGCAAAAATACGTGGGTTAGTGGTCTGGAATTGTTCGTTGGTACTGATCCGCCCACGGGCGTCCGTGCTGATGCCGTATTCCGCAAACCAAGGGGCGGGGGAGGGATCAAAACCAAAAGCGATGATCACCGCATCGGCATCCAGCACCTGCTCTGAGCCAGGGGCAATTTCCGGATGGCGACGGCCCTTGGCATCGGGCTCCCCCAGACGGGTTTCGACCAGGCGCACACCCCGTGCGCCCGATGCCGCATCACCAATGACCTCGACGGGCTGGCGGTTGAAGAGGAATTTGACACCTTCTTCGCGGGCATTGGCGACTTCCCGGCGCGAGCCTGGCATGTTTTCTTCATCGCGGCGATAGGCACAGGTGACGCGGCTAGCACCCTGGCGGATGGCGGTGCGCAGACAATCCATGGCGGTATCGCCGCCACCCAGCACCACGACCCGTTTGCCGGACAGGCTGACATAGGGGAGTGCCGGGTCCGGCAACTGCATCAGATGTCGCGTGTTCGCGATCAGATAGGGCAGCGCCTTGAGGACGCCAGGCAGGTTCTCGCCGGGAAAATCGCCGGTCTTGGCGGTGTAGGTGCCCATCCCCAGAAACACGGCGTCAAAATCTTCCAGCAGATTACCCAGGGAAATATCCTTGCCGACTTCCGTATCGAGCTGAAAACGAATGCCCATTTCCTGCAACAGATTGGCGCGGCGGGCGACCACCGCTTTTTCCAGCTTGAAAGGTGGGATGCCAAAGGTGAGCAGGCCGCCAACCGCCGGGTAGCGGTCAAAGACAACCACTTCGGTACCGGCGCGGTTGAGAATATCCGCACAACCCAGTCCGGCAGGGCCGGCCCCTACCACCGCAACGCGCTTGCCGTTAGGGATGATATCGGGCCTTTCCGGACGCCAGCCGCGGGCCAGGGCTTCTTCGGTGATGAATCTTTCCAGGTTGCCAATGGTGACGGCGCCAAAGCCATCATTGAGGGTACAGGCGCCCTCGCAAAGACGGTCCTGCGGGCAGATGCGGCCACAGATCTCCGGGAGGGTATTGGTCTGATGGGACAGACTGGCCGCTTCTTCCAGACGATTTTCAACAATGAGCTGCAGCCAGTTGGGAATATAGTTGTGCACCGGGCACTTCCACTCACAATACGGGTTGCCGCAGTGCAGGCAACGGTCGGCCTGAAGCTGGGCGCTGTCCAGGTCAAAGCTTTGGTAGATTTCCTTGAAGGCCTCGCGGCGTTCTTCCACGTCCAGCTTTTTGGGGTCCTGCCGCGGGTCTTCGATGAATGAAAAATGACTCATGGTTTTTCCTCAGGGTGACGCGGTCAGCTCGCTTCTTCGAGCAGGACATCCAGTTTGGCGGCCTTGGGCACCACCAGCCAGACATCGCGGATAAAGTGGGTCCAGTCCTTGAGCAGCCCTGCGGCATAACGGCTACCCGTGGTGGCCGCATGGGCTTCGATGTGGCGCCGCAGGAGGGCCTCGTAGCCGCGCATGGATTCTGTTTCAATCCGGTGATAATTCACCAGTTCGCCGTTCACCTGATCAGGGAACTGCCGGGCCTGATCGCGGACAAAGGCGAGACCGCCGGTCATGCCCGCCCCGAAATTCACGCCGACCGGGCCGAGGATGACGATCTGGCCGCCGGTCATGTATTCGCAGGCGTGGTCCCCGGCGCCTTCGATCACGGCGATGGCCCCGGAGTTGCGCACCGCAAAACGCTCACCGGCGCGCCCGGCGGCATAGAGACGCCCGCCGGTGGCTCCGTACAGACAGGTGTTGCCGACAATGGCCGAGTCCTGGCTGGCGTAGGAAACACCCGCTGGCGGCGCGATGACGATGGTGCCGCCGTTCATGGCCTTGCCCACGTAATCGTTGGCATCGCCGTGCAGATGCAGGGTCATCCCCTGCACGCAGAAGGCACCAAAGGACTGGCCTGCCGTACCCTGCAACTCGATGCGTACTGCATCTTCCCGCAGACCAGAATTACCAAAGCGACGGGCGATCTCTCCGGCGAGGCGGGCGCCGATGGAGCGGTTCACGTTGCGAATCGGGTAGTGCAGGCGGGTGGGGATTTGCTCTTCCAGCGCGGGTCGGGCGTCCTTCACCATGGTTTCGGCCAGGTCACCCTTGTCGCAAGGCGGGTTGCGATCCCGGGTCTGGATGTTGGTGTCGGCGTCGCGCAGAGCGGTATTGGCGAGCAGCGGACGCAGGTCCAGATGTGCCTGTTTTTCCGTCTGCGCCTCACCGATTTTCAGCATCTGGCTGGCACCAACCAGGTCGTCGAAGCGCCGGATGCCGAGTTGCGCCATGATTTCGCGGGCTTCTTCGGCGACGAAGCGGAAGTAGTTGATGACCATTTCCGGCAGGCCGGTGAAATGTTTGCGCAGGGTCTCATCCTGCGTGGCAATGCCGGTGGCGCAGTTGTTGAGATGGCAGATGCGCAGATACTTGCAACCCAACGCAATCATCGGGGCGGTGCCAAAACCGAAGCTTTCGGCTCCCAGCAGGGCGCCTTTGACCACATCCAGTCCGGTTTTGAAGCCGCCGTCGGCCTGCAAACGTACCCGATGCCGCAAGTGGTTGCGGCGCAGGGTAACCTGGGTTTCCGCCAGGCCCAGTTCCCAGGGCGAGCCGGCATACTTCACCGAGCTCAGCGGACTGGCCCCGGTGCCACCGTCATAACCGGCGATGGTGATGCGGTCGGCATAGGCCTTGGCTACCCCGGCCGCGATGGTACCCACACCAGCCTCGGAGACCAGTTTGACGGAGACGTAGGCCTGCGGATTGATCTGCTTGAGGTCAAAAATGAGCTGTGCCAGATCCTCGATGGAATAGATGTCGTGGTGGGGCGGCGGGCTGATGAGGGCGACGCCTTCCTTGGCGTAGCGCAGGCGGGCGATGATGCCGCTGACCTTGTGCCCCGGCAACTGACCGCCTTCGCCGGGCTTGGCACCCTGGGCCACCTTGATCTGCAACTCTTCGGCATTGACGGCATACTCCGGTGTCACGCCAAAGCGACCGGAGGCGATCTGCTTGATCTTGCTGACCTTGTTGTTGTGGTAACGGGCCGGATCTTCGCCGCCTTCACCGGAGTTGGAACGCCCGCCGATGGTGTTCATGGCGATGGCCAGGGCCTCGTGGGCTTCGGGCGAAAGCGCACCCAGGGACATGGCTGCCGTGTCAAAACGGCGGGTGATGGCCTCGATGGCCTCGACTTCACTGAGCGGAATGGGTTGTGCTGCGGTGCGCAATTGCAGCAGGTCGCGCAGGTTGGTGACCGGGCGCTCGTTGACGAGCCCGGAAAACACCTGATAGTCGGTATAGCGCCCTGATTTTACCGCTGTTTGCAAGCTCTGGACGACGTCCGGGTGGTAGGCGTGATATTCGCCACCATTGACATATTTGAGCAGACCACCGACAGGCAGCGTCTTTCGCGGCAGGTAGGCGTCGCGGACCTGCTGGCTGATATCGCTTTCCAATGTACTGAAGGAGGCGCCGCCAATCCGGCTCACCGTACCCTTGAAGCAACGTTCCACCACCGTCTGGTCCAGACCGAGTGCTTCAAAAAGCTGGGTGCTGCGATATGAGGCGAGGGTGGAAATCCCCATTTTGGACAGGATCTTGTAGAGGCCCTTGTCGATGCCTTTGCGATAATTTTCCAGCGCCTTGAGGACCGTGACCGGCTGACTGAAAGCATGCCGCTCGGCCAGACTGCGGATGATGGCATAGCTCAGGTAGGGGTAGACGGCGGTGGCACCGTAACCGATCAGCGTGGCGAAATGGTGGGGATCGCGGGTATGGGCGGTGGCCACGACGATATTGCAGCAGGTGCGCAGGCCGGCATCGATGAGGGCATGGTGGACTGCACCTACCGCCATCAGCGCCGGGATGTAGAGCCGATCGCGCTCCAGGGCGTGATCCGAGAGCACCAGGATAACGGCTCCGTGCCGCACCGCTTCGATGACGTCTTCGCAGAGGGCTTCAATAGCGCCTCCCAGATTGCTGTCCGCCGCGGAATAACAGAGATCAAAAGTCTGGCCGCGAAAGGCCGGTTCCGTGCGGCTGGTGAGGGCGACAAAAGTGGCATCGGAGAGCACCGGGGAGTGTACTTCAATGCGCCGGGCATATTCGGGACGCTCGGCAAACAGATTGCTCTCACTGCCGATGACCGTGTTGAGGGACATCACCAGGGCTTCACGCAGAGGGTCGATGGGGGGATTGGTGACCTGGGCGAATTGCTGACGGAAATAATCGGCAATATGCCGGGTCTGCCGCGACAAGACCGCCACGGGGGTATCGTCACCCATGGAGCCGACCGCTTCCTGGGCGCCCTCGGCGAGGACACGAATCACCTGGTCTTCTTCTTCAAAGCTGACACCAAAGGCCTTTTCACTGACCAGCAGGTCGTTTACCGGCAGTGTGGGGGTGGTGTCGCTGTCGTCACTGTCGAGATGCTCAGCATACTGATCCAGCCATTCCCGGTAGGGGTTGCTGTTCTGGATTTGCGCGTCTATGTCTGCCGACTCCAGGAATTTACCGGTGGCCATATCCACCGCCACCAGTTGCCCCGGCCCGACCCGACCCTGCACGGCGATGTCGCGGTGATCGTAGTCAAAGACGCCCACTTCGGAGGCGATGTTGATGATACGGTCTTTGGTGATGACATAACGGGCCGGGCGCAGACCGTTGCGATCCAGTGCGCAGGCAGCGATGCGTCCGGTGTTGAGCACCAGTCCGGCAGGGCCATCCCAGGCCTCCATGCGCATGGAGTGATATTCGTAGAAGGCGCGCAGGGCGGGCTCAATGCGCGGGACATTGTGCCAGGCCGGTGGCACCAGCAGGCGGATGGCCTTGAAGAAGTCCATGCCGCCCTGCACCAGCAGTTCAAGCATGTTGTCAAGGCTGAAGGAGTCGCTGCCGCCGCCCACCGCGGGCAGCACTTCAGCCATAGGCAGCAGGTCGGATTGGAGTTGCGCCTCGCGGGCCTTGGCCCACAGACGGTTGCCCTGCACCGTATTCAACTCGCCATTGTGGGCGAGCATGCGGAAGGGTTGGCATAGCCGCCATTCCGGCCAGGTATTAGTGGAAAAGCGTTGGTGGTAGGTGACGAGGGCAGAGGCAAAGCGCGGGTCGCAGAGGTCGGGATAAAAAACCGGGAGATTCTCTGGCAGCACTAAGCCCTTGTAGCCGATGACCTGCGAGGAGCAGGTCACGGCAAAAAAACTGCTCTCGTCGACAAAGCGTTTTTCTACCCGCCGCCGCAGACGATAGAGGAGGCGTTCGCGACTGTCCGTGTCCACCGCGTCGGGGAGGTCCACAAAGGCCTGCCAGACTCCTGGCAGGCTCCCAAGGGCTTCATCGCCACAAGCGGCAAGGTCGGTAGGGACCTCGCGCCAGCCCAGACATCGGAGACCGAGGTCTTGGGCTTCGGCATCGAGTGCCATGCGGATTTTATCGCCAACCGCTTGGTCCTGTGGGAGAAAAAACTGGCCGATACCGAAATGTTTGCCGAGAGTGATACCCCGATCGGTGGCGATGGCGCGAAAAAAGGCCTCCGGCATTTGCAACAGCAAGCCGCAACCGTCGCCACTTTTGCCGTCGGCGGCTACCGCGCCGCGGTGGGTGAGGCGCGCCAAGGAGGTGATTGCCGTCGCGACAATGGCGTGACTGGCCTGGTTGTCCATCTGGGCAATCAGCCCGAAGCCGCAGGAGTCCCGTTCAAAGTCGGGGGAGTATAAGCTTTGCGTCATATCGTCACCTGATTGTCACGTCACCCTGTCGCCGGACTGCAAAGCAGGGCCGGGCATTATAACGCGCTCGTGGGCACCATCCAAGGGCTCAAGCCTCGCCGTGTGGATCGAAGAGGCGGTCATACTCGGCAATGGCAAAGCGGTCGGTCATACCGGCCACATAGTCGGCAACGACACGCGCCTGGCGCTTCGTTGCACCGTCACACTCGTTGATGCGCACCTGATATTTCAGCGGGAGCAGTCGCGGATCTTCACGCAGGGTATGAAAAAGTTTGCGTACCAGGCGCTTGGCTTTTTCCGCCTGACGATGCACCCGGGGGTGACGATACATGCGCTGAAAGAGGAAGTGTTTGAGGGTGGCGACTTCGTGGGCGATGGCTGGGCTGTGGGCGGCGAGGGGTCGCGGCGCGGCCCGCACTTCCGCAATTGTGGCGATGCCCTCTGCGGCAATGCGGCGCCGGGTTTCATCGACCAGATCGCGGATGAGCAGATCGATGAGGCGGCGGCCCGTTTCGTGACGCAATATGGTCTGGGAGGCGTCGGGATAACGTTGCTGTACCCCGGCAAAAATAGCCCCGTACAAGGTGCTTGCGCAGAGTTCTTCCCGGTTCAGCAGACCGGCACGCAGGCCGTCATCGATGTCATGGTTGTTATAGGCGATTTCATCGGCGAGATTGGTGATCTGCGCCTCCAGACTGGGCTGGGTGCCTCGCAGAAAACGTTCACCCACGTCGCCCAGGTAGGCAGCCTTGTTTTTGGCGCAATGCTTGAGAATGCCCTCGCGGGTTTCAAAGCTCAGGTTCAGGCCGGGGAAGTCGCCGTAGCGCCTTTCCAGGCGGTCCACAATGCGCAGGGACTGGATGTTGTGCTCGAAACCGCCGAGGTCGGCCATGCATTCCTGCAGGGCATCCTGTCCGGCATGGCCAAAAGGGGTGTGACCGAGATCGTGGGCCAGGGCAATGGCTTCGACCAGGTCCTCATTCAGGGCCAACTGGCGGGCGATGGCGCGGCCGACCTGTCCTACTTCCAGGCTGTGGGTGAGGCGGGTGCGGTAGAGGTCGCCCTCGTGATTTACAAACACCTGGGTCTTGTATTCAAGGCGGCGGAAGGCGCCGGAGTGGATGACCCGGTCCCGGTCGCGCTGAAAGGCGCTGCGACCGGCGGGCGGCTCCTCCGCATGTTTGCGGCCACCGCTCTGCGCGGGGTCGGCAGCGTAAGGTGCCAATCCCCCGGACTGGCCCGGAGAGACGGGGTCAGGCATGCCCGGACGATTCCTGCACCGCGGTACTGGCGGCGGATTCGTCTATCACCCGCTGCATGGTTTCGGCGAGCAGAGGCAGGCGCGTGGTGAACAGCGCAAAGGCCGCATCGGCATATTCGCGGATTTCATACTGGGCATCTTGCTTGCGCCGCAGCTTGAAAAAGTTCATCAGGCTGCGGAAATTGACCGTCCAGTAGACATCCGAGTAGGCGGCGACCGGCATCACGTTGCGCAGAAGCTCGCGGGCCCGGCCGCGGTAAGGGTCGCGTCCGCCTTCTTTGGGGCCCAGCTCGCCGGTTTCGCGCGCCAGATCAATGCGGCTGCAAGCCGCATTGTATTGCTGCTCGTACCAGGCAAAGAGCTGCGCCATCAGCGCTTCATATTCGCCCATGGCCGCCTCATCCAATACTGCAAAGCCATCCACCGTGCGTGCGGTGGCATCGGGCACGTAGGCGACGGAGAGGGGCTTGCGATAGCGCATGGAAAACTCGTTCCAACTGGAAACGCGGTGTTTAACCCACTGGCGCAACACAAAAATCGGTGCGATGAAGCGGAAGCGGAAGTATACGGTCTCGAAGGGTGTGCCATGCTGATCGCGCAGTAACTGGTAGAGCAGGGCGCGGTCGCGCTCCGAAAATTCGTGCCCGCTGCGGAGGCGCTGGTTGGTAGTGCTGATGCGCGCGGTGTTGATGATGGTGGCTTCGTCACCCCAGGTCTCTTCCAGCTCGATGAAACCGAAGTTGCCAATACGGCGGGTGCCGCCGGGGTTCAGCGCGATGCGCTGCGCCATTTCCTCTTGCAGCTCCGCGGTTGCTTTATTGATCTCATGCATGTCCATGCTCCATGAAGGCCTGAAGGGTTTGGGTGATAGCGGCCGGGGGGACATCTCCGGTGATGACTGCACTCCCAATGCCGCGCAGCAGGATGAAGCGTACCCGGCCCCCTTCCGCTTTCTTGTCAACGCGCATAAAGCCAAAATAATCGGCGACGGGGAGTGTGGGGGCCAGCGTGGGTAATCCAGCGGCTTTGATGAGGGCGTAGATACGATCCTGCTCACTCTCCCGAATTAGATCGAGACGGCGCGAAAGATCTGCTGCCATGACCATGCCGATGGCCACCGCTTCGCCATGCAGGTACTGGCCGTAGCCGGTCGCCGCTTCAATGGCATGGCCGAAGGTGTGACCGAGGTTGAGAATGGCCCGTAACCCCCCCTCCAATTCGTCGCGTGCCACGACGTCGGCCTTGTCTTTGCAGGAATATTGGATCACTTTGGCCAGGGCGTCGGCCTCACGGGCGAGCACAGCATCCATGTGGTCTTCGAGCCAGGAGAAAAAGCCCTGATCGTTAATCAGGCCATATTTAATCACCTCGGCCAGTCCTGAGCGGAATTCCCGGTCAGGCAGGCTGTCCAGGGTGTCGGTGTCGGCGATCACCGCACGTGGCTGGTAAAAAGCGCCGATCATGTTTTTACCCAAGGGGTGATTGACTCCGGTTTTGCCACCGACAGAGGAGTCCACCATGGCGAGCAGGGTGGTCGGCACCTGAATATAGGCGACTCCGCGCTGATACACCGCCGCGGCGAAGCCGGTGATGTCTCCCACGACGCCGCCGCCGAGGGCGCAGAGGGTGCAGTCACGGCCGTAACCAGCACTCAGCAGGCGCCCGGTGATTTCTTGGATGTTAGCGAGAGATTTGCTCTCCTCGCCGGCCGGCAGGATGATGACCAGCAAGTCTTTTTCGAGTTTCTTCAGGGTTTTTTGCAGCATCTCCAGATAGAGGGGCGCGACATTGCTGTCCGTGATAATCGCGACCGGACCTTTGCTCAGGGCGGGAGCGAAAAGAGTCGGATCGGCGAGGATGCCTGTGCTTATGTGAATGGGGTAACTGCGCTGACCCAGATCGACGCGAAGACTGTGCATAATGTGTACTCTTATAGACTGATTTATGCCCCATTGTTGTGGTTCTTTTACGTTGAGGCAAGTGTGCCGTCGCCATCGCGACTGTTTTGAGCTTGTTTGACCGGCTATCCCGGCGTAGGGGGTTGCCCTGCGCGCTGTTGGAGATGTCGCAGTATCCGGCGCAAGACCTGATCCGAGCGCAGACCATCTCCCAGTACCCGCCAGTGCGCAGTCTCCTGATAGAGCGTATTGCGTTGCTCCGCGAGTATTTTCAGGCGCGTATCGAGGTCGGTATTTTGCAGCAGGGGACGGCTGCGGTCATGGCGGATACGTTTGAGTTGCTCGCCGACACTGACATCCAGATAAATGACCCTGCCCATACGTCGCAAATGATAGCGATTGGCAGGTTCGAGTATGGCGCCGCCGCCGGTGGCCAGTACGATTGCCTCACTCCGGGTGGAGAGGTCGGCGATGACTTTGCGTTCCCGCTCGCGGAAGCCGGATTCCCCCTCAATTTCAAAGATGGTGGGGATATCTACGCCCGTATGATTTACGATAAGCGCGTCACTATCCACATAAGGAAGACGCAATCGGGCGGCCAGGAGCCGCCCGATTGTGGATTTACCCGATCCCATGGGACCGATGAGGATAATACTTCCGGTCATTGTCCGAGATTGGCATTGCCGGAAGTCCCACCGAGGCCATCCGGGGCGCCGCCGCCGATCACCTTGGGGGTCAGGAAGACCAGTAGTTCGGTCTTGGCCACATTCTTCAGGTGACTCTTGAAGAGCCAGCCAAGCAGAGGGATGTCCTTCAATAAGGGGACGCCGGTTTCCGTCTGGGTGGTCGAGTCGGTATAAATGCCGCCGATGACCACCGTCTGGCCATTGTTGACCAGCAGTTTGGTTTTGACCTGCTGGGTATCAATGGGGATGCCGGAAGGCAGGGCCTGGGCGTAGTTGGGCTGGTCATTACGCGCATCCACATCCAGGGTGATCTTGCCGTTGGGTGAGATGTGCGGCGTGACGTCCAGGCTGAGCACCGCTTTCTTGAAGGATACCGACGTTGCGCCGCTGCTGGTGGACTGCTGATAGGGGATTTCCTGACCCTGTTCGATGACGGCTTTTTCGTTGTCCTGGGTGAGGACTTTGGGACTGGAGATAATCTTGGCGCGGTTATTCGCTTGCAGCGCCTGTAATTGCAGATTCAGGATGCGATTGCCGGCGGCGGTGCCCAGGGCAAAACCCAGCGATGCCGGATTGGTGCCCGCGAGGGCGCTGCCTGCGGTTGAGGGTGTCAGGTTTACCAGTGCCGGGGTGGTGAAGCCGGTGCCGCTGGTGGTGGAAGTTCCAGACATCGGGTAGGCGCCGCCCTGTGTCGGTGTGACCCCCGTAGCACCGGTACCCGACAGGTTGACGACGCCGCCACCACCACCGCCGGTATAGGTCCCGCCCCAATTTACGCCCAAGGACTGTGCCGCATTGGTGGTGACCTGCACAATGCGCGCTTCAATCAATACCTGCGGGACCGGACGATCGATCTTGGCGATCAGGTTTTTGATGTTGGTAATATCCTGCGGGGTGTCCCGAACCAGCAGGCTGTTGGTGCGGGTTACTACCGCTACCGAGCCGCGTGGACCGAGCAGCGAGTTGCCAATAAGGCTGGAGCTCGGAATGCCCAATGCACTGGCCAGAGCGGCATTTTGTGCGGGATTCATGCTCATGCCATTGTCGGCACCTGCAACTCCAGGTTGCTGGTTTTGATCGAAACCCTGCAGCAGCGAGGCAATCTGCGAGGCTTTTGCATATTTGATCTGGATCAACTCCGTCTCCAGCGGTTCGAGCTTGCGCTTGCTGGCAGCGGCCTTCAGTTGCGCCTCTTCCTGGCTGGTAATCT
The DNA here is from genome assembly GCA_037440305.1 of Acidithiobacillus sp. GTDB lineage: Bacteria > Pseudomonadota > Gammaproteobacteria > Acidithiobacillales > Acidithiobacillaceae > Acidithiobacillus. Next base: position 21,231 of record JBBIUH010000008.1, read on the forward strand.
GGTTGGCCGGAGCCACCCAGAGAATATTGCCGATATGTTTTGCCGCCAGTCCCTGAGACTCCAGAATTACCTGAAGAGCTTGTTCCCAAGGCTCGTTCTTGAGGCGGATGGAAAGACTGCCGGTCACATTGTTGGAAACGACGATGTTTTGGTGAGTGAAGTCGGCAATCACCTGCAGGGCGTCGCGCACGCTGATGTTCTGAAAGTCCATGCTGAGGCGCGCACCGGCGTCGGGATTGCTGCCTGTCTCAGTAGTTTTGGGATGTACATCAATCATTGTTTGCTGCCCCAGCTGATAAGCCGAGTATTCGTAAGGACCATGAATGGCAAAAACCAATCGGGTGCTACGTCCCAGAGGATAGCTGTCCACATACTGAACCGGGGTACCGAACTGGCCGACCCCGAAACGGTGGGTGTAGCTGGAGGGAATGACCGTATTTTTGAGCTCGACGATGAGGGCGCCGTTCTCGCGGGTGACGTTCATCTGCGGTTGCGGGCCGGAGATGGAAAGATTGAGGACTCCGCCGCCGTTCTTCCCACGCTTAAAACTCAGATCGTTGATTTGTGTACCTGAAGTGATGGCCGGGGCAGCCACGGGCGGCGCAGATGTTACAGGAGTCTCTGTCACACTGCTGCTGGCTGGCACGCTCGGGACACTTGCCGCAGACGCTTTGCTCTGATTGGTGACCAAGGCAAGTCGATAACCGCCGGGCGCCGGCTCCATCATGATCGCCTGCGGTGACTTCAGCAGCAGATCAAGGCGGGCGTGATGACCAACATTTTCGGTGAGCACATTCTGCACAGCGCCGCTGCCGGCGACGGTACCCACGGAGCTCATAAAATGGGCGTCGCTGAAGTCAATGCGCACCCGATAACCGCCATTCAGGGTGTTTACGTCGTAGGCAGGGCGGCTGTCACTGCGGATCAGGAACGCCGTACCATGCTGATCCCGTACCGGCGTAACGCTGCTGATAAGGCTCTCGGCCCAGGCGGCGCCGGAGATCAGGCAGAGCGTCGCCGCCATGATGGCAATGGTCGCTGGCCTCAGTACCAAAGGGTGGGGCTGAGGGTTTGCAGCGACACGGCGGGTGTGTCGGGCGGTATTGGATGCTGTGCTCATCTTTTCGCTATCCTCTGTATTCTTTGGGGTTAGGCAAGTCATGTTCAGTTGCCGTTTTGCATGTGCAAAACGGTCTGTTCTTTCTGGAATCCACCGAAGGCGTTGGGCATGTATTGTTCGACGGTGACCGACCGTTTCGTCATGCCGTCATCAATGCGCACGATGCGACCGTTATGGGTGCCGATGTAGCTGCCGATGGTCGCACGATAGATTTTTTTATCCGGCGCGAGGACTACGGCCCAGAGCTTGCCCTGATTATCCCGGACAATGCCGGTTACGCTCAGGCTGGAAAGGGCATATTTCTCCAGCGGCTGGACAGGTCCATGACTGGCCGGACGTGGTCCGCTGCTGGCGGCAGCGGCCTCCTTGCGCAGTAGAAGCTCCGAGAAGCTTGTGAAGGGATCACGGTTGATCGGATTCTCATAAGCCTTCGGCACGTAAGCGGGGGTCTTGGGCAGCGGCGTAATGTGTGTGTTGCTTTTCGGGCCGTCAGCAACGAAGGCCTGAAGATGGCGGAGATTGTCGTTGTCTGAGCAACCGCTCAGTAGCGCCATGCCGGTAAGCATCATCAGGATACTGAGAGAGCGTTTCATGGTTTGCCCCCTTCCTTGCTTTGATGATCTATACTGCCACCGCCATCCAGATAGCGGTAAGTGGTTGCTGTACACTGCATCACCAGTTTCTGGGCAGTCTGAGCCTTGGCCGCGCTGGTTGCACCCGCGTCAGGCATCCGGGCAATGTCGATATTGTTGATGGTGACGATGCGAGGCATGGCAGCGACCGCGGCGGCGAAGCGCCCGATGTCATTGTAGGTACCGACCACTTTGAGCTTGACCGGGATCTCCGCATAGAAGTTCTTGTTCACTTCTCCCGTAGGCTGAAACAGTTCGAAATCCAGCCCGCGACTGCGTCCTGCCAATGTCACATCATCCAGCAACGAAGGGATCTGGGTGCGATTGGGCAACTGCTGCAGAAAGTTCTGAAAACGCCGATTCATTTCCCTGATCTGGGCCTGGTAGGCGGGCAGGGAGGCAGCCAGCAATTGTTTTTGCCGCACCTGGATCTTCAGGCTGTCTTCCTGAGCTTGTAGTTGATCATATTTGTCATTTTCGGGTGAAATGAATTCAAACCAAACCACGACGCCAAGAACCAGAACAATGATGGCGATGACGATGAGCTTGGTTTTGACCGGCCAGCGGATGACGTCATCAATTTGCAGGTTACGGAGTTCATCAAAGGTCATGGCCGTGTATCCTTGTTCTGCGCCGGTGCGCCACTTTTACTCGCGGCAGCCGGCGTACGGATGCTCATCTGCAGCGTAAATTGTCCCACCTCTTCATTACCCAGCCTGGACTTGCTGATGATGTTCAGTTCCGGCTTCTCAAAAATCTTTGAGGCTTCAATGTTGCGCATAAATGCCGCGACCTGATCGTTCGCCTGGGCATAACCATCGACTGTGACGGCGTTACCTACCTGCTTGAGATGTGTCAGAAAAACGCCGTTGGGGGTGACGCTGGCCAAGGTGTTGAAGAGACGCACCACCATATCCCGCTGGTCCTGTAGGTCGGTAATGATGCCCTCACGGGAAAGCAGTTCATCACGTTTTTTACGCAGATCGGCAATGGACGCGATTTTTTTGTCCAGTTGGGTGGTGACCCCCTGCAGATACTGCACTTTTTGCTGCTCAGCAGAAACACGCGTACTAAAAATACTGTAGATACCATAATAGAACAGGGCGGCAAGCAGCAGGATGCCGACAAGGGCCAACGCTAAAAGCCGACTGCGTTGCGTGCGCTGGGCCTCCCGATAGGGTAACAGGTTAATGCGGATCATGCCGAGATCCTCCTTAACGCCAGCCCACAGGCAACAGCCAGAGACGATCTGTCTGCATCCATAAAGCGACGGCTGATCTGGGGAGCCATTTCCATGCCTGCAAAAGGATCAGGTACGTAAACCGGAAAGCTCACCAGTTGACGTAATTGTTCTGCAAGTTGCGGAATTTTAGCGCCGATACCAAAAAGATGCACAGATCCTGCGGGAACATCCGGCATGCTGGCCTGAAAGAAATCAAGAGAGCGAAACAGTTCCTGGGCCATACTCCGGGCGAAGGGATTGAGTACATCACGCTCATATTCGGGAGGCAGACCACCGAAGCGTTCCATGCGTTGTGCGTCGTTAGCGTCGAGGCTATAGCGGCGCTGTATTTCTTCAATCAGACGACCCAGGCCAAAATTATGCTCACGGGAGTAAACCGGATGTCCTTCCTGAAACACGTTGATATTTGTGGTGACGCTACCTATTTCTACCAGAATGACCGCTCTGCCGGCGATGTTGCGTTCCTGCGGCGCCATGCTGGCGAGATGCTCATGTAATAACCAGAGTGCAAAGGGTTTGACGTCAATAATTTTTGGTTTGAGGCCCGCCTCTTCGAGAGCGGCAGCACGATCTTCGACGGCTTCTTTTTTGCACGCTACCAGCAGGACATGGTTATAACCTTTTCTGGTTTCATCGGGTCCAAGCACCGCGAAATCAAAATTGACGGCGTCAATGCTGTAAGGAATGTATTGGCTACCCTCAAAGCGAATTTGCTCTTCGATACCCACTTCATCCAGGTCGCCCGGAAGCGATATGACCTTGACGATGGCCGTATTGGCGGGCAAAGCGGTCGCCACGGCCTTGGTCCGGATGCGGGATCGCTCAAGAATGGTGCGCAGTGCATGGCTGACCGCTTCAGCGTCCTGGATGTCACGATCGTTGACGGCGCCCGGCGGAAGCGCCTCGGAGTCCGCATGTTCGACGCGAAGCTTCCCTCGGGACTGCGAGAGTTCAACGAGTTTTACCGCGTCCGGACTAATATCCAGGCCGAGCAAAGGAGGACTTGGTAAGCGCAGCACGTTTATTCCCTTTTTATGGTCTGACGAATATTACATAAATGCGGTTTGCAGAAAACCAACGGCACTTGCGCAAAGCACGAATACTTTTCGCAACTTGTGGGGGAAATTAGCAGCATTCCCGATTCTGTCAAGGCGCGCCGACCGAGAAATTGCTACAATACGCTCGAAATGCGGTTGGCGCGGCGTTCAATCTGGTTTTTAGTGAGGGTAATTCAGGAGTTCCATGACCTTGACGGACGATGGCTTTGATCACTGTGATGCGGCGTGGATGACGCTGGCGCTGGACTACGCGGCGCGTGCGGCGGGGCAAGGCGAGGTGCCCGTCGGTGCGGTGTTGCTGGATGCTGACAGTCGTCTGTTGGCGGCGGCGCATAATGCGCCTGTTCAGGGTCACGATCCCAGCGCGCATGCGGAAATGCTCGTACTGCGCCAGGCGGCACGGTCTTTGCGAAACTATCGGCTGACGGGTACTACCCTCTATGTCACTTTGGAACCCTGCGTTATGTGTGTTGGGGCGATGCTGCATGCGCGGGTTGCGCGTCTTGTCTATGGTGCGTCGGATCCGAAGGCGGGCGCGGTAGAAAGTCTTTACCACCTGTTAGAGGATGACCGCTTTAACCATCGCATCCTGACGGAGGGAGGCCTGTTGGCAGCACCATCCGCGGCTTTATTAAGGGATTTTTTCCGGGTCCGGCGGCATGGTAAAAAGGCAGGAGATGCCGCTGTCGCTGTGGCCGAAGCTGGTGTTGAAACAAGGCAAGGGAGGGGGGATGAAGCATTGCAGTCATGAATGGCAGGTGAACAATGGTGGCCGCGGCCTATATGAACTCACTCAGAAATTGCAGGGTTGGTTGCAGGAAGTCGGTGCCTGGGTAGGATGGGCGAATCTCTTCGTGCCACACACCTCGGCCAGTCTATTGCTGCAGGAAAATGCCGATCCGGATGTGCGCGCGGATATCATCGATTATTTTGCGCGTTTGGTTCCAGATGATGATCCTGGTTTTCGTCATCGCAATGAAGGACCTGATGATATGTCGGCGCACCTGCGCAGTGTGCTGACCCAGAATAGTCTGATCATCCCCGTACGGGAGGGCCGGGTGGCGCTGGGGGTCTGGCAGGGGGTTTTTCTTTTTGAACACCGGGTGCGACCAGTCAGCCGTCGGGTGCTGGTCAGTTTTCAGGGTGTTGTGGAGGCGGTCTGATGTCTGAATTCATGGAGTTATACAACGGGATGCTGCGCGGCATTCGTGAGTGGTCGCGCTGGGACGAGTTTCAGCAGACGCTCGCTGAACAGGCGGACAATGGCTGGTATGTGTACTTCGTTGGAGTAGATTTTCCGCAGGCGCCGCTTGATGCCGCGACTTTTTGCAAAGTGCTGGGCGCGATTGGCACCTTGCTGCATCACGATCATAAGGAGAAATATCTGGGTATCGTCTATGTGGACCATTTTGAGCATCCGCGGCTGATCAAGATTTACGATCCCAACAATTTGGGAGCGTCTTGTGGCAGCAGCGGAAAAGTGGTTCCAGCCGGCTGGATACTCTCGCGGGTAGCTCCTGATCCTCTGGGGGAGTTTGTCGTGCCCGAAGGCCGCAAGCGCTGGTGGCGGGAAATTTTCCAAAACTGATTGGGTTGGCATTATCGCCCGGCCTTTTGTACCCTTGCGCGAACCAACGATCAGGAGAACCCATGGAAGCTGACCTGAAGCCCCTGGAATTCGAGGGCATCCGCCGGTTGCTTGAAAAGCTCTGTGCGACGCCCTTTGGGGCCGATGCGGCGCGCAATCTTGCGCCTGCCCCCACGGTGGGCGTCGCTCGCCAGTTGCAAGAGGCCATCACCGCCGCCCGCTTTGGCCTGGAGTCGGGCGAAGGCCCGATCCTCCCGGATCTGCCGGATGTGCGTGCTGCCATCCGCCAGGTGGCCTCTCCTGGCGCGGCGCTGGCGGGTACAGCCTTTCGTAATCTGGCGCTGGTGTTGCGGGTCGGTGCGCAGTTGCGTCCTTATGTGGAGAAGCGTCCTGCGCTTTTGCCCACCGGGCCGGAGCGGTTGGACGCGGCAGCGGACCTGCTGCCCCAAATCGAGGCCGTTCTCATGCCCAACGGCAGCGTGCGCGAAGATGGTAATGATACCCTGCGCCAGTTGCATCACGAACTGAAGACGGAGCGCGAGCAGGTTCAGAAGGCCTTGCAGGGACATCTGCGTACGCCGGGAGCGAAGGTCCACTGGTCCGGCCAGCGCGCCTGCGTGCATTTGCCCGATGGGGCGGTGGACAATATTCGCGGTGTGCGGCGCGGTACAGGTCCGGGTGGGCACGGCACCCTGGTTGAGCCGATGGAAATGGTGGCGGGCAATAACCATCTGGAGAAGCTCGCTGGCCGTATCGAACAGGAAAACCAGGCCATCCTCCGCGCCCTCAGTGACGCCGCGCGCGCGTGTCTGAGCGGCCTGCAGCATCTGGTGGAGTCACTCACCTGGCTGGATCTGGCCATTGCGGGTGCGCAATTGTCCATCCATCTGCATGGCAAAGCGGCGGAGATGGTGAATGAACCGGTACTGCTGCTGGAAGAAGCCTATCACCCGCAACTGATGCTCGCCTATGCGGAGAAGCGGGGTCCGCAGCCCAAACCACTATCCGTGCATATTGATGCCGAGTGTCCGATTTTGGTGGTGACTGGACCCAACACCGGTGGTAAGAGTGTCTCTCTGAAGACGGTCGGGTTGCTCACAGTCATGGCCCATTGCGGCTTACATATCCCGGTGAACGGGCGCGCCGTGGTCGGCAACTTTACCCGTATTTTTGTCGACATGGGTGACCCGCAGAGTGTCGCCTTTGCGTTGTCTACTTATTCCGGTCACGTGGAAGTGCTGAAAAGGTTGCTCGCGGATGCGGACGACCATACTCTTATTCTGCTGGACGAGTTGGGTACCGGCACGGACCCGGAAGAGGGGGCGGCGCTGGCGATGGCGGTGCTTGATTATCTGGCAGGACGCGGGGTGCGGGGTATGGTGACCACCCATCTCACACCGCTCAAGACCTTTGCCGATACCCATGCTTGCCTGCGTAACGCCTCCATGCGCTTTGATCAGGAGCGGTTGGAACCTACCTATGAGCTGCAGATCGGGGTGCCGGGGCGTTCCCTGGGTCTGGTCATTGCGGCAAAACGCGGCCTGCCGGAGGAGTTGGTCAGCAAGGCGCGCAGTTATCTGGAATACTTGCACAGCCACTAGGCCAAAAAGCGTGCTGGTTGCCGCAGTACCATAGATGACAATCCGTATGTGCCAAGGCATTTTTATTTGACCTCACAGCAAAAAATGTCTAGCTTTTTATGTTGATACTTTATTCCCTGAGGAGTACGACGATGACGTCCCCGACGACTACGCAAGATCGCCCAAGTCCCGAGCTGGAAACAGAAGAGTTGACGGGTGCGGAGATTGTAGTCCGTGCGTTGCGTGATGAAGGTGTGGAATATGTTTTCGGTTATCCGGGCGGTGCGGTGCTGTATATTTACGACAAGCTCGCGCAGCAGGATGCCGTCAAGCATATTCTCGTGCGCCATGAGCAGGCGGCGGTGCATGCGGCGGATGCCTATTCCCGTGTCACCGGCAAGGTCGGTGTGGCGCTGGTCACCAGCGGCCCGGGTGCCACCAATGCGGTGACCGGCATTGCCACGGCGTATATGGACTCGGTGCCCATGGTGGTGATCACCGGGCAGGTGCCCGTTGCGCTCATCGGCAATGACGCCTTTCAGGAAGTGGATACGGTGGGTATTACGCGCCCCTGCACTAAGCATAATTTTCTGGTGAAGGATGTCCGCGATCTGGCGAGCACCCTGAAGACGGCTTTTTATCTGGCGGCGACGGGGCGGCCTGGACCGGTGCTGGTGGATATCCCCAAGGATATTACCAGCCACAAGACCCATTATCACTGCCCGGAAAAAATCAGTCTGCGTTCCTACAAACCGACGCTGAAAGGCCATCCGGGGCAGGTGCGTAAAGCCATGCAGCTCATTACCAGTGCGCAGCGGCCGATGTTCTATACCGGCGGTGGCATTATCCTCGGTAACGCCTCCGGGGAACTATGCAAGCTGGTCCGCACGCTGGGCGCGCCCATTACCCATACCCTTATGGGCTTGGGCGCCTATCCGGCATCGGATCGTCAGTTCCTGGGTATGCTGGGTATGCACGGTACCTACGAGGCCAACATGGCCGTGCAACATTGTGATGTGCTGGTTGCTCTGGGCGCGCGTTTTGACGATCGCGTCACCGGCAATCTCGCCAAATTCGCGCCACACGCGCGGATTGTGCACGTAGACGTTGACCCCTCTTCCATCTCCAAGAATGTGCGGGTGGATGTGCCTGTCGTCGGCGATTTGCAGCAGGTTCTGCTCGAAATGAATCAGGTGCTGGCGGAGAGCGATCAGCGCAACGATCCCCAGGCGATGCAGACGTGGTGGGCGCAAATTGAGGAATGGCGGCAGCGCGATTGTCTGCATTACAAGCAGGACGATCGCTTCATTAAGCCGCAGTTTGTGGTGCAGAAGCTCTTTGAACTGACGGGCGGTAATGCCATCGTCACCTCGGATGTGGGGCAGCACCAGATGTGGGCGGCGCAGTTTTATGGTTTCGACCGGCCACGGCGCTGGGTCAACAGTGGTGGGTTGGGTACCATGGGCTTCGGGCTCCCGGCGGCCATGGGCGCGCAGGTCGCCGAACCGGATTCGACGGTGGTTTGTGTGACGGGCGATGGCAGCATCCAGATGAATATTCAGGAGTTGTCCACCTGTCTGCAGCATCATTTGCCCATCAAGGTGGCGTGTCTCAACAATCATTATCTGGGGATGGTGCGCCAGTGGCAGGAGTTCTTCTATGAGAATCGTTACGCCATGAGTTATGTGGATGCCTTGCCGGACTTCGTCAAACTGGCCGAAGCCTACGGCCATATAGGCCTGCGCGCGGATACGCCTGCTGATGTGGAACCGGTGATCCGTGAGGCACTGCGCCTTAAAGATCGCATGGTGTTCATGGATTTTCAGGTGGACCCGCAGGAAAACGTCTACCCCATGGTGCCTGCTGGTGCGGCCCTCTCTGAAATGATTCTGGTATAACCCATGCGCCATATCATCTCTATCTTGCTGGAAAATGAAGCGGGTGCCTTGTCACGAGTGGCAGGGTTGTTCGCAGCGCGCGGGTATAACATAGAAGCGATGACCGTCGCGCCGACCCATGATCCGAGTATCTCGCGGATGACCGTGGCCACCCGCGGCTCCGAAGAGATCATGGAGCAGGTCCTCAAGCAGTTGAATAAGCTCGTGGAGGTCATCCGCGTGCATGACCTGACAGAAGGCCCGCACATTGAGCGGGAGCTGATGCTCATCAAGGTCCATGCCGTGGGGCCGGATCGTGAGGAAGTCAAAAGGCTGTCGGATGTTTTCCGGGGGCGCATCATTGATGTGACGGACCGCTCCTACACCATGGAACTGACCGGTACTGGCGAGAAGCTGGATGCCTTTATCCATGCTCTGGATCCCGGCATGGTTATTGAGGTGGTACGTAGCGGTGCCAGCGCCATCAGCCGTGGTGCCAGGGCAATCTAAGTCTTAAACGAAAAAGTTACAATCACTTAACCAGATAGCAAGAGGTTTCACATGAAGGTTTATTACGATAACGACGCCGATCTCGCCCTGATCCAGAAGAAGCAGGTGGCCATCATCGGCTACGGCTCCCAGGGTCATGCCCACGCCCTGAACCTCAAGGATTCCGGCGTCAGCGTGGTCGTCGGTTTGCGCAAGGACTCCTCCTCCTGGGAGAAGGCCAGCAAGGCCGGATTGGCAGTCAAGGAAGTCGCCGCGGCCGTGGCGGCAGCCGATGTGATCATGGTCCTGACTCCCGATGAAGGCCAGGGCGCGCTGTATCGCGATGAGATCGCACCAAACATCAAGCAGGGCGCGGCACTGGTGTTTGCCCACGGCTTTAACGTCCACTTTGGCCAGATTCATCCGCGTGCCGATCTGGATTGCTTCCTGGTGGCGCCCAAGGGTCCGGGGCATCTGGTACGTTCTACCTACACCCAGGGCGGCGGTGTGCCCAGCCTGATTGCGGTACATCAGGATGCCAGCGGCAATGCCACCAATATTGCGCTGTCCTATGCCAAGGCCAATGGTGGCACCCGTGCTGGCGTGATCGAGACCAGCTTTCGGGAAGAGACCGAAACCGATCTTTTCGGTGAGCAGGCGGTGCTCTGTGGTGGCGCCACGGCGCTGGTGCAGGCGGGTTTTGAGACGCTGGTGGAAGCCGGTTATGCGCCGGAAATGGCCTACTTTGAGTGTCTGCACGAGTTGAAGCTGATCGTTGACCTCATGTACGAGGGTGGTATCGCCAATATGCGCTACTCAATCTCCAACACCGCCGAATATGGCGACCTGACCCGCGGTCCACGTGTCGTCAATGCCGATACCAAGGCGGAGATGAAAAAGATTCTGACGGAAATTCAGAATGGCCAATTCGCCAGGGAATTCATCCTGGAGAATCAGGCGGGCAAACCGACCATGCAGGCCATGCGCCGGATGGGTGCCGAGCATCCCATCGAAGTGGTAGGTAACAAGCTGCGCTCCATGATGACCTGGATTGGTCAGAACCGGATCGTGGACCGTTCGCGTAACTAAGTTCGCGACGGGGATTGGCGACAATCCGCATGGGGCGGAATGGCTGTGGGCAAAAAGCAATGTGCCTGTGGTGATTCCGCCCTTTTATCGTTGTCCGGCTCCTGATACGCTCTGCGCATGAAAACAGACTATCCTTATCCTTTGTTGGCGCGCGAGGGCTGGCCTTTTTTGGCCTTGTTTTTAGGCATCGCCATTGTGCTGCATATATTTACGAATGGCTGGTGGGCTTCGCCGTTTTATCTGCTTTTTTTCTTCAGTCTCCAGTTCTTCCGTGATCCGCGGCGACCCCTGCCGGCGTTATCGGAAAGATCGGTGCTGTGTCCGGCTGATGGCAAGGTGATTGCTATTGAGCAGGTTGAAGACCCCTATCTTTCCCGTCATGCGCTCAAGATCAGTATTTTTATGAATGTATTTGATGTGCATGTGAATCGCATGCCGGTCAAGGGACAGGTGCAAAAGGCCTGGTATTTTCCGGGTAAGTTCTTTAATGCCGCCCTCGACAAGGCTTCTTTGGAGAATGAACGCAATGCTCTTTGGGTGAAAACCGACGATGGCAGCGACGTGACCGTCGTACAGGTGGCGGGGTTGGTCGCGCGGCGTATTGTCTGCTACGTCGCGGATGATAGCTCCGTGACCGCAGGGCAGCGCTTCGGTTTTATCCGCTTTGGTTCGCGGGTAGATACCTACCTGCCATTCAATGCCCAGCCCCTGGTGGCCGTAGGAGAGCGGGTGCGCTCGGGTGCTCAGTGTATTGCGACCTTGGGTGTCCAGCAGCCATGAACCCCAGATATCCGCGCCGTGGGGTTTATGTCCTGCCCAACCTCTTTACCACTGCCAGCCTGTTTGCCGGTTTCTATTCCATCATTGCTTCCATTAACGGGCATTACCGGGTGGCGGCCATCGTCATTTTCATTGCTATGATTCTCGACGGGCTGGATGGGCGCGTGGCGAGGATGACCCATACGGAAAGCGCATTCGGCGCGGAATATGACTCATTGGCGGATGTAATTGCCTTTGGTATGGCACCGGCCATTTTGGTATTTCTGTGGGGGCTGCGGGATTTCGGCAATTTCGGCTGGCTGGGGGCCTTTGTCTATACCGCCTGTGGTGCCCTGCGCCTGGCTCGCTTTAACACCCAGGTGCATAGCGCATCCAAGCGCTACTTCCAAGGCTTGCCCATACCCACGGCAGCGGCCGTGCTGGCCAGTCTGGTCTGGGTGGCAGTAGGGGAGGGTTACCCCTGGCTGACGCAGATTAGTGAATATCTGGCGCTGGGGCTGGTCTACGCGTTGGGCCTGTTGATGGTCAGTAATGTCCGCTTCCGCAGTTTCAAGGATTTCGACCTGCACGGGCGAGTGCCTTTTGCGTTAGCCATCCTCGTGGTGCTGGTTGTGGCCCTGGTCGCCGTGCATCCGCCGCTGGTACTATTTATCGCCGTGATTTCCTACGTGGTGGTGGGGTTGCTGTTGACCCTGTGGCAAATCCGCAGTCGCCGTATTCAGCGGCGGCGTGGCGGCTCTGGTCACTGACTTGCCGATACTGTGGATGCGCCCCAATGCAGGGCACGTAAGCGACTGAATTTTTTGTGCTGGTGTGCCTGCATGCGGATGAGAATGTCGTTCAGCGTATGCACAGCCTCGACCGCGTAAGGACCCTTGTTCAGCATCACGCACTCGGCGCGCACACCCATGGCTGCATCGGTGAATTCGGGCCGGGAGATGACGCCCTTTTTGGTGAGTTGTTCCAGCACCTGGGTGGCCCAGATGACGGGCAAATGGGCTGCTTCCGCCAGCCAGAGAATCTCTTCCTGTACTTCCGCCAGTCGTTCAGGACCCACTTCTACAGCCAGATCGCCGCGCGCGATCATTATGCCCATCGGTTGGCGTCCGAGAACGGCCAGCAGTATCTCCGGTAGTTTGTGAAAGGCACCAGCGGTTTCTATTTTCGCGATAACGCCCAGGTGTTCACCTTGCCGCTGGCGTAGGGCCTCCAGCATAGTGCGCATGTGCTCGGCACTTTCAACAAAAGAAAAACCAATGAGATCTGCCAGAGGAATGATGGTATCCAGGTCTTTCAGGTCCTTGGCACTGAGGGCCGGGAGATTCAGGCTCAGGCCAGGAAAATTGAGACCACGGTCTGCTTGCAGGCGAGCACCCCCCGGTTTGGTTTTGGTGATGCGCAGCAAGGCACCTTCAGGACTTTGTTCCATGACTATGGCGGCAATTTTACCGTCGTCCATCCACACAGCCTGGCCGACGGGCAGTTGCGCAACGACTTCCGGGAGGGTGCAGGAGATGCGTGCCGGGCGACTCTTCTGTGCCGGTGTCCCGGGTCCTGGTTGGCTTTGCAGCAGGAGCTGATCGTCGACTTCCAGATGCAGAGGGAGTGCGCTTTGCGGAATGCCCACAAAGTGTCCCTGCACATGGCGGCGACGCCGGCTTTGCCAGGGATTCCCTGCTGTGAAGTAGCAGCCCTGCATCGCCTGTAAGGTGATGATCTGACCTTCAATGCGTTCAACCACGAGTACGCGCTCTTTGCCGCGGGCATCGTGGCAGAGCAAGTCTTCGCCTTGCTGCGGCATGGCGCTGCCGGATGCCATAAGGAGCAGACAGTCTACCCCTGCGGGACTAAGCGCTATTTCCTTATGGCAGGCCAGCACGGTCATTTGTGCTGGCGTTTGCAGGCGACCGAGGCGGTCACGTTCAGGACGCAAATGGATCACTCCCGGAACTTCGGGAAGCGGGCCGGTGCGAATCTTGTGCCCGGCGAGGTCGGCGAGAATCCGGCAGGGCTGACCAGTGTCCCGGCTTGCTGTGCGGACCTGCTCAGCCAATCGTTGCCATATGGCCGGGCCATCATGGGCGCAGTTAATACGCGCGATGTTCATGCCGGCAGTTAATAAATTGCGGAAAAAATCAGAATCGTCAACGCGATCGCCGGATAGTGTCACCATGATGTGGGTGCTGCGTTGGTGGGGTGGACTACCGAGCAGGGCCAGCGTGTTGTTCGTAAGGGCCTGCTGGCCTTGCGCTCGCGTGATGGCCGTGGTTCCGCTGAAGTCGGCAGGCGGCATTTGCAGGGCGGCGCGTAATATCTGCAAGGTACACTGCACGCTGTCGAGTACATGGCTTTCTGCGCGACCGAGAGAGGAGAGTCCGGCATCTGACAAGGCATCTTGCAGGAGACGCAAATCGATGCTACGCAGGGCCAGGTAGTGCAGCACGTTACGGATGCCGGGATGCCAGGGAAGGCTGGGGTCTTGCTGCTCCAAAAGAGTGAGTTGGGTTGCTTCACTTTGGACAAGCCGCGTGTGAAGCCCTCCAAGGGCTTCCTGAAGGTCTTGCCATGCCTTATTTATGTGTTTCACCTGCTTGGTCATGTCCGAAGTTTAGCAGATGAATATTTCAGTACGATGACATCGGAACAATACCTATCCATCCGTACCATCATCAGCGCAGGCCCAATCGCCGCTTCTGCCACAGGGCGTAGAGGGCAGGGATCACCAGCAGCGCCAGTAACGCGGCGCTGAACATGCCGCCCACCATGGGCGCGGCAATGCGCT
>JBBIUH010000009.1:0-34121 GCA_037440305.1 Acidithiobacillus sp.
CTGCGACAATCTGGGTAGCGTCGATATCCAGCGTATGGTGTGTCCGGTCGAGTCTGTGCAGGCGCTGTGCCACGATCCGCTGATTCACCCGATCCAGTCCCGCCAGCCCTTCTCCCATACCGGTTCGCCGCAACCAGTCGCCCACCGCATCGGTGCTGGGGAGCGCGTCCAGATGCAGCAGGCGGCGTAATGCGCTATCCCGGTTGAGTGAAAAGCGTTAGAACTTCCCACGATAGCAGAGGGGTACTGGCCCTTCCTATGCCCTACATGTCCTACGCTCCATCAGGAGCAGTTCTTCAGATCGCCCTGATTGACCACGGGATAAAACACCGCGCTGCTTCTCAAATAACGAAAGACGTAACAGATGTTGTAGGTAACCGCCATCACGGTCAGCGCAAAGCGTGTGAGGGGGATGGGACGTTCATCCCATTACTTCAGTGCGACTGATCATCGGCCTCAGGCACATGTCTCGCCAAGTCCATGCTGTCGTGTAAGAGTCTCAGTACCTCAATAGACTGCTCAGACCCCACCCGAAAAACCACAAAATGCCGCCCCTTACGCCCCTGTCGTGCAACGTGCAATGTCCGGATGCCAGGTTGGATCTCGTCACGTGCTTTGGCTCCCACTATATTAGGGCCATCCCGCAAAGCCTGAACAGCCAGCGCAAGCGTCTCGGCGTAGGTTCTGGCTTGTGCCTCACCAAAGGCACCGGCTGTCCACTGCAGAATCTCAAGGTAGTCTTGTTCGGCTTGATAGCTGAGCTGAACCTTCCAGGCGCAGATCATGCGCCCGTGATGGCCTTAGATGCCACAAAGGCCAGACGGGCTCCGAGCGACTCGGTTGTCTCGAACGTGGTGAACCGCCCTTGATCGAAGTCGGCGATTCCCACCCTGACGGCGCTGCGCAGGGCATCCAGGCGGGATGCATCCTCTGCCTCACGTTGCTCAATCATGCGAAGTCCATCCCGCAAGACTTCGCTGGCATTTTGATAGCGACCGCTACTGACAAGTTGTTCCACAAAAGAGGCTTGGTGGTTGGTCAGCACAACGTTACGAGTAGGCATGCGAATCTCCTTGGCGGGGAATTGGCATATTATGCCAGCGTGGCGTCCAGCGGTCAATGAGCGCTAGCCATATCGCCAAAGGCCAGACCTGCGACAAGCGAAGCGCGAAGCAGGAACAAGGGGTTTCGGGGCGTAGCCCTGAACAGGGTGGGGTGTAGGGCAAAGTAGCGTAGCGTATTTGTCCTACCTCCCCTTACCCTGCCCCTCATACTTCGGGATATCGGCACGAAACTGGCACGATTCCGGCACTAATCAAGCCCATCATTGACACCGATTGTCACACTAGCGCACTGACTTGGCACACCATTGCGCTTGACTCTGGCGCAACGGCGAGCTTAAATCTCCATATCAAGCCCCATATATTGGAGTAACCCATATGAAAGCCAAAGACATTGAATTTGTAATATCAGAGGTAAAAAGCGTTAAAACGAATGGTTATGCCAAGCACTCAAAACTCCCACGAAAAACGGCAAACGCGGCCATCGTGCAACGGATGTCCGAAGATCTGGACACGAAAAAGCCGCGATCAAATTACGTCAATATATTGATGGAGGCCGGAGTATCGAGACGATCCGCATACCGGCTGGTCGACGAAGCCTACAAGATAAAGATGGCAAAAGAGGCCGCGTCGAGCGATCCCGTGACGGAACGGTTGGCGATATCTTCGGGGGGCGATACGAAGCACGAGCAGACGGATGTCGACGCGGCGAAAGTGACTGCCGCGCAAAATACGGTGGCGGATGCGATGAGTGGGCAAGCCAGTGGCCGCGACCATTCCGCCAGCCACTTCCGCGCCGAGTACCGTGCTCTGGCCAGATGAGGTGAGGAATGCGGCAGACAGCGCGACACAGAGCACGCTGGAATACCTCGTGAGAGGAGCATGGCGCTTGGGAGTGTATGCAAAAGAAACCCGGATGGAGAAAGATGATTACGCCCCAACAGCGCGGCGAATCGCGAACAATATGGTCAAGCACGTGGGCGTGTTCGCCAACGCGATCGCGCAGAAAGCGTTTTTGACCGGGGCAAACGGCAAAGAACCACCGCTGAACCGACTGGCAAAAATCCAGGAAGGAACCAGCATAAATGGCACGGATCTCGCGGGGAAAAGGCGTCGGTATTCGTTCCTGCAGACAAGAAAAAATACTCGACATCATGTGACAGCCGATTAGGCAAGATGAACGCGTGGGGAGAATGGCTCCTGCAACTGACGGACTACGGCGATGCGCCTTACCAGCATAAGCAGGGCGAGCGCCAGTCGTACTTCGTCAAGACCTACAACGGTAACGGGGATGACCGCACATTCTGGGGCGATGATCTGCAACGCGCCATTAAGGAGTCGGGAGCCAACAGGGAAGACATTATAACCATCAGCAACGCGGACAATGAGAAGGTCGCCATCAGCGTAGAATGGAGGCATCCGGTCAACGCACTGATGAGAGAGGGCGACGAGTGCATGGTATTCGAGAAAGACGGCAAGCGGGTGGTTGATAAGAAAGGGATGCCAATGTCGTTCAAAAGTCTGGCAGACGCCGCTGAATTTGCACAACTCCATGGCAGCGCACTGGCGGTAGTTATCCATCAAGCCTGAAACGCCGAGCGGGGCGCTGAAACCGAAGCCGTAACCTCGACCGCCCACACACAGCCGCCGATGCATGACCGTGGCCGCTTGCGCGGAGCGACAGCGTGGTGGCGACGGCGATTTTTCTTTTCCCGCCACCCATCGCCACCGGCCACGTCAGTGGCCGCATCCGAAGCAGATCCTTTTATTGGTGCGGGGAACATATAAGCCCATACTAGCGTTGCCCGCACCAATGCTCGCGCTGGCTATCGCCGCCTGGACGGGACGGATAACGGGTTTCGCGGGGAGTCTTCAGTCTCCCGGAGATCCCGTCCGGGACGGCTTCGCCGCCCGGACGGGGTGGTATGGGGCAGTGGGAAAAGAAAAAGGCCACGGCCCCTTTCCTCTTTCCCACCCCCCCCTCCACCGGCACCCGTCAGGGTGCCGCATCCAGGGATGACGAGACATCTTCGGGAGTCCGTTATCCATCGAGTGCATTGGTCCGGGGCAGGAGAGAGACCCCCTTTAATGTTGCCCGGACCAATGCTCGCGCTGGGCGGCGATGGCGTCTTCCATCACGATTCTCGCCCAGACCCGCGCCTCACTCGCCCCGACCCGCGCCAGCCGGGGCGTCCCTTGCCGTTGCCAGGCTCGTTTTCGCGTGGATTTTGACGGTTTTTCGGCGCGATTCCGGCTTGCGGACGCAGGTTTCCCGCCGTGGTGCGCGGCAGGGTTATTGAGGGGCGTTGCAGGGGGTGTTTAGGTGGCCGCGGGTGGCGCCTGCGGGAACATGCCGGGGGGCGCCAGTCCTGTTCCGTATCCGCGAGGACGCCGAGCGCGAGCCATCCCGCAGCGTTCGTGGTCTCATTCGCGTAGCCGGGCTTCATGATCGCGTGATAATGATCGATGATCTGCCGAGCGTCTCCGCCGTACCGTGCAAAATTTTCGTTCACGTCTTTTATTGCCGCTTCGGCCTTATCTGCCTGCCAACCCGCCGTTTGTACCGTGTGTTCCAGGCTGTCCAACGCGGCGTTGGTCCTTGCGGACCGGCCCAGTTTGGAAAAATTGTCCAGAAACTTCAGACGATATTCAGGGTTGGCCTGCAGCCTGCGGTACACTGCGCCGCCAATCTTCGCCTCGCCCCTCGCCACCAATTCATCGTTGAGGGTGTTTCGCGTGATGATTCCGCCCCTCGTGGCGATTGCTTTGCTGGCAGCCCATGCGCGAGCTTCGGATTTCTGCTTCTCCGCCGCCCGCAGTTCACTGCGGGACTTGCGGGGCAGTAACATCTCGTGGTGGATCTGGTGGTCCTCGATTCCCGCCCGCCGCAGGGCGCCGTTGGCTATGCCTCCAGTCACGTAAATATGGATGGGGTCATCAGGGGCCGCGTTCACCGCACGTGAGCGCACGATGAACTGGATCTCTTCGTTTTCCATGATCGTTTGAATGAACCGGTAAATCACGTCATCGCGGTGAGTCCGGCCCTTGTGGCGCTGGTCGCCGCGTCCGGCGCGTTCCCAACGGTTCGCGGTGTAATCCGTGTCATCAAATGATCCGATGGGTAGCGATTCCGGGTCGGCGCCTGCGCGGATCAGGATGGCGCGATGCATCCACCAGGCATTCTGCTGTGCTACACGTGGGAACGCCGGGCTGTCATGCTTGATAAGGTTGTATCCGGCATACCTATTATGGGCGCGATGCTGGCCCCACCAGGTGTGCTCCGGTATCCGGTCCATGATCTCGTCCGGATACTGATCCCCGTTCGCCGCCGCCTGCCGGATCTCGGGCATCGACATGCCGGTCTTCTCGGCAATCAGGCCGGTCATGCGGGCTTTGTTGACGATAGTGGCAACCTCCCGGCCTCGCCCCTCCGCTTTCACGCGAGCTTGCAGATCCAGCAATTCCCGCATGCTGGCGCGGTCCCGCTCATCCGATTGCAGGTCTTTCCGGGGCATGGAGTTCAGGTAGCGGGGGTCGATATGGACCTGCACGTGCTGTCTCGCCACGACCTGCTGCGTCTCCCCGCCCCGTAGCTCCACCAGCCCGGAAATGGTGGGGTGGGGCGTCGCGTCGTCGATGCACAGCGGATTCCGGCCCGCGATGATGATGTCCAGCAGCGGGCGCTCGTACAGGATCGTCAACCCCTCGCGGCTGACCACGGCGCTCCCCTCCAGCGCGGCGCGGACTATCTCGTGCAACGTCCAGAGCACGAGTCGCGTCATTTTCTGCAGGCGCTCCCAGACCGGCTTTTCCCACTCGGCGGTGGCGGGGATCGGATACTTTGCGGCGGTTTCGCGGATGGCTTCGACAATTTCGGGCGGCAGCGGACGAGGATGTCCGTCATCCGCCTGCACCTGTTCGATATAGCCGCGCAGTAGGAAGATCTTGGGTTTCCACGCCTCGACCGTGTCCAGTTCATTGTCGATCCGACTCGTCCGCTGTTCCCGATACTCGGCGAATTTTTCGCTTTTCGCCGCCCGTCTCGCGCTCTTGGGAGATTCGAGATCCACCTCTTCCAGGGTCAGATCCATTCGCAACCGCTGCTGCTCGTTCATGGCTTCCGTGAGATCGGCTGCGGTGATGTTCCGGATGTGGCCCAGCGACTCGGGCAGGAACTCATCGATGAAAATAACGCGGGGGGCGCTGCCCTCTTCCCCTCCGCGATACACGGCATCCGTACCCGTGAATCCCGCGGCGCTGACGGTGGTGTGCGGGTTGTGGAGCGAGTTCTGGATTTCCCCGCCGTAAACGAAGCACGGTTGATTCAAGAGCGCGGCCTACGTCTCCTGGTCGTAGAGGCTGTCCAGCTTCTCCTGTAGTTTCTCCTTTTCCCACATGGACAGCCGTGAATTGGGGTTACTGATCGCGTGTAGCGCACCCGTGGGGCAATTTCCGCAGTTTTTATGGGCCGCGTGCTCGTGCTCGGGTCCATCGGTCATGACGTTCCCGCCGCAAGGCGATGTGATGCCCTTTATCGGTATAATGCGACGGCCCACGGTGATATTGCCCGCCATCATATGGCAGAGGTTGGCCTCGCCGGGGCAATCGCCCGAACGGGGGCGGCGGCGGCAGGTGTTCACGCTTTCCGCCGCGTAGCGCTCCGATTCCGCAACGAGCGGCGTGACGATCACGGTTGGGAGATCGGACGGGCCGATAGTCTCTATATTGGTCTGCGTTTTTCCGACGCCCGTCGTGACCCGCCTTAACTGAAGCGGGGCGCGTCCCGCCGCGTCCCGTCGCTGCTGGTCCGGGACCGTATTCCCATTTTCATCCAGACAGGTCGCCGTGGCTTCGGCGAGCCATTTCGCGGAAAGTTCCATGAACGATGCCTTGCTCGCGTGCTCCCGCTCGCGAGCCGTCTCGATATCCAGTATCTCCGGTTCATCAGCATGCGGAACCAGCGCGGGATAGCGCACGTCCAGTAAATCGACGCGCACCGGCGGTGTTGGCTGATGTGGATTATCGATGAGACTCTGTATGCTGTCTCGCAGCAGCGAGCCGGACTCGGACTCTGACAGCGCCTGGTTATTGCGGTTGCGGAGATCTGGTTTCGCGTTCATGCCGCCACCCCCGCAAAGTTCAGGGCGTGGCGAGTGGCGCGGTGGTTATGGTGGCTGGTGGAAGAATGAAGAGGGGTGTGTGTCGGGGCGGCCCCCCGTCGCCACCTCCGGGGTCGTCGCTGGATGCCTTTTTCGCCGCGCCGCCACCGCCGTGAGTGCGGCGCTGTCCTGACTGGCGTCCCGTGGCGCGGGATGTCATGGCTGTGGGGATGCCGGTAAAATGGCCAAACTTCTTGTAACAGTGGCGAGCCGGATGGAACGCCGATGCCGCACGAGACCAAAGCGCCTTGCTATTGGCGCGGATCGGGGCACTGATCTCATCCAGTGACCGGCACTGGATGTCCCGCTGGATGCCAACCGACTGGAGCACCCAGGTCAGGGCGCGGTTAATACGAAACTCATTCAGGGCGGCAGACCACACCCAGACGAAATAAAAGGAAAGCCATCCCATCGCGGCTTGCTGGAAGAGCGCCGCGGGCGAAGGCTGTCTGGATGTTGCCGATACGTTGCCATTCATAATTACACCGCCTTGATCAAAACATCGCTCTACTGCCTGATATAGCGGTGGGGAACCGGGGCGGTAGGACCGGCTTTCGCTCTGCAAGGTGCAGGGCTACCCCACAAGAACCAATATAGTCCATTCCACTCCACGAAGAAGTCAACTGCCTTTTCAGAAAACACGATCACAAACATGCGGTTGGTGTCAGTCATGGCCATGTGCAGCGCTGCAATTACGCTGCAAATGCTCCGTATATTAGCGTGTTTCGCCGTGTATGGGCGTGCAATAAACACCAAATAAAACAAATGATAATGCTGCAAGCTATTGAATCTGTAATGGTTGTGTTATGATTTGTAATCAGTGGGTCGTGGTTCGATTCCTCTCGCCAGCACTATATAAAACAGTCGCTTAGCGCAGTATGCTAAGCGCCTTTAATTTTTTACGTAAGCGAATCGATTGTATGGAAAGGAAAGCCAAGACTTTGAACACGATCCGCCTGCACTTGGCAGTTTTATCAATGCGCCATTAGGCTAAAAACCACCTTTTTCAAGGGGGATAGAACGGCGCTTGGTTTTTGATCCCTCAATGGGCTAAAAAACCAATGCTTTTGCGGTGTGAAAACCCCGTCCTTCGACGAGGTTTTATCCGCATTCGTTAGCATTGTTGCCAAGGCAACCCATCATGCCGCCACCCGTTTATGCTACTTCGGTGATAATTACCATCCAGGTCACCCTCAAAACCATGGAGCACATTATAAACCTCGGTGAAGCCATGTTCTTTTAAAAATGTCCCAGCCTCTTTTGATCGGCAGCCAGACTTACAAATTAATATAATCGGACGATTGATGGATGCCGCCTCGCGGACTTTGCTGAGAAAATCAGGATTAATCTCCCAGTCAGGTTCGTTTCGCCAAGGAATGGAAAGGGCTCCCTCCGGATGACCAACGAATAGGTATTCGATATCGCAGCGTACATCAACGAACACTACCTCCGGGTTGTCGCAGAAAAACCGGTATGCTTCAGCGGGAGAAATTTGATTCATGGCTACCAATCGATCGCCTCGTAAGCTGGGTTTCAACAGATGCTAATCGCCAGTTAGAAGGCAGCAAACTGCCTCCACAGCATGTACAGCCCAACAGCAATGACGATCGTCGCAAAGACATATCGCATAATAGCCTTCTTCTGACCTAGCCGGTTAGCAAGCATGACACCCAGCCATCCGCCTACTACTCCTCCCATAATGTATTCAGCAGCAATCCGCCAATCAACTAACCCAGACCACGCATAACTTGCCGCCGTGGTTGCTCCCAATGCCGACACTGCAACCAGGGAGGATCCAATCGCGTTGATAATAGGGAGGCGGGCAGAGCGCATGAGCGCGGGCACGATCAGAAACCCGCCCCCAATGCCGAAGAATCCTGAAAGCATCCCAACACCACTACCGTAAGCATATACGCGCTTTTGATTCTCTACAGGGACTGGACATGACGGATGAGTTTCAGTGCGGTACATGCGCGCTCCCACGTACAGCATAAGCAGGGCAAAAAGAAACAGCAGATGTTTCCCACTTACCGCCTTGCCCAACTCCGAGCCAACAAGCGCCCCTACTATCCCGGCACCGGCAAAGCGCAACGCAGTTCTCCAGCGGACATTACGCGCACGATGATGATGGAATAGGCTGTACAGTGCCGTTAATGAAACAGCGAGAGCCGTTGTTCCAATTGCTATGTGCGGCTCCGAGAGGCCGACAAAATATACGAGAAGTGGCACGGCCAGTACGGAACCCCCACCTCCAATCAACCCCAGGGAGAAACCAACAATCACACCTGAGATTACGCTGGAAATAGTTTGAAACGTTGTGACAGTTATCGGAATCATGTGGTTACACCTAGTCCTTTTATCTATAAAGCCTATTTTGCCATAAATGGCTGTCAGCTAGCTTCGATGAGCACACCAACGCCATTGCCGGGTAGAACGCTCCGAGCGATAGCCGCTTTAAGCTTCTCCCTTTCGGTAACGGGTATGGCGAAGCTATCCGCCCCACCCGCTCCCGGCAATACAACCGGTTCATTTTCGATTTACCATCGGCCAGTCCGCAACAAGCATTACCATAGCAAACCGCCCATGGCTATAGTTCTGCCTGCGTGTGTCACCCAAGCTACGATCCCACCGCTAGTCGTTCAAGGTCGTGATGGTAAGTATCCTAAGCCTGCGTTACAGGCAGCCCAAGCATGAAACCGGTCGCGACATAGTCGAATATGGCAGTAAATAATAAAACCTATAATTTTCTTATCAAAATCATATTCAAGTAATATTAATATTACTTGAATATGAAAGTCAATAAATATTTTGATTATCCTAAAAATCATTTGGACCCTGTAACCACCCACTGGCGCGATTTCCGGGCTAACGGTGGCTAACTTCTTTGCGGTAAATCGGTCAACGTCGGTAAAGGTGGTATCCTGCTAACCGACTGAGACGTAAATGCTGAACTTTGAGATTTTTTAATCAGTGGGGGGTGGAAGAGCCAACCCAGCGATGAGTCCTGGGTGTCAGGATGGCATTTGCTTGACGCTCCCCCGGTGAGGTTCTAGCATCGTTACCATGCAAATTCTGGTAAATGGTGCGCCCCGTGAGGTGCCGGAGCAGATGACGGTCCTGACGTTGCTGGCGGAGTTCGGCTGGGCGGATCGTCGTGTGGCCGTTGAATGCAATGGTGAAATTGTACCGCGCAGCACGCACGCTACGGTGATGCTGACGGCTGGTGACCGCCTGGAGATCATCCAGGCGGTAGGCGGCGGCTGAATGCCTTGCGCTACCCCTTTTTTGAGGCGAAAGATAAACACGATGCGTAAAGATCCTTTGGTGATTGCGGGGCGGGAGTACCAGTCCCGCCTGCTGGTGGGTACGGGAAAATATAAGGATTTTGCCGAGACGCGGGCGGCCATTGATGCGGCCGGCGCGGAGATTGTTACGGTGGCACTGCGCCGGGTGAATCTGGGGCAGAGTAAAGACGAGCCTAATCTGCTGGAGTTCCTGCCGGCGGACCGTTTTACCATTCTGCCGAACACGGCGGGTTGCTACACGGCAGAGGATGCGGTGCGCACTTGCCGTCTGGCGCGGGAGCTGGGCGACTGGAAACTGGTCAAGCTGGAAGTCATCGGTGATCCCCAGACCCTGTACCCGGATATGCGGCAGACCTACGAGGCCGCCAAAACCCTCATCGCCGAGGGCTTCGAGGTGATGGTGTACAGCGTGGATGATCCGGTGGCCTGCAAGGCTTTTGCGGAGATGGGCTGTGTGGCGGTGATGCCGCTGGCAGCGCCCATCGGTTCCGGTCTGGGTATTCATAATCCTTACAATCTGCGCATCATTCTGGAGCAGGCGACAGTACCGATTCTGGTGGATGCGGGCGTGGGCACGGCGTCCGACGTGGCGGTGGCGCTGGAGCTGGGTTGCGATGGCGTTTTGTTGAATACGGCCATTGCCGCCGCCAAAGACCCCATTCTCATGGCCGAGGCGATGCGCCAGGGGGTGGAGGCGGGGCGCAAGGCTTTTTTGGCTGGACGCATGCCACGCAAGTTGTATGCCAGCGCCAGCAGTCCTGTGGACGGTCTCTTTTTTGAGTAGCAACGATGCCTTGGAATACGCGCGTACCGCACCTCTTGACGAGGAATTTGTCGAGACGGTGGAACGTCTGGTCATGGGCGCCGTGCCCGGTGGTGTGCTGCCCGACTATGCGGAAGACTGGGACGAGGCGGAGCGCCTGATTGCCCGGTTGGGCGATCAGGGGGTGGGGGTGCGCCTGGAGTTTGTGGTGGATGAGAACGGCCAGCGCTGGCACGCCTATATGGACTGGCAGGAGCCGGTCAGCCACGAATGGCAGTTGACCGAGGCAGAAGAGATGACTGCGGCGCAGGCGGTGACGCGGGCGGCGCTGGTCTGGTACTACCAGCAGGAGATCGCGGCGGCCAGCGCCCAGCCGCCGGACGGCTGGGCCTATTTTGAGATGGTGGAACGTCTGGGTATGGCCCGGGATATGCTGGCGCGCTCTCTGGACGATCATCCGGTGCTGGCCGAGGAGACGGAGATGATGACCCGTTATCAGGAGCTCCTGGAAAAATTCAATGCGCTCTATGAGCTGGCCAACCAGGCGCTGGATCAACGTCTCGGCGCACCGGCGCGCAGCACCATGCACTAGGCCTAGCGCTCCATGCATATTCACGTCCTCGGCATCTGCGGGACTTTCATGGGGGGTATCGCGCTGCTAGCGCGGACGGCGGGGCATCAGGTAACAGGTTCGGATACTCATACCTATCCGCCCATGAGTGATCTGCTGGCCCGCGAAGGGATTACGGTCCATGAGGGCTATGATCCTGCCCAACTGAGTCCCGTCCCCGATCTGGTGCTCATCGGCAATGCTTTGTCGCGAGGCAATCCCTGCGTGGAGGCTGTGCTGGACCAGCAGATCCCCTATGACTCCGGCCCCGCCTGGCTGTCCCGTGAGATTTTGCAAAGTCGCTGGGTGCTGGCGGTGGCGGGTACCCACGGCAAAACCACGACGACCTCCATCCTGACCTGGATATTGCAGGAGGCGGGGCTCAATCCGGGTTTTCTCATCGGCGGTGAAGCGCGTAACTTTGGGGTGTCGGCGCGGCTGACGGACAGTCCCTTTTTTGTGATTGAGGCGGACGAGTATGATACGGCTTTTTTCGATAAGCGCTCCAAATTCGTGCACTATCACCCGCGCTCGCTGATTCTTAATAACCTGGAATACGATCATGCCGATATATTCCCGGATCTGGATGCGATCATCACTCAGTTCCACCATCTGCTGCGCACGGTGCCAGGCACGGGCGCGATCATCATGAATGCTGCGGCACAGGCACTGAAACAGGTGCTGGAGCGTGGTTGCTGGACGCCACTGCAACGCTTTGCCGGAGAAGGCGAGTGGCAGGTACGGCTCGACGCTGCGGATGGCAGCTGTTTTACCGTACTGGAGCGGGGCGTGGAGCGCGGGCGGGTCAGTTGGGACATGGCCGGCGCCTTCAATGCCGAGAATGCGCTGGCGGCCTTGCTGGCGGCACGTCATGCCGGGGTGCCGCTGGCGGCTGCTTGCGCAGCTTTGCAGAGCTTTCAGGGGGTGCGGCGGCGGCTGGAACTGCGGGGTAAAGCGGCCGGCGTGGCGATCTATGACGACTTCGCCCATCACCCCACGGCCGTTGCCGCTACCATCGCCGCCCTGCGTGGGCGGATGGCGGGAGAGGGACGCCTGGTGGCGGTATTGGAGCCGCGCTCCAATACCATGAAGATGGGCGTGCACCGGCAGACGCTGGGGCAGAGCTTGCAGGGCGCGGATCGGGCGTTTGTCTATGCCCCCGCGGATATCGGTTGGGATGTGGCGACCGCCCTGGGTTCTGCCGCGCAGGTTTATGCAGATATGGATGCACTCCTGCGGGCGCTGGACGCCGAGTTGCGTGCGGGGGATCAGGTGCTCATTATGAGTAATGGCGCCTTCGGCGGGATTCACGGACGCTTATTGGAACGCCTCGCTCGCCGGGATTCATCGGCAGAACCGTAATTCCGGATTCAATCCGGCTCAAGGAGCAGCAATGGAAGATTGGCGACGGCAGGACCGGATTTGTGTGGCTATTACCGGCGCTTCCGGGGCGGCCTATGGGATGCGGCTGGTGGAGGTGCTGCTGACCGCAGGGGTGCAGGTCTATCTGCTGATATCGGACGCGGCGCGGATTGTTTGCCGTGAAGAACTGGATATGGAACTCCCAGCTGCGGCAGAGGCCGTGAACCGTTTTCTCAATGAACGGTTCGGTGCCGAGCCGGACTTGTTGTCCGTTTATGCCCAGGATGACTGGTTTTCTCCTGTGGCCTCAGGCTCCAACGCAGCGCAGGCCATGGTGGTCTGTCCCTGTTCTGGAGGGACGCTGGCGGCCATTGCCCACGGGCTGTCCGAGAATCTGATTGAGCGCGCCGCGGATGTGATGCTGAAGGAAGGCCTGAAACTCATTCTGGTGCCCCGTGAAAGTCCCGTCTCCACGATTCATCTGGAAAATATGCTGACACTAGCGCGGATGGGGGTACGGATTTTGCCAGCGAGCCCCGGTTTTTACCATCGTCCCCAAAAAATCGAAGACCTAGTGGATTTTATTGTGGCGAGGATTCTGGACCAATTGGGACTGCCGAACCGGATTGGGTGGCGTTGGGGAAACTGGGAAGTCGTTCCGGCAGCAGATTGAAATCAGGGATTGGCGCTTAACATTTGCCGGTGGCACGGAGACCGGTCAGCAGATGTTCGCCGCGCTCCCCGTGGAAGAACTCGCGGATATAAGGATGCTCCACCTGCTGAATCTCGGTGAGCGGCCCAACCGTCAGCACCTTGCCGTCGGCGAGCACGGCGACGCGGTCCGCTGTGGCGGCAAGACTGTCGAGGTCGTGGCTGACCATAATAACGGTGAAGCCGATGTCGCCGTGGACCTGACGGAGCAGGGCATCAAATTCAGCGGCGGCAATGGGGTCGAGCCCGGAGGTGGGTTCATCGAGAAAGAGAATCTCCGCCTCCATCGCCAGCGCACGGGCGAGGGCGACGCGTTTGGTCATTCCGCCCGATAATTCTGCGGGTAATTTCCATGCGTCACCGGGCTTCAGACCCACCATTTGCAGCTTCAGGGCCACCAAATTGCTGATTTCGTCGCGGGTCAAGTGGCCCCACTCGTGCAGCGGAAAGGCGATGTTTTCAAAAACCGTCAGGGCGCTGAACAGAGCACCTTGCTGAAAAAGCACTCCCCAGCGCTGGCGCAGGGCAATCTGTTCGCGCAGATTGAGCGCTTGCGGATTTTCGCCAAGAATGGTCATTTGCCCTTCGGCGATGGGAACGAGGCCCATCATGGCGCGCAGCAGCGTGGTTTTGCCGGTACCGCTGCCACCGACGATGGCGAGTATCTCGCCGCAATGTATGGTCAGATCAAGATGCCGCTGAATCCAATGGGTTCCGAACCGGGTGGCGATATCGGTCAGGATAATGGCGTCGGGGCGGGCCATCAGTTGGTGATTCCCGTATTGGAAAAGACCAGGGCAAGGATGGCATCGATGAGGATAACCAAGGTGATGGACACGACTACGGAGTTAGTGGTTTCCCGGCTCAGGCTAGTGGTGTTGGGCTTTACCTTGAGGCCATGAAAGCCCGCGATCCACGCAATGAGGACGCCGAAGATCGCCCCTTTGGCAATGCCCAGCCACAGGTTGAAACTGGGGACCGCGACGGGCATTTGTTGGATGAAGAAGGTGGTGCCGATGCCGAGCTCCACTTTGGCCACGAGCATGGCCCCGTAGAGTCCCACCATGTCGGTCCAGAGGACGAGCAGTGGCATGACCAGCGCCAGGGCAATGACCTTGGGCAGGATCAGGCGACGGATCGGGGGGATACCGAAAGTGCGCAGGGCGTCCAGTTCTTCGGTGACACACATGCCGCCGATTTGCGCGGTGAACGCGGAGCCGGAACGCCCCGAAAGAATGATCGCGGTAATCAACGGCCCGAACTCACGCAGGATGCTCAGGCCGGCAATGTTGACGATGTAAATATTGGCGCCGTATTGGGCGAGTGTCGAGGCCGACTGAAAAGAAATCACCACGCCGATGAGGAAGCCGATCAGGGTAAGGATGGGCAGTGAGTTCGGACCGGTATTGACGATGGTGGCGGAGATTTCGCGCCACGGAAAGCTGCGCGGGTGGCGCAGTCCGCGCCCGAACTCCAGCAAAAGGGCGCCCATGAGCAGAAAAAGTCCCCAGAGGTCGTGTCCCGTTTCGATCAGGGATGCACCAAGTTGATCAAGAAAGTGCCAGGGGCGCCGGGGTGGGGTGGTAATCGGCTGAATCTGCGCCAGACGGGCGAAAATCCTGTGTTGCTGGTCCTCCATCCGGATCTTTTCCGGCAGTTGGCTGCCCCAGGCCTGCCAGAGCAGGAGTGCGCCGGCGCTGTCGAGGGCCTCGATGGCGGTGAGGTCCCACAGTGTTTCCGGACTGATGCTCCGTAGCGCCGCTTCTTGCGCTGCAAAATTGTCGCCGAGACGCCGCAGGGTCCAGCGCCCGCTGAGGCGCAGAGTCTGGCCGTCGCGTTCCCAGTTCGGTTGCTGTGCGTTACTTCCCGTCATGCGCGGGTCTGGGCTTTTCTCGGTCATTCCTTGGGTTATACTCGGCGACTGGCGTTTGCAGGAGTACACGGATGGCTATTGTTGCACGAAGTTCCGGCTTCACCCAATGGTTTCGGCGCTGGCCCACGCTGTTGCTGGTTGCGCTGCCGCTTAGCGCCTGTAGCGCGTTTCCTGTGCACCATCCGGAGGTGCAGTTGCTGAGTATCCAGCCGGAGTCGGTGGGGCTGGTCTCGCAGACGTTTTTGCTGTTGCTCAAGGTCAGCAACCCCAATGACCGTGCGCTCCATGCCAAGGCGGGGGAGGCGCGTCTGTATGTGCAGGATCGGCAGGTGGCCTATGGTTTGTTGGATAAGCCGGTCGATGTGCCCGCCTACGGCAGTGCCACGGTGAACATACCGGTCACGGGCAATTTTCTGACATTGCTGGGGGACCTCGGCAGTGTCAGCGCCAGGGCTGGGCTCCCCTATGCAGTCAAAGGTTATCTGGTGACCGGCATGCTCGATATGCGGATACCCTTTACCGTCACTGGGGCTTTGCATCTGCCATTGTCGCCGAGCCCCAGCGCAGTTTCGCCTTGAGGGCGAGGTGATCGGAGAGCGGTTCGGTGATGGTTTCAATCGCCGTAAATTCCAGGTCCGGGCTACAGAGGATGTGATCGAAGGAAAATCGCGGTGACCAACTGGGAAAGGTGGGTGGGCTCCAGGGCGGCGCCTGCAGGCCACTTTCGTTGAGCAGCAGGCGTATTTCCGGGGAGCGTGCCGTGCAGTTCAGGTCGCCCATGAGAATGAGATTCGGGCGTCCACGCAGGCGTTGGGCGAGATCGCGTATCTGACTGAGGCGCGCGTGACGGCTGAGGCCGAGGTGGGTGATGATCACTGTCAGCGATTTTCCACCAACATCGAGCCGGTTTTCCAGCATGCCGCGCCCTTTCATAAAGCTCGGCAGAGAATGCGCTAAAGTCTCTTCAATGGGCCAGCGGGAGAGAATGCTGTTACTGTGCTGGGCGAAGTCGCCAAAGTCACGGGTACGTTGTTGCGCCCAGTAAGGGAAATGGGCGCGGTCAGCGAGAAAACCCGCCTGGTTGACATACTGGCTGCGAAAAGAGCCGGCATCGACCTCGTTGAGTCCGGCGATGTCGGTTTCCTCCAAAATCATGGCAATCCGCTCCAGGTTGCGCAGACTCTGGCCGTGCGGCATCACATATTTCCAGCCGTGCAGGAACATGTGCCGGGCGCGATGGGAGCCGATGCCCACCTGGATGTTGAAAGACGTCACGGAAAACTCTGAAGTGTCAGTCATGGTCGAGCGCAATGTCGAGTTCCTGCCAGCGCGCGCCATCACCCGCGCGGGTGAAGGCGCGGAGGAGGATCACCCCTTTGATGTCCGCAGCCAGTAATATCTGATAGGGCGTGCCGGTGGGGACGATATCCACGATGGGCGCGGCGGCGTGAGCGTAATGTGCGAAAGATGTTTCGCCACGGGATCGGATCAACGCGAGCGCTGCGGCAAAGTTCGTCGGCGGACAGGGATAGACGGAGACGGGCACGTCGGCGGTAGCGCCGATAAGTCCTTCGCCAACACCGGATTGCAGGTCTGCAAGCAGGGCGTTGGCCAGGGTGCGTGGCAGTTTCAGGCGCTTCACGCGCAGACGCCACAGGCCGGGTCGCGGCGCAGGGCGATCTGCCGCCACTGCCAGCTTTGCGCATCCACCAGCAGGAGCTGCCCGGCCAGCGGGGAATGGCCCGTGCAGAGCAGGCGGATGGCTTCTGCCGCCTGCATACTGCCGAGTACGCCGAGGAGCGGGCCAAGGACGCCGCTACGTGAGCAGGTATCTTCGGTGTCTTCTATACCGTCCGGGTAGAGACAGGCATAGCAGGCGCTTTCTGGCACACGAAAATCAAAGACGGCGAGTTGACCTTCCCAGCGGATGGCCGCAGCACTGACCAGAGGTTTGCCAGCGTTACGGCAGGCGCGGTTGATGGCATGGCGGCTGCTGAAGTTGTCGGTGCAGTCCAGCACCAGATCGTGGGTGTCCAGTGCCGCCGCCAGAGACTCGGGTTGCGCTGATTCCGCCCATGCGCTGACCCGAATCTGCTGGTTCATGGCACGCAGTCGATCGCGTGCGGCCAGGGCTTTGGGGCGTCCCAGGTCGGCTTCGCTATAGAGAATCTGGCGCTGCAGATTACTGAGTTCGACCTGATCCCCATCGCAGACGGTCAGGTTGCCGACGCCTGCGGCCGCCAGATACTGGGCGGCCGGGCAGCCCAGTCCACCCATGCCGATGATCAGCAACCGGCTGGCGGCCAGCGCCTGCTGTCCGGCAACGTCGATTTCCGGCAGGAGAATCTGGCGCGCATAACGCAGCAACGCAGCGTCGTCGAGGGCGTCAGTCATTGTTGGCGTTTATAATTGATGTCATACGCTTCAGCAGTTCGCGGAGGAACCGTTCCGGGAACCTGCGATGCACAATAGTGGTGCATCCGGTGAGGTGTTCCAGAAATTGTTGTTGCGGCAGCAGACGGGAGCTTTTGTTGGGCATGTCATCAGTGTAGCAACGCGGAGGGGATTGCTCCAGTTACGGAGTGCTTCGCCGATGGCCTATTGGCCCAGGGCCAGACGACCGCCATAGCCGGTGAGTTCCAGATAGCCTTTCCCTATGGTCTGCTGGCCCGTCATGGCGCGCACGGCACCTTCCCAGTAGACGGTGCCGCTGCTGCGGCTGGCGTCGAATTCCTGATTGTCCATGAGCGGAACGACAGCGAAATGCAGGTTTCCCACCTGCATCTGCCAGCGCACGGGGTAGCGTATGCCGGTTTGCGGCGACCGCCACCAGCCAGCGGGCTGCATGCGGATGTCTTTGGCTGGAATGTAGTGTACCCGGCCCTGCGCATTACGCTCTGTGCCAGCCAGCCAAAAGGGCGCACCGTCGGCGCGGCGCATCATGAAGACCATGAGGGCACCGCCATTCTTCAGATTGATCCCCAGCCAATCCCAGCCGACGGCCTTTTTGGGCAGATACGCCGCCGACCATTCGTGATCCAGCCACGCCTCCCCGCTGACCAGCTCACGCTGTCCTTTGATGGCCACCGTCCCGCTGACCTTTAGATGAGGAAGGCTGTAGTAGTAGCTGGCATTCTTCGGGTCTGGACCCTTCCGGCTGACGCCCTGGAGACCTTCGAGCATCACCGGCTGGGTTGGCGTGAATCGCAGTCGATAACGGATTTTTTTGCCGTTGATACGTGTCTCGTAATCCTGCCCCTGCTGGCGCAGGTACCAGTGGCGAATCCAGACATCGGTATGGTCTCGATCCGCCCCTGCCAATCCGAGACCCGCGCGCGCGGCCCGTTGCGCGGTAAGCAGATGCCCGATGCGGGAATCGCTCAGCGCCGCTTCGGCAAAAAGCAGTTCGCGGGGATTGAAGGCACTGGGGTTCGCCCAGACCTTAGGGGGCCGGACCCGGAAAAAGGTGATCTGAAATCCCAGCGGTTTTCCCGACGCGTTATGTAGCCAACCCGTTACATACCACCATTCAATGGGGAAATCCGGGTGATTGCCCAAGGCGTTGGGGAATTGCATGGGGTATTGGGGGGTGACCTTCACATCCGGCGTGGGCTGCAAAGGCAAGCGCGTCCCCGGCAGACTGGATTCGGCTTGCGCTGGTCCACAAAGCCCGCAGCACAGCACCAGAAGACCGGCGCATATCCTTTTACGCGGTAATCCCGACCGTAAATGACTAATCATCGCGCAGCACCGCGGAGGTCTGCCGGACCGCCCGCCGTCCGGCCAGCACCATGGTCGCCGTGCTCGCCAGCCAGAGGATGGCACTCAGGGTCAGCAACAGCGGCCAGGACGGATGAAAGCCCATGTGCCAATGGAAAGACTGGGGATTGACCACTTCGATCAGGATGACGCTGATGGCTATCCCCAGCGCGCCGCCGATGAGTATCCCGAGGAGTGAAAGAATGCTGCCCTCGGCAAAGAGCAGGATGAGCAGATCACGCCGCCGCAGACCCAGATGCCGCAGCATGGCGAATTCGCTGCGGCGCATCAGCGTCTGCGCCCCGAAGCCGCTGCTCACCCCCAGCAGCCCGATCACCATGGCGACAGCCTCCAGTGCATAGGTGGCGGCAAAGCTCTGGTTGAATATCCGCAGGCTCTTACTGCGAATTTCCTTGGGGGTCGCGACCAATAATTGGCCGCCATCGGACAGTGTCTGCCGCAAGTTGCGGATGGCGGCCGGTATCGCGGCGCCAGCACGCAGCCAGAGCGCGACGCCGTTGACCGCATCGTCTCCGGACCATGCGCGGTATTGCTGAATGGGTATGGACACTGATCCCTCCTGATAGGCGTAATCCCGATATATACCGGCGATGGTCACCGCCCGCTCCTGCCCACCCAGCGGCAGATGGATCACTCGCCCGACCTGCCAGCCACTGATGCCCGCCAGAATCTCCGAAATCCACACGGGCGGCGGTTGTTGTGGCCCGACCCTGACCGCATGGAGTATCTGCAATTCCCGCTCTGGATCGCTGCTGTTCATGCCCCGCGCGAGAAGCATCACGGGTGGATGTCCCGGCAATAAATTCAGGGTGACTCGCCGCAGGGGTGAGCAGGCGCGGACATTGGGCAGTGCGCAAAGCTGGTGCGCTGCGCCATGGGGGAGGAATGCGTCCCTATTCATCCCTGCCTGTACATAGAGGTCCGCGCGTAAGATGTCGGTCAGCCAGTTGGCGACCGAGTCGCGGAATGAACCCACCATCACCGCCATGGCCACGACCAGACTAAAGGCCACTACCACTGCAGCCAGGCTTTGCGCCGCCCGCCCCGGCGCGCCCCGCAGTTGTTCCAAGGCCAGACGCCAGACGGGTGCATGGGGCAGGGGAAAAAGCCGGGGCAGTCCGCGCAGGAGCGGTGCCAACAAAAAGAGCAGGGCGAAGAGCAGGCAGGCTACCGCGCCGTAGGCCAGATAGGGGATACCGTGGATGGCCGGCGCTAAAGACCCTGCCAAGGCTAGTCCCAAGAGCAGCAGACCTATCCAGGGATGCTGACGCAGCTGATGGCCTTGTTCTTCAGAGCCGGCACGCAATGCCAGGGCAGGGGGCGCCCGGCTGGTTTCCCAAGCCGGTAAAAAGGCGCCGGTCAGCGCTGCGCCCAGGCCCGCCACAAAAAAGATCAGCATGAGTCCAGGATGCCATTGCAGATGCAAAGCCGTGGCACTGAAGTACCCCGCCCCGAGGTCGCCACCCATATGTGCCAAGGCCAGCCGGGCCGCCAGCACCCCCAGCGGCAGACCCAGCAGCGCACCCGGCAGACCCAAGACCACCCCCTGCAACAATACGGCCAATACGACTTCGCGGCGGCGCAGGCCTAGGACCCGCAACAGCGCCAGTTGCTGCCGCTGCCGCACCACCCCCATGGCCAGGGTGGAATAGACGAGAAAGGCCCCGGTAAACAGCGCCACCAGCGACAGCACCAGCAGATTCACCCGATAGGCGCGCGATGCGTCCGCTGCTACCCGCCCCTGCTGCGCCGGACTTTGCAACACGGCGCCAGCCGGCAGATGGCCACGCCACCGCGCCAGGAAGTCGCCGGTGCTCGTTCCGGGACGCAGGCGCAGGTCCACCTGATTCACGGCACCCACCTGTCCCCACAACCACTGCACCGCCGCAATATCCATGACGCCGAATGCTCCGTTATCGCCCATACCGGGTAGTTCCCCGATGATCTGTAGCGTGCGTGGCTGCCCATCCGCATCGAGCGTCAGCGTATCACCTACCCGCAGGCCGAGATGGGCCAGCGCCGCCGGGCTCAGGGCAATGTGGTCAGGGGTCAGCATGGCAAGCGGGTTATGCAGATTGAAAGGCAGCAGCGGTTGCCCCATACGCGCCGCCTGAAAGGCGTCAATACCCAGAATATGGAGCATCCCTTTGCTGGCAGGATGCAGCACCGGCGCCTGCAAGCGGATTTCCGGAGTAGCTACGGCCACACCTTTGGCCATACTCAGGCGCACATACCATTGTTCGGAAAAGCCCCGTCCCGGCGCCGTCAGCGCCAGGTCAGCCTGCCCCGACAGGCGGCGCAATCCGGTCGAAAAATCACTCACGGCCTGCATGTTGATGAGGGCGATGGCCAGTCCCAGCGCGACCCCCAGCGCAATGCCGATGATAGCCAGCACACTCGCGCCCGACCTTTGGCGCAGGGGGCGCCACACGGCCGCCTGCCACGGAATCCGGGTGATCACAGGAAACGGAAGCCCTGTGCGTCGAAACGCAGACGCCGCTGCGCCCAGCCTGCCGCCGTCGCCGAGTGGGTCACCAGTAAAACAGCAGCCCCTTCCGCTTCTCCCGCTTCACGCAGGAGGCTGAGCACGGTTTCCGCAGATTCGGCGTCGAGACTGCCTGTCGGTTCGTCGGCAAGGATCAGTGACGGGCGATGTACTACCGCCCGCGCTACCGCAACCCGCTGCATTTCGCCGCCGGAAAGCTCTCTTGGCCAGGCATTCAGGTGACTGCCAATGCCTAGCCGTTCCGCCAGTATTTTAACCCGCTGATTCATGTCACGCCGGGAGAGGCCGTTCAGTCGCCAGGGCAGGGCGATGTTTTCCTCTACAGTCAATTGCGGGATCAGATGAAAGGCCTGAAACACAAAACCCATGTGCCGCCGTCGCAGGAGCGTACGCGCGTCGTCATCCAGGGTGTCGAGCGGTTGACCCTTGAAAGTCATGTGCCCTGCATCGGGGCGATCCAGACCGGCAATAATATTGAGCAGGGTGCTTTTGCCAACGCCGCTTTCCCCCATGATGGCTACGAAGTCTGCTGGTGCTATGTTGAGGCTCGCATTGCGGAATAACCAACGCTGGGGGTCTCCGGGAAGCCGTTTTGCCAGATTGTTCAGAACCAGAAGTGCAGTCACGCCATCCTTTCCAAGCTTTGCCAAACGCAGATGGTTTACCATACGCCAACCTCGCGGTGGCGACCACACCAATCTCCTGTATCCGGCCGGTGCATCAGGTTTTGACCTCAGCCCCCGCAACGGGTTAGAATCCCGTTACCGGAGAGATGGCCGAGCGGCTGAAGGCGCTCCCCTGCTAAGGGAGTATGGGGCTAAACACTCCATCGAGGGTTCGAATCCCTCTCTCTCCGCCACCCTTACTGGCTTAAAACTTTAACGAAAGTGACTGCCCATCGCTCTTGCATCCCAGTTTTATCGTGCTATCCTTCAACCACCTTATGGACTGAAAGAAGTGCTTATCTGCGGGCGCCATCCGGCGCATGTGGTCTCGGGTTGAACCCCTCGAACGATAAAAATCTCATGAATATCCACCAAAGCGCTGTACCCAACTGACTGAGGAGTCCCCTCCAATGAGTGACGCTATTCTTTATGTATCTGATGACAGTTTTGAAACGGATGTACTGAAGTCTTCCAAACCGGTTCTGGTCGATTTTTGGGCCGAATGGTGCGGACCTTGCAAGATGATTGCCCCCATTCTGGAAGATATCGCTGGCGAATATGCCGACCGCCTGCAGGTTGCCAAATTCAATATCGACGAAAATCCCAACACCCCCCCTCAGTACGGCATTCGCGGTATTCCCACATTGCTCCTCTTCAAAGCTGGCAAGCTTGAAGCCACCAAGGTGGGTGCCCTGAGTAAAGCCCAACTGACCGCATTCCTGGATAGCCAACTTTGAATACACCACGTCCCCGCCGTAAATCTCCCCGGACGCCCAAGTCCTTCCCCAACGAAGACATTCTGCTTGACGAAGACGATGGTACGCTTTGTCCGGCGCCTGGCGCTTCGGCGATGAATCTGACCGATCTCAAGCGCAAAACAGCCGCTGAACTGGCGGTGATCTGTCAGGATATGGGGTTGGAGGGTACCGCCCGCCAGAAGAAGCAGGAAATCATCTTCAATATCCTCAAGGCGCACGCGCGCAACGGGGATGCCATTTACGGCGAGGGCGTGCTGGAAATTCTGCAGGATGGTTTTGGTTTCCTGCGCGCGGCCTCCGGGTCTTATATGGCGGGGCCGGATGACATTTATGTCTCGCCATCGCAGGTGCGGCGCTTTCATCTGCAGACCGGAGACACGGTTTCCGGGCAGATTCGTCCTCCCAAAGAGGGAGAGCGCTATTTCGCACTGCTCAAGGTGGAGAGCATCAATTTTGAAGCGCCGGAAGCGACTCGCAACAAGGTGAACTTCGACGATTTGACGCCACTGTTCCCCGAAGAGCGACTGCGTCTGGAATCCGACAATATCCCCTACGGCGAAATGGCGCCGCGGATCATTGATCTGGTGTCACCCATAGGTAAGGGCCAGCGCGGGCTGATCGTTGCCCCGCCTAAAACAGGCAAGACGGTGTTGCTGCAGCAGATTGCCCATGCCATCACCGCCAATCATCCTGAATGCTATCTGATCGTGCTGCTCATTGATGAGCGCCCGGAAGAAGTGACGGAGATGCAGCGCTCGGTGAAGGGCGAGGTGGTCTCCTCCACCTTTGATGAACCGGCGACGCGCCACACCCAGGTTGCCGAAATCGTCCTGGAAAAGGCCAAGCGCCTGGTCGAGCACAAACACGATGTGGTCATTCTGCTCGACTCCATTACCCGTCTGGCGCGCGCCTTCAACACCGTGGTGCCGTCCTCAGGCAAGGTACTGACTGGCGGTGTGGACGCCAACGCGCTGCAGAAGCCTAAACGATTCTTCGGCGCCGCGCGCAACATCGAAGAGGGCGGCAGCCTGACCATTATTGCCACGGCCCTGGTGGAAACCGGTTCCAAGATGGACGAAGTCATCTTCGAGGAGTTCAAGGGTACCGGCAATATGGAAGTGCACCTCGACCGCCGCCTCGCCGAGAAGCGCACCTATCCTGCCATCAATCTCAATAAATCCGGCACCCGTCGTGAAGAACTGCTGGTCCAGGCCGACATGCTCAGTAAAATGTGGGTATTGCGCAAGTTGCTGGCGCCCATGGACCCGGTGGAATCCATGGAGTTTCTGCTCGACAAGGTGCGTGGTACCAAAACAAACGCGGAGTTCTTCGACTCCATGAACCGTTGAGCGGGTCCGCTGGACGCCTGCCCTGTCCATCCCTATAATTCGCCTCTTTGTGTCGAGGCCCCGAGAGTAGCTATCATGAAAACCGATATTCATCCCAAGTACGAAGAAATCACCGTCACCTGCAGTTGCGGCAACGTCTTCAAGACGCGCTCGACCGCGAACCGCGACCTGCACATCGACCTCTGCTCCGAATGTCATCCCTTCTACACCGGCAAGCAGCGCGCCGTTTCTGCCGCTGGTCAGGTAGAGAAGTTCCGCAAGCGTTACGGCGGTCAGTAAATCGCTATGACGGAGACGGATACCCAGACAGATCTGCGGCGACGGGCACTGGAGTACCACGCCCGCACGCCAGCGGGTAAGCTTTCGGTCATACCGAGCAAGCCCTGCAGCAGCCAGGAAGATCTGTCTCTGGCCTACACGCCCGGAGTCGCCGCTCCGGTGCGGGAGATCGCCGACGATCCGGAGAAGGCCTACGACTATACCGCGAAGGGCAACCTCGTCGCCGTAGTCAGTAACGGTACGGCGGTGCTCGGTCTGGGCAATGTCGGGCCGCTGGCGGGTAAACCGGTCATGGAAGGCAAGGCACTGCTCTTCAAACACTTCGCGGATATTGATGCTTTTGATATCGAAGTGCAGGCGCGCGATGCCGAACATCTCATCGACGTAGTGGCGGCTATCGCCCCTGGTTTTGGCGGCATCAATCTGGAAGACATCGGTGCTCCGGTCTGTTTTCAGGTCGAAGAGGCCTTGCAGGCCATGCTGGACATCCCTGTATTCCACGATGATCAGCATGGTACGGCGGTGATCGTGGCTGCGGCGTTGCAGAATGCACTGGAATTGCAGGGTAAGGAATTAGGTCGCATCAAGGTCGCTATTGTTGGTGCTGGCGCCGCCGGACTTGCCATTGCGCGTATGTTGCGGGCGCTGGGGGTAGCGGATATCTTCCTGAGCGATTTGCACGGTGTGCTGCACCGCGGACGTACGGACCTCACCCAATGGCATAAGCCCTTTGCAGTGGCGCCCCGGGACTGGGATCTGGCGGCGATGTTGCGCAATGCCGATGTGGTCATCGGCGTCTCTGTGCGCGGCGCCATTCCGGAAGCGGCGCTGCCGACGCTAGCGCCCAAGCCAGTGATTTTTGCACTCGCCAACCCCGATCCTGAGGTGGACCCCGCCGTAGCGCGGCGCCTGCGTCCTGACGCTATCATCGCCACGGGTCGTTCGGATATGCCCAATCAGGTCAACAATGTGTTGGGCTTTCCCTTCCTCTTCCGCGGCGCGCTGGATTGCCGGGCTCGGCAGATCAACCAGTCCATGCTGCTGGCGGCGGTGGATGCGTTGGCGAAGCTGGCGCGGGAGCCGGTGCCGGATGTGGTGCAGGCTGCTTATGGGCTGACTGCACCGCAAGGTCTGGCCTTTGGCCCCGAGTACATTATCCCCAAACCTCTGGACCCGCGTCTACGGCAGCGGGTCTCTGGCGCAGTGACCTTTGCCGCGCGAGAAAGCGGCGTCGCGCGGCGCTAAATCACGATGCGTCTCGCGGATCTGACGGTTCGCGATCTGCGCTTCGCCTTCGGCCAATTGCTCGCCGCCGTTCTCTTTTTTGCCCTGGTCTGGAAAATCCTTGCTCCCTTTTTGCCAACACTTGGCTGGGCGGCTGTTCTCGTTTATGCGACCTGGCCGCTGGCCGGTCCCATGCGCCGACATTGGCCGCCCGTGCTGGCAGCAGCAGGCGCCACGCTCATGCTGGCACTGATTTTTATTCTTCCCGTACTTTTCCTGAGTATCACCCTGGGCACGGAGTTGCACCACCTACTGACCGACCTCGGCAGCCTGGATGCACGCACGACCCTGGAAGCAAGGCTGAATCAGATACCTTGGGTGCACGATCTGCTCGCGCAGATCCCCGCCCCCTGGAAGGCGAAACTGATGCCCGGCGCTCTGTCTCCCGACCTCTCCGCTTGGGCGGGGCGGCTGGGCAGTGTTGCGGGCGGGATCGGGCGTTTCGGTGCTTTGCTTATACTCGTTCTCATCACCGCCTTTTTCTTCTACCGGCATGGCGAACTGCTGCTGGATCAGTTGCGCCGTTTTGTCGGCCAGGTGCTGGGACAGCGGGGCGACGCTTATCTACGGACGGTGGCCAGCACCATCCGTGCGGTGATTTATGGCATTCTGGCGACCGCGATGGCGCAGGGTGCGCTTGCGGGGGTGGGTTACGCGGTGGCAGGACTGTCCGCGCCCGTACTGCTGGCCATCATCACCTTGCTGTTTTCCTTTATTCCCTTTGGTACCCCCCTGGTCTGGGGCGCTGCGAGCATCTGGCTGCTCTTTCAAGGGGATATCTGGGCGGGAGTAGGACTGGCCCTGTGGGGTGCGCTGGTGGTGAGCTGGATTGATAACCTGATTCGCCCGCTGGTGATTTCCAACGCAGTACGGATTCCATTTCTACTGGTGCTCTTCGGGGTGTTGGGCGGCATTCTCGCCTTCGGTTTTCTCGGGTTGTTCCTGGGGCCGGTGCTGCTGGCCGTATTGCTGGCGATATGGGACGAGTGGTTGCGGCCAGCGCCTGCGCCGCAGGGTTGAATGTCCGCTCTATGCAGCAGTCAGTTTATTCATGAGGCTTCCTATACTGCTTCTTGGCCTGTCTCACACTTGGCCCTATACTCCAAGCACCAACCAGGCGGTCAGTGTGCTTTTACGCTGTAGCCTGTCGCGCCGCTATCCGGGTGTTATCCACGCGATGCATCCCCTGCTGAACTTGCCACGAGGACCTCATGCGCTCCGATATGATCAAAAAAGGTTTTGAACGCACTCCCCACCGCGCTCTGCTCAAGGCCTGCGGTATCACCGACCAGGATATGGACAAGCCCTTCATCGGGGTGGCCAATTCCTTCATTGACATCATTCCCGGCCATGTGCATCTGCAGGAGTTCGGACGCATCGTCAAGGAGAATATCCGTGCGGCAGGGGGCGTGCCCTTCGAGTTCAATACCATCGGTGTGGATGACGGTATCGTCATGGGTCACGATGGTATGCGTTACTCGCTGCCGAGCCGTGAGCTGATTGCGGACTCCATCGAGACGGTGGTGCAGGCCCATCACCTGGACGCGCTCATCTGTATCCCCAACTGCGACAAGATCGTGCCCGGTATGATCATGGGCGCGCTGCGCTGTGACGTCCCCACGGTATTCGTCTCCGGCGGCCCCATGGAGGCCGGTCATCTGTCTGACGGAACGGCGATCGATCTGGTGACGGCCTTTGAGGCGGTCGGACAGTTCAAGCGCGGGCAGATCACCCAAATCCGCCTCAAAGAGATCGAGGACAAGGCCTGTCCGACCTGCGGCTCCTGCTCCGGCATGTTCACGGCCAACAGCATGAACTGCCTGATGGAGGTCCTCGGTATTGCGCTGCCCGGCAACGGTACCATCCTGGCGACGGCGGCGGCACGCCGCGATCTGGTGCGGCAAGCTGCGGACCGGGTGGTGGCACTGGCCATGGCGGGCGGGCCGACCATGCGGCAACTGGTGGATTTCGATGCCATCGATAATGCGTTCACACTGGATATGGCCATGGGCGGTTCCACCAACACGGTGCTGCACACCCTGGCCATCGCCCGGGAGGCCGGTCTGAATTACCCGCTGGCGCGGCTGAACGATCTGGCGCAGCGGGTGGCCTACCTTGCCAAGATATCGCCAGCCCTGTCTACGGTGCATATCGAGGACATCGGCCGCGCCGGTGGTATCCCGGCTATCCTCCATGAGGTGCACAAGCGCAACCCCGATGTGCTGCATCTGGATAAGCCGACAGTGAGTGGCCAGAGCCTGCGCGAGATCGTAGCGGCGGCGGCGGTCAAGGACAGCAGGATCATCCATCTGGCCAGCGATCCCATTTCAACCACCGGTGGTCTGCGGGTGGTCTTTGGCAATCTCGCGCCTGAAGGCGGTATCGTCAAAATTGGTGCGGTATTGCCCGCGATGCGGAAATTCTCGGGACCCGCGAAGATTTTTGAGAGTATGGAAACAGCGGCAGAAGGCATTCTCGCCGGTGCGGTCAAGGCCGGTGATGTGGTGGTGATCCGTTACGAAGGCCCCAAGGGTGGTCCCGGAATGCCGGAAATGCTGACGCCTACCGCCAACATCATGGGCATGGGCTTGGGCGAAAGTGTGGCATTGATTACCGATGGCCGTTTCAGTGGAGCGACCCGCGGGGCTTGTATCGGCCACATCTCCCCGGAGGCAGCGGAGGGCGGCCCCATTGGTCTGCTAAAAGATGGTGACATTATTTCTCTTGACCTCGACAACGGCAAAATCCACGTCGACCTGAGTGACGAAGAATTGGCCGAACGCCACAAGCACTGGGTGCCGATAGAAAAGCCCCTGAAGTCACCGTGGTTGCGCCGTTATCGTAAGCTGGTGACTAACGCAGCCAACGGCGCGATCCTGGAGTCCTGAGCATTTATGAGTACTGGTGAGCTACATATTGGCGTCTATGTGGATGCCGAAAATATTCGCTATAACGGTGGTTATGCCATGCGTTATGACGTGCTGCGGCGCTTCGCCGGGCGGGAAGATGGGGCGCGACTACTGCGCCTGAACACCTATATGGCGGTGGATGGCGAGCGCATGAAGCGTGACCGCGAGTACCGGGAACGGATTCGTGGCTATCAGCAGGCGGTGCGCGATCTGGGCTGGAAAATCATCGAAAAGCCGGTGCGCTGGTTCGTGGACGAAGAAGGCAACAGCATGTCCAAGGCCAATGCCGATCTGGATCTGGCGGTGGATGTGATGCTGCAATCCGAGCGGCTGGATCAGGTGCTGCTGGTCACGGGTGACGGGGATTTCCTGCAGGTGGTCCGCGCATTGCAGAATAAGGGATGCCGAGTCGAAGTGCTGGCGTTCAAAAATGTCTCCAGAGAATTGCATCATGAAGCGGACGCCTTCTACTCCGGTTATCTGGTGCCCGGGCTGATTCCCACCCGCGGTGACGTGCGGGTGCCGTGGGGAGAAATAGGCTCACGCATCCGCGGTATCTGCATCCGCTGGGAGGCGGACCGCGGCTTCGGTTTCATCCGTTTTTTGACCGGTATTTCCGCCCGTTTGTGGGTGACCGATACCCGGCAGGAGGACTCTCCTTACGAGTCGGCCTTTGTCCATATTTCTGACCTGCCGCGCGAATTGGATACGGATGACCTCCCGAGCCGGGATATCATTCTGGAGTTTGATCTTGAGTCCAGTGAGACGGAAAAGGGTGGCTTCATCGCCCGCCGCTGCACGGTGGTCAATCGCTATGATGGCCGCACCGGGGGCTTGTCCAAGCAGCCTGACCGCGCCGCCGCCACGGAACGGGGGGAGGATACGGGGTTCTCTCCGGAGGGCGAAACCGAGGAGCATGCAGTGGTCGCCGAACCTTCCTGACCCCGTTTCACGCTTTCAGGCTGCGAAAAAATACCTGACTGCGGCGCTGGAGGTTGTAGAGGTGCTGCCGCGGCACCGGTAAATCCTCCAAAGTGCCGTGGTGAAAGTTGCGCTCCAGAAACCAGTGGGTTGTCTGGGTGCTGAGCACGAAGATCTGTTCCAGCTTCTGCTCCCGCGCGCGTTCCTGACAGTAGTCGAGCAGCCGCTCTCCGCGCCCCTGGCGGCGGTAGCGGCTGTCTACCGCGAGGCAGGCGACTTCGGCCATTCCCTGATCAGGGTAGGGGTACATGGCCGCACAGCCGATGATCTTGCCGTCCCGTTCCATGACCACGAAGTGATCTGCTTCCATTTCGAGGCGTTCCCGGCTGCGCCGCACCAGCACGCCACGCTCTTCCATGGGACCGATCAGATCGAGGATGCCGGGAATATCGGCGACAGTGGCGGCCCGCAGATGTTCGAAAGGGTCCTGGGAGATGAGGGTACCGAGACCATCGCGCGTGAAGAGTTCGCGCAGCAGCGCACCGTCCACATGCCGGGATATGAGGTGGACACGATCCACCGTTCCGGCGCAGGCGACCGCGGCGCTGTGCAGATGCTCGCGCAGGTCACCTTGAATATCGTCCCGGGTGAGTAAATCCGGCAGTTCAGACAGGGTAACCTGGCGCAGGAGTTGGCCCTGGGCATCGGTTACGCCGTCTTCATCCATGAAAAAAACCAGCTTGGCGGCGTGCAAGGCCAAGGCCGCCGCTACGGCCACTTCCTCCGCGCGGATGTTGAACAGGGTGCCCGTCGGCGAGACGCCGATGGGGGAGAGCAGGACGATTTCGTCGGCGGCAAGATGGCGTTGGATGGCCTCTGTCGCCAC
Organism: Acidithiobacillus sp.; assembly: GCA_037440305.1. Classification (GTDB taxonomy): domain Bacteria; phylum Pseudomonadota; class Gammaproteobacteria; order Acidithiobacillales; family Acidithiobacillaceae; genus Acidithiobacillus. The sequence goes on from JBBIUH010000009.1 coordinate 30,182, forward strand.
CCTCCGTACCTGCCCGGTATACTGGTAGTCCACGCCCTCCAGCACCCCGAGGGGCTGGGCGATGATGAAGTTGCCGCTGACCACCTGCAACCCGGCATGAGCCATGGGCGAGCCCATTTGTCCCTCGGACAATGCCGCCTCCACCACCAGGCGGGCGCCGCCTACCGCCTCGCGGAGTACCTGCATGGCCGCCAGGTCGGTGATGCGCTTGCCGTTGACCCGCTCGGTGCGCAGTTGGTGGGCCAGCAGTGCCGCGTCAATCTGCGGCCCGGCCCCATGCACCAGGACGACATTGATGCCCAGGCTGTTGAGCAGGGCGATATCGTGGGCGAGGCTGCGGATGCTGCCATCCGCCAGGGCGTCGCCACCGAAGTTGATGACGAAGGTCTGCCCGCGAAAGCGATGAATGTAGGGCGAAGACTCGCGGAAGCTGCGGACGAAGCTATCGGCTGGCATCTGAGCACGCCGCCCCTAAAGGACATTCAGGGCGATGGCTGGACGCTGTGTTTTGGGCTGGTTTTGGGCGGCAAACTCCTCCGGGCTATAGGCCTTGATCGACAGCGCGTGTATCTCCTGACGCACCGGGTCGGTGGCCGCATTGACCAGGCGGTGACGTGCCAATGGGGCCAAGCCCGCGAACTGGCTGCTGACAATGCGCAGCTCGTAATGCCCGCCACTGCCGGACGATGCATGACCACTGTGGGATTCCGTCCGGTCATTGATTTCCAGGAATTCCGGATTCAGGGCGTCACGCAATAAATTACCAAGGATTTCTTTGTTCATGGCAAAAATACTCCTTTATAAGGGCGAACGCTGACATCTGCGTAAACACCGGCACTGAGATAAGGTTCGGCGGCAGCCCAGGTATGGGCATCCTCCAGCGAGTCAAAACGGGCAATGATCAGGCTACCGGTAAAGCCCGCTTCGCCCGGTTCTTCACTGTCTATGGCGGGGAATGGCCCCGCAGTCAGTAAACGCCCCTCGGATTGCAACTGATGCAGGCGCGCCAGATGATCGCCCCGCGCCATCTGTCGTTTGCTCAGGGAGTCGGGATTGTCCGTGCCAATAATACAGTAATACATGAGCCATTAGATCCTGTCGGTGAGATGCGTGCTCCTAAAACTGCCCCATTTGCAGCAAGTTGGCAACTGTCTCCGTTGATCAGTGACTACGCCGACGAATCGCTATCCTTAGCCTCTTGCGGCAAAGCACGCGAGATCACCACTGCTTGAAAGAGCACGAAAATGACGGTGATGGCGAGCATGCCGAAGAGCTTGAAATCCACCCAGATACCTGTTGAAAACGCATAGGCCACGACCAGGTTCAGGACGGCACCGAAGAGAAAGAAGGCAATCCAGTAGCCATTAAGGCGCCGCCAGAAAGACAGGGGCAGCGCGGCCGGCAGTTGTCCGCCCATCAAATGTTGCAGGAGCGGCTCCTCGCGCCAGTGGGTAAAGAGCAGGGCCGCAGCGAACAGCACATAGAGAATGCTGGGTTTGATCTTGATGAAGGTGTCATTATGGAAATACAGGGTCAGGCCGCCGAAGGTCAGGATGAGCAGGGTGGAGACCCAGGTCATGGTCTCGACCCGGCCCCGCCGCCACCACTGCCAGGCCATCAGCAGGACGGCGGCAACGATGAGCACCTCGGTGGCCGTGTAGATCCCGTGAATCCTGTAGGCCACGAAAAAGAGGATGATGGGGAGGAAATCGGTAAGCAGTTTCATGACGCGCCACGGTAAATGGGGTTAAGCTTACGCTATCTAATCACAGAAAGGAGTTCGTGGACAGTGGAACGTCAACAGGTGATTCAGGGTTTAGCTGCCCTATTGGGGGACAGCAGCAGCCATCCTCTGCCCGATTTTGCCGGGGTAAAGGCCGCCCGCTGGCGCCATCTGCCCCTCGGTGGCCGTCTGGAAGGAGTGGCCCGCGTGGACTTGCCGGAGATGGACGAACTGCTCGGTATCGAGGACACCAAGGCCGCACTGGACTTGAATACCCGCCAGTTTGTCGCCGGTTTTCCCGCCAATGACGCCTTACTCTGGGGCGGGCGGGGCACGGGGAAGTCTTCGCTGGTCAAGGCGCTCCTGCGTCGCTATGCGGATCAGGGGCTGCGGGTGATTGAAATCGACCCGGACGGCATCCTCGACCTGCCGGAGATTCTGGCGGCGCTGCAGGCGGCCGATCCACAGCAGGCCTATTACTTTGTGCTCTTCTGCGATGACCTGTCTTTCGGCGCCGACGACCCCGGCTACAAGGCCCTTAAATCGCTGCTGGACGGCGGGGTGGAGGCGCGTCCGGACAACGTGCTGCTCTACGCCACCAGCAACCGGCGGCATCTGATGCCGCGTCATTTCGCCGACAACGAGGAATATCAGCGCCACGGTGAGGAAATTATCCCCGGCGAGACGGCGGAAGAAAAAATCAGCCTCTCTGAGCGCTTCGGCTTATGGCTGGGCTTTTATCCCTTTGATCAGGCGATGTATCTGGATATTTGCATTATCCATCTGCAGCGCCTGGGGGTGCGGACGCCGCAGGCGGAATGGCGGGAGGAAGCCTTGCGCTGGGCCTTGCAGCGCGGCTCGCGCAGTGGCCGGGTGGCGCGGCAGTTCGCCCGCCACTGGGCCGGGTCCAGGGCGCTGGCGGCACGATAGCCGGCGCGCGTGTATCCGGTCAGGCGTGTATGGCTTGGGCTACCAGCCGAACGCCGAGGGCGGCGCAGACACGGTTAACCGTATCGAAACGCGGTTCGCTGTCCGGGCGCGAAGCCTTGTACAAGGCTTCGCGTGTGATGCCAGCCGACTTGGCGATTTCTGTTATGCCGCGAGCACGGGCAATGTCGCCGAGCACGGCGGCCAGCAGGTCCGGCGTCCTTCGCCTCCAGAATGTCGGTCAGGTAGGCGGCGATGGTCGCATCATTGTCGAGGTACTGTGCGGCGTCGAACTCGGGTAGATCGTCCACCTTGATACGTTTGCTCATGTTCGCTTCTCCTGTCAGTCCAGCAGTGCCGCGAGCGCCTTGGCACGCTTGATATCGTTCTTCTGTGTGCGTTTGGAGCCGCCCACGAGCAACACGATCATCTGCGCGCCGCGCTGAAACATGGTTACCCAGCCCCCGCTCCTACACCCTTGGTCAAACAAACGCTTTGCCAGCAAACACCCGAGGTGGGAGCCCTGTGGGTAAATTGCACCCGCCGGGATCTGTGCGGGTGGTGCCCAGTGATGGGTATCTCTACCGCGATCAGAAAACGTTGGTTTATTTGCATATAAAATTTACAGAACGTTTAAATTACGTTGCCTAAAGGGATCACTATTTGCGTTTTTTGCTGGGTTTTCTCATTTTTGAATGTTCTAGATGCTGCTGAACAAAGTCAACGTGACACCTAGATGGAACGCGAAACGAGAAAACCGTTTTGTTGTTGAAGTTCGTTATTGAAAAATCACCAAGATTAATAATATCCATACCAATCAATACGTCGCCATTATCTCCACCAGGAAGATTTCCTTCTGTAACACGAACCGGATAAATGCCAACACTGTTTGGTAAAATTATCGCTGCAAGATAGACCTTTGTGCGTACAATACCGCTTACGCCGTGAACTTCACAAAAGTCTATATGTGGTAAATCGCACTCTGTGGTGACTTTGCTGGTGACAACTGTATTTGTTGCCCCTGTATCCCAAATTGCTTGATATGTATTTTGGGCATTTATTTGATTTGTGTTGCGGTCGCTATTAAAAATATTGCAATGTGTTTTTATTGCGCTAAGGTGGTTACCGTTTGATTTTAGTGTGAGACATTTAAATTCATCCATAGGAAAAATGTTCCTTAATTATTGAAATTTGTAGGTATATGACGACGCTCTGGATTGCGCTTCAGCGCCGATTTCTGATCAAACACTAGTGTGGTTCCATTTATGTTTGATTTGCGTAAAAAATTTC
>JBBIUH010000010.1:0-32985 GCA_037440305.1 Acidithiobacillus sp.
TCGCTTGGGAGCTGTTTTGATGACCCAGGAGGCTGAGCAGCGATGTATATACCGAAAATCGGCTTAACCCACATATTTTTTGAAACATTGCAGAACTTCCAAGGGGAACGGCTGTCAAAAATCTACGGTATTCGTCAAAAAAAGCGTCACGATCTTCCGCCATTGCAAAAAACTGGCATTATAATTCCATCAAATGGCCATCCCGTTCGATTTGCTAGCGACAGAATTTCAAAAATTCTCTTTTCCTGTCAGGCACTAAATTACCCTACAATATGAATGCGTTCATCAACTATAGTCTGACCGATGCTAAATATACGTCGAACTTTGATGCCGCCGATGGTGCATCCGTCAGCAATGGGGAATACGTTGGCGATGTCCCCATGTACAACCTCAACTTCGGTCTGGGTTATCACTACGCCGGATTCAGTGCACGGGTTACCGACCATGTTGTCGGTTCCCAGTATATCAACACCAATAAGGGTGCGCCTGCAGGCGTTTCCTTGCATCCCTACAATATCACCAATCTTAATCTGGGTTATGCGTGGCGGCCGGGTGATATGGGCGTGAAAAAAGTCACTGTTGACTTGTATGTGGATAACATTTTCAACGCCAACTACATTCCCTATGAATATGAACAGTTGCGGAGTGCAAATTATGGCGGAAACTTCATTAGCGCGCAGGCGAGCGCACCGGCTTTTGTCGGTGCCAGCGTGACGGCCAAGTTCTAAAGTCTGATTGGTATCCGCGAGTTAGCGGAGGTTTTCCAAAAGTCCTCTATCCGGTGGCCTTACGGTCACCGGATTTTTTCCATTTTGATCCCCCCAGTAGTAATCCGTCCCGCGTATTACACGAGGTCATCATGGCCAGTTTGTACAGGTACGGAAAATCCTGCATCTCTACAAGAAGCAGAGGCTTGGGGTAGAAATCCGCGAGTTGCTCAGGGGATCAGGGACGCCCCGGCACCGACCATATCCCCGGTCGCCGATGCGGTATCAGAGACGGCAGCACAGCCCGCCAGTGATCCGAAAATAACCAGGAGGCTTGCAGTGCGCATTATGAAACCGATGATATGGATTTTAGGTGTCATGGAAAATACTCTTTGATAATGCGAATAACCGGCCTGAATAACAGGTGTAATTCATTGATGACTTATGAAACGTGTTTTTAACTGTTTAACATGTTCAGGGATTTCCAACAAGCAGAAAACCTCCAAAAGAGCCGTTCGGATGTTGTGGCGGAGAGGATATCAGGCGGCACTACCCCGCGCGTGCGCAAGATCGGGATAACCATCCTTTAACCACAGCTCCGGCAGCGCTTCCAGAATCTCCCGCACCAGTTCCGGTCCCCGAAAAATCAGCCCGCTATAGACCTGCAATAGACTGGCTCCCGCCCGGACCTTGGCATAGGCATCTGCCGCACTGAGGATACCACCGACGCCAATGATGGGTACCTGTCCCTGGGTCGCACGATAGAGTTGCGCGATGACGGCATTGGATCGCTCCAGCAATGGTGCGCCGCTCAGGCCCCCGCTTTCGGAAAGTCCGGGCTGGGAGGTCGGGCGTTCTACAGTGGTATTGGTGGCGATAAAACCATCCACCAGAGGTTCCGTGCCTAAGGCCAGACCACCGATAGCGTTGAGATCATCATTATCCAGATCTGGCGCGATCTTCAGGAGCAGAGGCAGAGGCGGGCGCTGCTGCTGCACGGCCAGACGTTGGTTGGCTGCAGCAACGGCACTGAGCAGTCCCCGTAAGGCTTCCTCCCCCTGCAGCAGGCGCAGCCCCGGCGTGTTGGGTGAGCTGACGTTGATGCAGAGATAGTCGCCATAGTGAAAGAGCAACTCCAGCGCGGCGACATAGTCATCCTGCGCCCGCTCCAGCGGGGTCTCCTTGTTTTTGCCGAGATTGATGCCGATAGGCACCGGATGGCCAGGTAATGCCGCCAGTCTTTGGGCAACTGCCGCAGCCCCTTCACCGGGGAAACCCATGCGGTTGATGACAGCCTGCTCTGCCGGATAACGAAAGACCCGGGGGCGCGGATTACCCGGCTGCGGGCGCGGGGTCACGGTGCCGATTTCGATGAAGCCGAAGCCGAGGGCAGGGAGGGCGGCGGCCGCGCGGGCGTCCTTGTCATAGCCGGCAGCGAGGCCGACGGGGTTGGCAAAATGCAGGCCCCAAAAGTCCTGCGCCAAACGTGGATCGGTGACGCTATAGTGCTTTGTCAGGTAGGCCATGCTCTGTGGCATGCGCCCCAGTGCTTTCAGCGCAGCGATGCTCAGGGTGTGGGCGCGCTCCGGGTCCAGCGTAAAAAGCAGGGGGCGTAGCAGGCCGTAGCTCATGCCCAATCCCTGGGTGTGAGGAAGTCTTCCTTGAGGCGGGCTTCGGGGCTACCGGCTTCGCCCTGCCAGTCGTAGGCCCAGGCCGCCAGGGGCGGCAGGGACATGAGGATACTTTCGGTGCGCCCGCCGGACTGCAGGCCGAAGAGGGTGCCGCGGTCATGGACGAGGTTGAATTCCACATAGCGCCCCCGGCGCAGGAGTTGAAATTGCCGCTCGCGTTCACCGTAGGGCAGGTCCCGGCGCCGGGCGACAATGGGCAGATAGCTGTCGAGGAAGCTGTTGGCCATATCCTCCCAGAAGGCCTGCAGAAGCGCGCCATCGCCGTTGAGATCGTCGAAAAAGATACCACCGATACCGCGCATTTCCTGACGGTGCCTGATGGTGAAGTAGTCGTCGCACCAGGCTTTGAAGCGCGGATAAAAGCCCGAGTCGTGGCGATCACAGGCGGTTTTGAGGGCGCTATGGAAATGCCGGGCGTCTTCCTCAAAGCCGTAGATGGGCGTCAGGTCAGCGCCGCCGCCGAACCACCACACCGGTCCTGCCGAGAAAAATCGGTAGTTCATGTGAACGATGGGGACGTAAGGGTTGCGGGAATGCAGCACCAGAGAGACGCCAAGGGCGGTGAAGGTCTGTCCGGCCAGCTCGGGGCAGTGCGCGGTAGCCGAGGGGGGAAGCTGGTCGCCATGGACCTTGGAGAAGTTGACCCCGCCTTTTTCCAGCAAAGCGCCGTCGGCAATAACCCGGGTGCGGCCGCCGCCACCGCCGGGCCGTTCCCAAAGATCTTCGCGGAATTTCGCTGCGCCGTCTGCTGCTTCCAGGGCATCGCAGACGCGATCCTGCAGGCTGCGGAGGAAAGTTTCCATTTCGTCTAAGGATGGCTGTTGCATGCTTTTACTCCCGTAAGACACGGCCACTGCAGGCATCGACCATGCGGCTGGGGCGGCGTTGACCGCCCAGGCGGGCCGGTAGTACCCACAGGGAACGACCAAAATAGCGGTACAAGGTGCGCAGGTCGCGGGCTGGTTGTTGCCCTGCCGGATTGGCGCTGGTGGAGACCATGGCGCCGCCAAAGACCCGCGACAACACGACGATGGCCGGATGGGTACTGATCCGCACCGCAATGCCCTCATGGCGTCCGCGTATCCAGAAAGGGACCTTCGGTGCGGCGGGAAGTACCAGTGTCGTTCCGGGCCAGAGCCGTGCCAGCAGAGCCGGGTCTATTCCCTGCGCAGACCAGTAGTGCCGGGTTTCTACCGCCCGGCCTGCTACCAGAAGAACGCCTTTATGTTGTGGCCGCCCCTTCAGGGCCAGAATCCGGCGCAGGGCGCGGCGCTGGCGCGGGTCGCAGCCCAGCCCCCAGACCCCCTCCGTAGGGTAGGCGATGACCCCACCGCGCCGTAAATGCTCTACCCCCCGGCGAATATCCTGACGGCGTGGATGGCGGGGCAGCATCAGCCGAAAACGCGATCAGGCGTACCGCAGGCCGCGGTAGCCGATGTCCTGCCGATACTGCAAGCCCGGCCAGCGGATATCGACGACGGCGGCATAAGCCCGCTGTTGAGCGATCGCCAGGCTTTCTCCCAGTGCCGTGACGCCGAGCACTCGACCACCAGCCGTGATGACGGTGTCGTCGTCTACCGTAGTCCCGGCATGGAAGATTTTGACCGCATCCCCCTGCGTCTTGTTGAGACCGAGAATCAGGTCACCTACCTGCGGATGATCAGGATAACCCGCCGCCGCCAGCACGACGCAGAGGGCAGCGCGACTGTCCCAGTCGAGAACCGTCGGCAGCGGATCGCCGCGGGCCGCGGTCAGCAAAAGCGTATAGAAATCGGAACGCAAACGCATCATCAGCGGCTGCGTCTCGGGATCGCCCAGTCGGCAGTTAAACTCCAGCACTTTGGGTCCGGCGGGGCCGATCATCAGACCGGCATAGAGAAAGCCGCGGTAGGGCGTGCGATCCGTCATCAACCCTTGTGCCGCGGGGCGCATCACCTCGCGCAACACCCGCTCGCTCATGGCGGTGTCGAGGATGGGGGTGGGGGAATAGGCACCCATGCCGCCGGTATTGGGACCCTGATCGCCGTCCAGCAGACGCTTGTGGTCCTGCGACCCCGCCAGCGGCAGGACTTGGCCATCCACCACAATGGCGATGAAGCTGGCTTCCTCCCCCTCAAGAAATTCTTCGATGATGATGGGACCCCATTGCAGGAACTGGCGCATGGCGGCTTCGGCTTCTGTTCGCTCGAAGGCTACGACGACCCCCTTGCCAGCGGCCAGGCCATCGGCTTTGACCACCACCGGCAACGGATGGTCACGCAGGTAGTCCAGCGCCGCGTCGGTATCGGTAAAACGTCCGTAACGGGCAGTAGGAAGACCGTGCCGCTCCATGAAGGCTTTGGCGTGGGCTTTGCTGCCCTCCAGCATCGCTCCGGCAGTATTGGGGCCAAAGACCAGAATGCCGGCCCGGCGCAGGGCATCACCCACGCCCGCTACCAATGGGGCTTCGGGGCCAATGACGACCAGCGCGATGCCCAACGCATGGGCGGCCGCGACCACCTGATCGGCATCCGTCGGCTTCAGGGCCAGATTATGGACTTTGGCCTCCACCGCCGTACCGGGATTGCCGGGCACGCAGTAGACCTCCGCCACCTCGGCCGACTGGGCCAGCTTCCAGGCGATGGCATGTTCGCGTCCGCCACCGCCAAGGACCATGACTTTCGCGCCCATCTGCGTTCCCTCCTTAACCATGCCGGAAATGGCGCACGCCGGTGAAGACCATGGCGATGCCGTGTTCATTGGCGCTGGCGATGACTTCTTCATCACGGATGGAGCCGCCGGGTTGGATAATCGCCTTTACGCCCGCAGCAGCGGCCGCATCGACCCCATCGCGGAAAGGGAAAAAAGCGTCAGAAGCCAGCGCCGCACCGTGTAAATCGAAGCCCAGTTCCAGGGCCTTGGCCGCACCGCATTTGGCAGCATCCACCCGGCTCATCTGTCCCGCACCGATGCCGACGGTCTGGCCTTCGCGGCCATAGACAATGGCGTTGGAGCGCACGTATTTACCGACCCGCCAGACAAAGGCGAGGTCGTGGGCTTCCTGTGCCGTCGGTGCGCGTTCTGAGACCACTTTCCAGTCCGCTTCCGCTTCCATGGCCTGGTCAAAGTCCTGCACCAACAGGCCGCCACGCACGCGTTTGTAATCCCAGCCTGCCCGCCGCCAGGCGCTACCATCGTCAAAGGCAAGCACCCGCAGGTTTTTCTTTTTGGCCAGAATGGGCCGGGCGTCGGGCAAAATGGCAGGCGCCAGTACCATCTCGATGAACTGGCCGCTAATGAGTTCGGCAGTCTGGGCGTCCAGCGGCCGGTTACAGGCAATGATACTGCCAAAGGCGGATACCGGATCGCCGGCCCACGCGCGCTGATAGGCGCTGAGCAGATCCGGCCCCACGGCCACGCCGCAGGGATTGCCGTGCTTCACCACGCAACAGGCGGGTCCGGCAAACTCCATCACCAGCGCGACGGCGGCATCACCGTCCCCGATATTGTTGTAAGATAGTTCCTTGCCCTGCAGTTGATGGGCGTCCGCCAGTCCGCCGCCGCTGCCGTCGCGGTAGAAGGCGGCGGCCTGATGGGGATTTTCGCCGTAGCGCAGTTCCTGCGCTTTCTTAAATTGCAAGGACAGGGTCTGCGGGAAGGTTGTCCGGCTGCCATCGGGACTGAGGCTGGAGAGATAGTTGGCGATAGCACCGTCATATTGCGTGGTGTGGGCGAAGACCTTGGTGGCCAGGCGGAAGCGGGTGCTGGCGCCGACGCCGCCGTAACTCTGTTCCATCTCCTGCAGCACCGCGGCATAGTCATCGGGGTCGACGAGGACGGTGACGCCCTCCCAGTTCTTCGCTGCCGCACGGAGCATGGTCGGGCCGCCGATATCAATGTTTTCGATGGCTTCTTCCAGTGTACAATCGGCGCTGGCGATGGTCTCGGCGAAGGGATAAAGATTGACGCAGAGGAGATCGATGGCGGGGATGCCATGCTCGACCATCTGCCGGGTGTGGCTGCTGTTGTCGCGCTTCGCCAGCAGCCCGCCGTGGATTTTGGGGTGCAGGGTTTTGAGGCGGCCCTCCAGCAGTTCCGGGAAACCAGTGTAGTCGCCCACTTCCTGCACCGCGACACCATCGGCCATCAAGACCTTGGCGGTGCCGCCGGTAGAGAGTATCTCCACCCCAAAATCCTGCAACCGCCGGGCAAATTCTACTACGCCCCGCTTGTCGGAAACGCTGATGAGCGCCCTCGTAATCTCACCCATAAATCCCACGGCCTCCGAAAAAGTGGCAGTTCAAAATAAAAAAGGTACGATCAGGAGACCTGTCGTACCCAAACCTCCTGATGGAGGGAGCGTTCTGATTCGCGCTGCGCTGATTCAGCCCAACTGAATGCCCATATTGTAAAAGAGGCGTCGCCGCTATGCAAGCGCGGCCAAGGCCCCGGCACGGTACTAAGCTCGACAGGTCCAGTCTCATCCCCCAGGCGTTCGCTGTGACATACAGCACTCTAACGAATCCCCGGAGTGACTTCTTCCGCGGGTTTCCGTGTTGCGGATAAACGTTCCATAACGGCCCCTGGTTGGGACTCTATTTCCAGCAGGTTGGCGTCAATGTCGGCCAGCATCTGATTTCCACTGGTCTCACTGAGCAGGCCTTCGTCGCGGGCATCAAGAATTTTCTGTTTTTCCTTAAGGAGCAGGCGCCGGTATAACCGGGAAAAATCACCCTGAAGTACGAGTTTGTCGTCCCGTTTATCCAGGCCAGCCAGCTTTTTTTCGGCATCCTTCTGCTCCTGTTGGTAGTAGGCGCTCAGCAGGTCCAGCGCCTGCCCGTCCCGCAGAGCTTCCTGCCGCAGCCGCCCGATCTCGTGATTGCCGATTTGCGCCAGGACGACGCGCATCCTCTGCATTTCAAAATCCTGGGAGGCCTGGCCATTACCCAGCACCTTGAGCGCCCGTGCCAGCGGCGAAATGCTCAGCCCCTGAATCAGGATGGTCAGTAATACGACGCCAAAAACCAAGTTGATCAGCAAGGAGCGATGGGGAAAGCCATGCGGAAGACTCAGGGCCAGCACCATGGACAGCGCCCCGCGGATGCCGCCCCAGACCAGTACAAAATTCCAGGCAGGAGGTATCCTGGCCCGCGTGCGGCTCAATAATCCGCTCATCCCGTAAATGACCGCGGCTCTGGCCATGGTGACCGCCACATAAGCGGCCAGAATCAAGGGCCAGATACCGAGCAGGCCAGGCAAGTGGATAGTGAAACCAACGAGCAGAAAGATGAGTGAATTCAGGGCAAAACCGATATATTCCCAGAAAGTGTCGACCGCCATTTTAACGGATGCCGTCATCCCTTGTTTGGCCCCGTAATTGCCGCAGATCAGCCCGGCGACGACGGTACTGATGACCCCGGAATAGTCGAACTGCATCGCAGTGAGAAAGCTGCCATAGGCCGCGAGAATGGTGATGGTGATTTCGACCATGCCATCATTGACCCGTTTGATGACTTCGGAACTCAGCCAGCCGATCACCACACCCACCAGCGCGCCACCGCCGACCACCGCGAAAAACTGAACGCCCAGTGCCGACGCGGATACCGTTTTGCCTTCCGCCAGTGCAAGGAATAGGCTAAAAAAGACAATAGCCGTACCATCGTTAAGCATGCTTTCACTCTCTACCATAAAGGTCAGCCGTGCGGGCGCCTGCAGTTTGCGAAACATGGAGACCACAGAAATCGGGTCGGTGGCCGCCACCGCGGCGCCGAATACCAGCGCGACACTGATGGGCATGACCAGGTTCGATAAATCGGGCAGGTATTGACTGCTCCAGAGAAACACGAAGGCGGTCACGATCATGGAAATAAGCACGCCGGGCACCGCCAAGCCAAATATGGCGAGACGGTCACGCCACAGGGCGCCGGAGGAGAGATGGTAGGCGGACTCAAAAATCAGCCCGGGCAGGAAGAGGGTGAATACCAGATCGTGGGTCAGTACGGGCGCCTGAAACAGGTGTAATGCCCCCAGCATCAGGCCGCCCAGCACCAGTGCAACGGTATAGGGAACGTGAAAACGGTTCGCCAGTACCGACAGCAATGAGGCCGACACAAAGAGATAGAGAACGGCAGTTTCGGGTATCATCATTCCTACATACTATATTTATGAAGGGTGAAAGACGGCATAGGAACCCAGCGCATCCGAGTAAAGGGCAGTGACCGGATAACCGTCAGCGAACGGCCTGCCAAGTTCCAGCCCCCATGTCCATCTGACCCATCAAATATTCTGACGACGATGGTATATGGGCACGATATCATTATAACCAATTATTTCATAGGCATAACTCTACGCCTACTTTTCCACGGATTTCCTACTGAACTTTTTCAATCGTCCAATCCGTCTGGATTCCCGGCGAGAGCCGAAAAAGAATGTCTCCATGTGTTTTCGTGCCTCCGTAGATACCACTGCCGTTAGTGGAGAGAGATTCCCGCTAGCCAACGGTGGGGTTTGTTGTGTCACGTTACCTCTGCCCTCGGTGTGCAGGATGAGCCAGGCTGCGCACGCACGGGAACCCCCTTCACGATTTCGGTTCCGGTGCAGAAGAGCCCGGTACCTGCGGTGTTGCGACATATCGGTCATGCAACGCGAGGTTGAGTTTCACCACATTGACCACCGGTTCGCCGATGAAACCCAGCAGGGGTTCAGTCGTATTTTGTTGAACCAGGTGGTGCAACGTCGCTGTGGCGATACCGCCGGCCCGCGCTATACGCGGGATTTGATAGAGCGCCGCCGCGATGCTGATATCCGGGTCAAGCCCGCTCGCGGAAGACGTCACGAGATCCACCGGGACCGGCCCTTTTCCCGCGGGATCGGCGGCTTTAAGGGCTTTGATCCGCGCCGCCACGTGCTGTGCCAGAACAGGATTGTTCGGGCCCAGATTGGAGGCACCGGACCCCGCCCCGTTGTATGGTACCGGTGAAGTTGCAGAAGGGCGGCTCCAGAAGTACTGCGGTTCGCGGAAATATTGACCAATGAGGCTAGAACCCACGACCCGTCCATGCTGACGAATGAGTGAGCCATTGGCCTGATGGGGAAACACCGTCTGGCCGATACCCGTCATGGCCAGGGGATAGATCAGGCCGGTCAGCACGGCCAGAACCAGGAACAGCAACAGCGCGGTTTTGATGTCTTTGATCATGGTGTCATCCTCCTACAGTACAACCAGCAGCATGTCGATCAACTTGATAAAGATAAATGGCGCAATAATGCCGCCCAATCCGTAGATCCACACGTTGCGGCGCAGGATGTGCTGCGCCGAGTCGGCACGGAACCTGATGCCTTTGAGGGCCAGAGGAATCAGAAAGGGAATGATGAGGGCGTTGAAGATGACCGCGGCCATGATGGCATGGGTGGGTGAACTCAAGTCCATGATGTTCAGTGCTCCCAGTTGGGGGTATGTCGATACAAACGCCGCCGGGATGATGGCGAAGTATTTGGCCACATCGTTCGCCACACTGAAGGTGGTGAGGGCGCCGCGGGTCATCAGCAGTTGCTTGCCGATCTGAACGATCTCCAGAAGCTTGGTAGGGTTGGAGTCCAAGTCGACCATGTTGGAGGCCTCGCGCGCCGCCTGAGTACCACTGGCCATGCAGAGACCAACGTCGGCTTGGGCCAGGGCCGGGGAATCGTTGGTGCCGTCCCCGGTCATCGCGACCATGTAGCCCTCATTCTGGTATTCCCGGATGCGGGCAAGCTTGGTTTCTGGCTTGGCTTCCGCGAGATAGTCGTCAACCCCGGCCTCGGCGGCAATGGCGGCGGCCGTCAACGGATTGTCGCCGGTCACCATGACGGTGCGGATACCCATCTCCCGCAATTCGGCAAAGCGCGATTTGATGTCGGCTTTGACAATGTCCCGCAACTCGACGGCCCCCAACACCTCGGCGCCAGAACATACGGCCAGTGGTGTCGCACCGCCACTGGCGATTTTCTGCACCTCGGCATCCAACTCCGATGGCCAGGTTCCTCCCAGCGACTGGACCCATAGCTTCATGGCGTCGGGGGATCCCTTACGCAACTGCCGCCCGTTCCAGTCCACCCCGCTCATGCGCGTCTCGGCGCTAAAGGCAATCAGTTTGGCGGCATCGGGCGGCAATATCTCCCGGCTTTGCGGGTAATGTTTCTCGGCAAGGGTGACGATACTTTTGCCCTCCGGCGTCTCGTCGGCCAAAGAGGCGCGGCGAGCCGCCTGCGCGAGGGTTTCCTGGGTAACCGCCAAAACCGGGTAAAACGCCGCTGCGGATCGGTTGCCGTAGGTAATAGTCCCGGTTTTATCGAGAAGTAGTATATCCACATCGCCAGCCGCCTCGATGGCGCGCCCGGAAGTCGCCACCACATTGGATTGCAGCAACCGCACGATGCCGGCGATGCCGATAGCGGGTAACAAAGCCCCGATGGTGGTGGGAATCAGGCAGACCAGCAGGGCTACCAGCACCGTCAGGCTGATCACTGATCCGGAGTGGCTGGCGTAATGCACGCTATACCAGGAAAATGGGAAAAGGGTGACGGTGACCACGAGAAAGACCAGCGTCAAAACGACCAACAGGATGCTCAAGGCGATTTCGTTGGGGGTTTTGCGCCGTGCGGCCCCCTCCACCATGGCGATCATTTTGTCGAGGAAGGTGTGTCCGGCCTCCTGGGTCACCCGGATGATGAGCCAGTCCGAGATCACCCGGGTGCCACCGGTGACCGCGCTGCGATCACCACCGCTTTCGCGAATGACCGGCGCGCTCTCGCCCGTGATGGCGCTTTCATCGACGGCCGCGACTCCCGCCACCGCCTCACCGTCCGTGGGCACGAGGTCTCCCGCTTCTATCAGGACAAAGTCGCCGCTGCGCAGGCTTGCGCCGGGGACCTCCTTATAGCTCGCCTCGCGCACCGGTTTGGGCAGTTTTTTGGCCGTAACTTCCTGTCGGCTCTGCCGCAAACTGTTGGCTTGGGCTGCTCCCTGACGCTCGGCCAGCGCTTCGGCAAAATTGGCGAAAATCAGCGTGAGCCAGAGCCAGAGGTCGATCACGCCGGTAAAAGGCGCTTCACCGTTATGCACGATCAGATCGTGAAAAAAGAGGGCCAGCAGCAGCCAGGAGCCGATGTAGACGACAAACATCACCGGATTGCGCAACTGGCGACGCGGGGAGAGCATGCTGAAGCTGTCCCACAGCGCACCCCGACCCTGATCCTTCCAGTTGATCGGAGATGCCGCATGTTTATGATGGGTAGATTCCATGGATATGATTCCTCAATGAGTCAGAGTGGCAAGGGGCGCCAGTTGCTCCGCAATCGGACCCAGCGCCAGTGCCGGAAAGAAGTTGAGCGCGCCGACCAGAAGAATGACGCCGACCGTCAGGCCAATGAAAATAGGCGTGTGAGTCGCCAGCGTTCCCGATCCTGCGGGGATTTTCTTTTTTTCGACCAGGGCGCCCGCCAGCGCCAGCAACGGCAGATAGGTCCAGTACCGGCCCAGCAACATGCACATGCCGGTGAGCAGGTTGTAGAAGCGGGTGTTGCTGCTCAGACCGCCGAATGCGCTGCCATTGTTGTTGGCCGGGCTCGTTACCGCATAGAGCATCTCGCTGAAGCCGTGCGCGCCGGGATTGAATACACCGGCCCGCCCCGCCACCGTGGTGACGGCAAGGGCAGTACCGATCAACACCAACAACGGCATGACCAGAATGGAGAGCGAGGTCATTTTTATTTCAAAGGACTCGATCTTCTTGCCGAGAAACTCCGGTGTGCGCCCCACCATGAGACCACCGAGAAAAACGGCAAAAATCATGAAGGCGAGAAAGGTAGCGATCCCGGAACCGACACCGCCAAACACGACCTCACCCAGGTGCATGAAGAACAGGTTGACTCCGCCGGACAGGGGCATGAATGAGTCATAGGCGCTGTTGGCCGCGCCGGTGGAGGTTGCGGTCGCGAGACTGCCGAACAGCGCCGACGCGCCCGCGCCGATGCGATCTTCCACCCCCTCCATATTGCCACCGCCGGCAAGACTCGCGGTGTTAGTCTGTGCGACCCCCAACTGGGTAAGTACAGGATTCCCGGCCAGTTCATAGTGCTGACTTACGAACGTCAGGGGGATAAAGAGCACCAGCATGGAAATCATGATGGCCCATGCCGTGCGTCTGGCCTTCACCATGTGCCCGAACATGAACACCAGGGCTGAGGGAATCAGAATCATGGCCACCATTTCCAGGAAGTTGGTGAGTCCCGTGGGGTTTTCGAAAGGGTGGGCATCGTTCATGTTGAAGAAACCGCCCCCATTGTTGCCGAGCATCATGATGGACTCTTGAGAGGCTACCGGTCCCACATGCATTATCTGATGAAGAATGGTCTTGCCGCCGGATACAAATGGCGCAACAAGATCTGCCCGCACCGCACCGGTAAGGGTTTGGACCACGCCCTGTTCCATAAAAATCAATGCAAAGAGCGCGGAGAGGGGGAGCAGCACGTATAAAACGGTGCGCGTCATGTCGACCCAGAAATTTCCGAGATCCTTGGTTTTATGACGGGCGATAGCGCGAATGATGGGCAGGACGATGGTGATACCCGTCGCCGCCGAAAGGAAATTCTGCACGGTCAGGCCCAGCATCTGCGAGAGATAACTCATGGTCGAGCCGCCGGAGTAATCCTGCCAGTTGGTATTGGTGATAAAACTCACTGCAGCATTAAATGCCGAGCCACCCTGGACGCCACCGAAGTGTAAAGGATTCAGGGGCAGCGCACCTTGCGCCAACAACAATGCATAGAGAAAAACGCCACCGATTAGGTTAAAGATCAATAGGGCGATGGCATAGCGCTTCCAACCCATTTCCTCGCTCGCCGAAACTCCGGTGACGCGGTAAAGTCCCCGCTCCACGGGACCCATCAGGCGTGTCGCCCAGAATCTATCGCCCGCATAGACGCGATGCATATAGCGTCCCAGAGGCAAGGCCAGCAGAATGGTCAACAACAAAACTGCGGCTGTCAGTAGGATGGTTGATATCATAGGAAGCGCTCCGGATTAATCAGGAATACCAAGAGATAGATGAAGAGCACGGCGCCCAATCCGAGGCCTATCCACACGAACGCGTTCATCTTATGCTCCTCATGCGGTCCAATAGCGCAACAACTCCTATGGATGTCAGGAAAAAACCGATAATAATAAATAAGTACACAAATTCCATGCCAACCTCCTTCGTGAGTACGGGCCAAGATCCCGCACGCAATCATAATATGCCTGCATGAAAGCCTAGCAATACTGCATCTATAAATTCCATATAAATCATCTATAAATTCTATATAAATGGTATTTTTTTGGATAAACCCTGCTCATTGCGGATAACGCTGGCGTGAATCCGCTTGGTAATGGCCGGGCTTTGGCCTATGCTCAAACGCGGGCAGACGCGGCAACGAGGGGGCGTTATGGACGGCAGTATCCGGTACCTGGTAATAACAGATGTCCACTGAAGACCGCAAAGACGGACGACCCGATCCGGATGCCCTGTTGGCACAGGTGCAGCAGGGGGAGCAGGCGCGCCAGCGCGGCCGCCTCAAGATTTTTTTTGGTGCCGCTCCGGGCGTTGGGAAGACCTACGCCATGCTGCGCTACGG
The DNA here is from genome assembly GCA_037440305.1 of Acidithiobacillus sp. Taxonomy (GTDB): domain Bacteria; phylum Pseudomonadota; class Gammaproteobacteria; order Acidithiobacillales; family Acidithiobacillaceae; genus Acidithiobacillus. The sequence goes on from JBBIUH010000010.1 coordinate 14,030, forward strand.
GCAGCAGGAGATGGCCAAGGGGGTGGACGTTTTGGTGGGCATCGTCGAAACCCATCAGCGCAGTGAAACCCAAGCCTTGGCCGATGCCCTGCCGACATTACCGCGGACGCATATTCCTTACAAACATGTTGTGCTTGAAGAGTTTGACCTGGATGCGGCCCTTGCCCGCCGCCCCGGACTGCTCCTGCTGGACGAACTTGCCCACAGCAACGCCCCCGGCTCGCGCCACAAGAAGCGCTGGCAGGACCTGGAGGAACTGCTGGGCGCGGGGCTTTCCGTGGCGACCACCGTGAATGTTCAGCACCTGGAGAGTGTTCACGAAGTCGTCCAGCAGATTACCGGGATACAGGTTCAGGAGACCCTGCCGGATCAGATCATCCAGCAGGCCGATGAAGTGATTCTGGTAGATATCACTGACGAGGATCTCTTGCAACGGCTCAAGGAGGGCAAGGTGTACCTGGGCGAACGCGGCCAGCGCGCGATGACGCATTTTTTTCGTAAAGGCAACCTGATCGCCCTGAGGCAATTGGCTTTGCGACTGGCAGCGGACCGGGTCGATCTGGAGTTGCGACAGTTTCATCAACAGAATCCGGAAGAGGGGCGGCGTAGTGGTAGCCGGGATCGTTTGTTGGTCGCCGTGAGTGGCCGCCCGGAAGATGAGCATCTGGTGCGCGCGGCTTATCATCTGGCGACCACCCAACGGGCCGACTGGCTGGTGATTCATGTGGACACCCCGCGCGGCCTGCTGCAGAAACCCCAGACCCAGGCGTGGATATGGAATCACCTGCATCTTGCGAAAAGTTTGGGTGCTGAAACCGCACGTCTGACCGGAGTAAATATCGGCGCGGAGGTTTTGGCTTATGCGCGGCTGCGCGACGTCACCCAGATTGTACTGGGACAGACGCAGGGCTTGCGCAAATTCCTTTGGTGGTGGCCCGGTTCTTTGACGGCGCACCTGTTGAACAGCGAGCGCGGTATTGACATAGTGATTCACCCGTTGCCGGTAAAAAAAGCCATTCCCGAAGATCGACGCCTGCGGAATCAACAATACCTTGGCATTGTGGACACGCCCCTGCGCCGCCGCACCCGGAATCGCGCCTTTGTGATCAGCGGGGCATTAGGTCTCGCTTTAAGTGGTCTGGCCTGGTCTCTGGGGGCTTACCTGGGTTTTGCCGGGATATTCATGCTCTACATGCTGGGCGCGGTGGGCACCGCCCTGATGTACGGCCGCTGGCCCTCCCTCATCACATTCATTGCCGCCGTGGTCAGTTACTACTCGTTTGGATTGGATCGCGGTTTGCCAACCACGGTGGGCTCGCTCGCTTACTTTGCGCTGATCCTCTCTTTGATCCTGCTCATCAGCCAACTGGTGGCGCGATCCCGCGAGCAGGAGATCATGGCCCGGATCCGCGAGCGACGTGCGCGCAATCTCTATCAACTGGTTCAGGCGCTCAGCGGCGCCCGTGGTGTCGAAGGGATTCTGAACGCCAGTATCGAGAAGTTGCACCAGACCCTGGGTATTGCGGTCGCATTCTGGCTGCCACCGGCGGACAATGCGGGTGGTCCGTTGCAGATGTTTCCTGCGTCCACCGAACTGGAAGCGCCACAACGCAACCTGCGGGCTGCCGCCCGATGGAGCTTTCTCAATAAAAAGAATGCCGGGATGAGCACCGACACGCTGGCGGAGATCCCCGCGCTGTTTATGCCCATGCTGTCCGGCGAGCGTGTGCTGGGGGTCATGATGCTGTCCGACCTCGACCTGCGTCGGGCCCCTGCGGACTGGTTGCGCTTTCTCGAAACGGTGGCGCGACTCATCGCGGTGGCTCTGGATTCGGCGCAATCTTCTCTTCAACGCACGGAAGCGGATGTCCGTTTGCGGGTCGAGCAATTACAAAATGCGCTTTTAGGCGCCGTTTCCCACGACCTCCGGACGCCCTTGGCTGGCGTACTGGGCACGGCGACGACACTGCAACGCAACGCGCAGGGCTTGACCGCCGATGAGCACGATCTCCTGGAGAATATCCGCGAGCAAACCCAAAAGATGGAATACACCGTGGACCGCATTCTGCACATGGCCGCATTGCAGTCCGGGCGACTCAATATCAAAAAAGAATGGGTTCCCCTGGAAGATCTGCTGGTCACCGCGCGCAATCAGGTTAAGGCCGTATGCGCCGATCGTCCTTTTCAGGCCCGAATATCCAAAGACTTGCCATTGCTCCTCGTGGATCCGCAACTCATGGTGCAGGTGCTCACTAATCTCCTGGAAAATGCCTGTAGATATAGCCCGAGTGACCGCGCTATCGAATTAGAAGCCTATGCGAACGATGCCGAGATTACCGTTTGCGTCATCGACCACGGCTTCGGCGTGCCGCCCGGCCGCGAAGAGGAAATATTCACCCGGTTCAGCCAGATTAAACCCCCTGTCGGACTGGGGGGAAGCGGACTGGGTTTAGCAATTTGCGCTGCGATTGTTGAGCTGCATGGCGGGCGCATTTGGGTGCGTAACCGGGTCGCGGTGCGCGGTGCGGTGTTTTGTTTTACCGTACCTCGGGAGACTGAGCCGCCTATGCCACCTGACGGAGATTAAGCAATGACGACCATACACGAAGGCGATCTGGATATCCTGCTGGTGGAGGATGACCCGAGTATTGGCGGGTTTCTACAGGCGGCGATGGACCGCGAACCAGGCTATCGCTTGCACTGGGAAACCACGCTGAAAGATGCCTGGAAGGCTTGGGAAAAAAGACAAATTCAGAAAGGTCGGCCGTTCGCCATGATTCTGCTGGACCTCGGTTTACCGGATGGGGATGGGCAGGGATTAATCCATCGAATACGCGACCACGGAGGGGAACAGGCACTCATCATCATCATCTCTGCGCGCGGAAGCGAGGCTGACAAGGTGCAGGCCCTCGATAGTGGCGCCGACGATTATCTGACCAAGCCGTTTACCATTGGTGAACTGCTCGCCCGCCTGCGCGCGCATTTGCGGCGGCGACCAGCGGGTTCATCCGCCGAATCTTCCCATTGGGTCATTGGCGTCTTGGAGCTGGATGATCTCACCCATACCGTTCGCAAGGGCGGGGTGCCCATTCCGATGACGCCCAAGGAATATCAACTGTTCCACCTTTTTGTGATGAATCAGGGGCGGATATTGTCGTATCGACGAATTCTCGGTGCAGTGTGGGGAGAGCACAGTGGCGATCAGACCCACTATGTCAGGTTATATATCAAACGACTGCGGGAAAAGATTGAGGATGATCCCGGAATGCCGCAATATCTGGTGACCGAAAAAGGGATTGGGTACCGATTTGGCGATCCGGAGGTGTCAAAATGACACCACGCAAGGGCAAGATGCCATGCGCTTTTGCGGCGAGGATAAAACAGTAATCAGTCATCGCCATCCGCATGTTTTTGTGCCAGAAACCCGACGCCATCCAGCACTTGATAAAAGTCCCGCGCATAATAGTCTGGCGCTACGTCGTTATAGGATTTGCTGCCCTGATTGGAGTCCACAAAGATGGTTTTCATCCCCGCCTGTTGGGCGCCATAAATATCCCGATACATGTCATTGCCGACATAAATGGCTTCATGGGGAGCCACTTCCAATTGCTCCGCGGCCATGGCGAATAATCGGGCGTCGGGCTTGCGATAACCATAGTCACCGGAAATAATCCGTATATCAAAATATTTCTTGATACCCATCGCGCGCATTTCGGGGAGGGCGAAGCAGCGTTGTGCGTCAGAAATAGTGGCTAGGCGGTAGGTTTCCTGCAGGCTTTTCAGCGTGCGCTTGATGCCATCGTAACGCTCCAGGCGGGTGCGGGAGAGGCCACGATGCAGGCGTGCCAACTCTTTCGCCAGTCTTTCCCGGCCTTTGACCGGTTTGCTGTTCTCCTGGGTGAGCAAGGTGTGCCAGATCGCCTCGACGTCTATTTCCGGATATCGTTCAGCGGACTGGCGTTTTCTCTCCTTCATGATGGCGAAGTAGCGTTCTCGGACCTCTCGCCGGTTCATAAAGACCCGGTGATAAGTGAGATAATGGGAAATGCCACGATAAATTTCTTCCATTTCCTCATTGGTTTCAATGTTGATCATGGTGCCATAAAGATCTAAACAGACGGCGCGTATGGACATGGTGTTACCTCCGCAGAATGTGAATGGCTTCGTGGACCAGGGCTTGGCTGTAGCGCCAGTCAAGCCAGGAATTACGGGCGATGCGTAACAGGGTCATACCCATATAAAAGGGAATTCGCTCAGTAATCGATGCAAAAGCCGCATGGCGGTCCGGAAAATGGGTGCTGTATTCCCAGAGAAAATGACCGATAAATGGTTCGGCATGCTCCCCATGATGGGTGCTGCGCATGAAATGATGTTTAATTTCCCCGGCAATCATGCCGAGATCATACGCGCGATCGGCAAACTGCATACGTTCCAGATCAATGGCGATGGTGCGCCGATGGGCTGCGAAGAGAAAATTGGAGGGCGTGGCATCGCCATGGATCAGAACTTGCCGGTCTGCCCACATACTGCCCATCCGCTGCCAGTGCTCCCGGTAATGATAGAATTCACCGGTCTGATGGGCGGATATCCGGTGGCGTCTTTGCAGGCGCGCCATGATCTTGTCGAAATAGGCAAAGTGCGCATCAAAGCGCACGGTTTCAGAGCGCGCGGTCCAGTTATGTAATTTGGCAAGGAAATAGGCGAGGTCCGTCAGGCGTGCATATAATAACTTTGCATCATTGCGTTCAATGCTTTCCTCCATGACTCTGGAGAGGGGTTGTCCAGGACAGAATTCCTCTATGATGACGCTGTTCATATCCCACGAAATTCCCAGGGGTTGCGGAATATACAGTCGCCCGGTTTTGAAGCCCAGATCGCGCAACGTATGCATATACCGCCATTCGTTATGGGCCAGCTCCCAGGCCTGTTGTGGATCTTTCCCGATTCGGTTGAAGAATTTACCGATGACTTTATGCTGTGAATGGGTTTCCTCGTAAAGGAAAACCTCATTGGATGCCGGAAACTGAAATACCCGAAACTGATGGGCGCGCTGTTCTGTGAGTAGCTGTGGATATATCTGCTCTTGCAGATACGTGTAGAGCGGATCATGGGGATTCAGGCGGCCCAGATATTTCATTTCACCCCTTTTGCCCTGTCATGAATCTCCGGAGGGTGGGGATTGCAGCGACGGGTGCAACTGTATCCCGATGATTTTCCAGCCTGGTTCCGCGCTCTTCAGCAGTGGCGCAATGTTTTGCAGAATTTGTTGCTCCAGTGCGGACTGGGCGGTGGTGGAAGTGGTGATGCCAGCCAAATCCGGAAAAGCCATGAAGGGGTTGGCGATACGCGCGTCCAGTTGTCCCTGCAGGGGGTGAAGCTTCTTCCAGGGGCCATTGCCCTGCATGATCGCCACCGGATGAATCGTCAACGCTTTGATTTCCCCGGCATGGTTCGTGACGGTGACGCCATAAGACCCAAGATCGACGGCACGTTGAACCGGCGTTGGCGCCGCCGGTCCCGGTGTCGCCACCGGCGCGCCGATTCTGCGCAGATGAATCGGCAGGTTAAGGGCAATGCCCACGGCGACGGCTGCGATCAGGACCGTCAGGATGCCGAAAAACACCCACCGACCACGAGCGGATTTGGCTTGCTTTTTTTTGCGGGCTGCCAATCTCCGTTTCTCCTTTGCCGGATAAGCAACATCTGCTCGGGCGATATCCTCTCTGATTGGCAGGGACACCGTCAATGTATTCAAAGAATGCTTGTACCACGGGCGAGGCCGGGAAAACAAACACCATGCAGTGTTGTGATGCGCAAGGTTGCATTACACTCTTCACTTGGTTTTGCTATTTCAGACCATGAAAGAGGAAGCGTGCTATGGCGGCGGGTCATTTGCGGCGGGAAGGGGGGCTGATCGGGCTGCTGTACGCGAGTCTGGGAGCCATAGTGGGTTCCGGCTGGCTGTTTGGTCCGCTGCATGCGGCGCAGCAGGCAGGGCCACTGAGTCTGGGGTCCTGGGCGGTGGGGGCGGCGGCTATTTTACTGCTGGCGCTGGTTTACGCCGAATTGGGGCCGATGATTCCGCGCAGTGGTTCTATTGTCCATATCAGTCACCTGGGTAATGGGCCGTTGTTAGGCCGCATCTGGAGTTGGATACTCTTTTTTTCTTATGTTTCCATTGCGCCGGTCGAAGTGACGGCGGTCCTCACCTATGCGAATAATTATCTGCCGGGGTTTCTTTCTGGTGAGGCGGGCGTGCTCAGTGGTCGGGGTTTTGTCGCCGCTATTCTGTTGCTGGGCGTTTTTGTGCTGCTCAATTTTCTGGTGATTCGCTGGGTGCTGTTGCTTAATAGCGCCGCGACCTGGTGGAAGCTGATTATTCCGGCCGCCACTATTTTCGTCTTGTTGAGTTTGTCCTGGCACCCCGAGAACCTGCAATTGCATCATCCCCAGGGGGATCTGGAGGGCATGTTCACTGCCGTGGCCAGTGCCGGGATTATCTTTTCTTTTTTCGGGTTCCGGCAGGCGATTGATCTGGCGGGAGAGAGCCGGAATCCGGGGCGTAGCATTCCCATAGCGGTCATCGGTTCGGTGCTGATTGGCGCCGTGCTGTATGAGGGGCTGCAATTCGCGTTTCTGGTGGCAGTGAATCCTGCTGGTCTGGCGCATGGGGGATGGTCACACCTGACTTTTACCGGGCTCACTGGCCCCTTTGCGGCATTGGCCGCAGCCGTGGGCGCCACTTGGTGGGGCGTCATCCTCTATGTGGATGCTCTGGTGTCGCCAGCGGGTACGGCCTTCATTTACACGACGTCATCGGCACGCATTACCATGGCGGCAGGGGAAATGGGCAGTGCACCGCGGGGACTGGCGCGGATTAACCGCAGTGGCGTGCCGTGGATCGCTCTGTTGGCGGTGTATGCGGTTGGTGCGCTCTTTTTCTTTCCCTTCCCTTCCTGGCAAAAACTGGTGGGATATATTTCTTCGGTGACCGTGCTCTCCTACAGTCTGGGGCCGATCGTGCTTTTGCAATTGCGTCGCGCCATGCCCGATGCAGCACGCCCTTTTCGCCTCCGGGGCGCGGAGGTGATCGCTCCGGCGGCCTTTGTGGTGGCCAATTGGATTATCTTCTGGGCCGGGCTCGACACCTTGAGTTTCACCTTTATCGCCCTGACCGCGCTGATGGCGGCTTTTCTGATTTACCATTATTTCCTGGTCAAAGAGCGCCGTGCGGAGGGTTTGGGATGGCGTTATGCGTGGTGGGTATTACCCTATTTTGCGGGTCTATGGGTCTGCAGTTATCTCGGTCCGCAAAATCTCGGTGGCAGCGGCCTCGTGCCTTTCTTCTGGGATATGGGAATAATTGCTCTATTTAGTCTTGTTATACTTTTTGTGGCATTGCGCACCAGAGTGGCTGATCAGGTGATGAGGGATTATGTGGAAAGTCTGAACGAGGTGCCGGAGGCGGCGCCGTAGCCACCCGCCGAGCCCCGTTTCTCTTTAGAAAAGGTTCTTGATGGTGTTAATCAGTTTGTCGCCAAGATCATTCCCAGTGCCACTTTCGGTGGAAGCTGTGGGTGCGGCAACGGGTGGATACCCGGCGAGATAATCACTGACACCAATGACGTTACTACCGCCACTGATGGTGGGGCCGGTCACCGAAGGCGGCCGGAAGAAGCCGGTAGCCGGGCTGCCCGCCATGGCCGTCCGCATATAGTGAATCCAGATAGGTAATGCCTCACGCGCCCCTGCGGCCCAACGGCCCATGGTGCGGTTGTCATCATAACCCACCCAGACACTGGTGGTGATATGCGGACTAAACCCATTAAACCAGGCATTATCTTCGTGGTTGGTCGTGCCGGTTTTGCCCGCAATGTCATTGCGCCCCAGGCTCTGGGCCGCGACACCGGTTCCGATCTTGATCACCTGCTGCATCATCTCCGTCAGCAAATAGGCTACGCCCGGAGGTATGGCCGTCTGCTGGGCGGGCGGGGTATAGCCCATGGGACAATTGAGCAAGGAGATTTGCGTACCGCGGCTATTCACAATTTTGGTGATGAGATAGGGATTGGGCAGAAAACCGCCGCTGGAGAAGACCGCATAGGCGCGGGCGAGCTGTAAGGGGCTGTAATCTCCCGCGCCCAGCACCATGGACGGGACTTGCGGGACTTGCTTGGCCGGAAAACCAAAGCGTTGCACGTACTGCGCCGCATAGGGGATGCCGATGTCCATGAGGATGCGAACACTGGGTACGTTATGAGAGTAAGCCAGATTCGACCACACCGGGATCGGTATATTGGAGAACTGATTGCTGTAGTTCGTTGGCGCATAGACCTGTCCGGTGGGCAGGGTAATGGACAGGGGGGTATCTGGAATCGGCGTCTGTGGCGTCATATAACTGCTCTTGCCGGAAGCCAGCAGCGCTGGCGCATCCATGGCCGCGGCGTAGACGAAGGGCTTGAAGCCCGAGCCCGGTTGCCGATAAGCAAAAACGGCGCGATCAAAATGGCTGAGTTCATAGCTGAAGCCACCCACCAGGGCGTGGATAGCCCCGGTACGGCTGCCCAGACTCACCAAAGCGCCTTGTACCTGAGGAATCTGTGAGAGCTGCCAGCCCGCATCCTTGCCGGCAGAGGACCAGACATTGGCACCCCATTCCTGACCTGCCCCCGCTGTAACCGAATGTACATAAGGGCGCAGCCAGACCAAGTCACCGCTGTGCAGAACCGCATTCACCAAACGTGGCTTGGGGGCGCCGTAACGGGGGCGTGCCCAACTGACGTCGCGCAAGGTGAGAATGACGTTTTTCTTGCCCTCCAGAGAGACCGTGGCGCTTTTGGCATCGGCACTGACCACTACGCCCCATTTGAGGTTGGCCGGGTCATGTGGTGGCAACACATCAGGCCGCTTACCCGCGAGTGCCGCCTGCAGCGTGTCTCCGCTGAGCCGCGCGATGGGGCCGCGGTAGCTTTTGGGGTCCATACTGGATAGCCCCATATCGTAGTTTTCCAGCCCCACGGCCACCGCCTCATTCGCTGCCTCCTGATCCTGTGGCAGGATGGTGGTGTACACCTTGAGCCCGGAACGGTAGGTGAAATCGCTGCCGAATTGCTGGGTGAGCCAACTGGCGATCCAGTCGGTGACATAAGGTGCGCCGTTGCTGGCAGCAGCATGATACCGCGAAAGAATGGGTTCCGCGTTGGCCTTCGCCTCTTCATCCTTGGAAATATAACCGCGCTTTTCCATGCGGTCGAGCACATAAGCACGCCGCCTTTTGGCGAGATCAGGATTCACTACAGGGTTTAAAACGGAAGGTGCCGGCGGTAGCCCCGCAATGGTTGCCATCTCCCCCAAGGTCAGGTGACTGACGCCTTTTCCAAAATAGGTCCGGGCCGCGGCTTGCACGCCGTAGGCACCCTGACCGAGATAAATCTTGTTCAGATAAAGCTCAAGAATCTGTTGGTGCGTAAAGTGATTGGCGAGTTTGTACGCCAGGAGGATTTCCGCGATCTTGCGGGAAATGGTTTTTTGCGGAGTCAGGTAAAAGTTGCGCGCTACCTGCTCCGGGATGGTGCTGGCCCCCTGCACCGGCGCCATGTGAATCACGTCCACTATCGCGGCACGCAGAATCCCAGGGTAACTGACCGGGTAGTTAAGGGGGTTGTCGCTGTAGAAGCGGGCGTTTTCGGCGGATATGAAGGCTTCCTGCAACTTGACCGGGATCTGGTCGATGGGCAGGGCATAACGCATCTGCGGGCCGACCTCCTGGAGCAGTGCGCCGTTCGCGGCATAAATGCGCAGAGGCTCGTCGGGACGCCATTCCTTGAGCTCGTGGATGGGCGGCAGGGTCTGCCAGATGCGGTAGACGTAGATACCGGCGCCAATCCCGATATTGATCAGAATCAACAGGATAATCAGTAAAATCCAGCGTCCATAATGGTGACGCTCAGGTTGCTTGGAGCGCGCGCGCGGGGTATTAGCTTGAGCCATTCCGTTTCTTTCCGTGTGTATGAGTACTTCGCAAAGTGCATCCGGGTCTGCACTTTGCGAAGTATCCTAATCCCGGCTTTTGCATTGCGACGCGGCCGATGGCGCAATACTATACCACCATGAATCTAAAGAGTCGCTTCGCACCCAGCCCCACCGGTTACCTGCACCTTGGCAACGCCCGCACAGCCCTTTTCGCCTGGCTGGCGGCGCGTGGCGCGGGTGGAACGTTCATTTTACGTCTTGAAGATACGGATCAGCAGCGCTCCCCCGAGATCTATGAAAAGGCCTTGCTGGAAGATCTGCGGTGGTTCGGCATCGACTGGGACGAAGGGCCGGACCGGGGTGGCGATCACGGTCCATACCGGCAGATGGAGCGTCTGGCCATCTATGACCAGTACTATGCCCGTTTGCAGGCCAGCGGACAGGCCTATCCCTGCTATTGCAGCGCCGACGAGCTGGCCGCGGAGCGCGCCGTACAGCGCTCGGCGGGTAAAGCGCCACGCTATGGTGGACATTGTCGGCATCTTCATGCCGAGGTGCGGACCGAACGGGAGGCGGCGGGCATCCGGCCCACGCTGCGTTTCCGGGTGCCGGATCAGGGTACCCTCCCGGTATCGGATATGGTCTGGGGCGAGCGCCAGTATGCATTGGCTGATCTGGGGGACTTCGTCATCCGCCGCAGTGACGGCAGCCCGGCGTTTTTCTTTGCCAACGCGGTCGACGACGCGCTGATGGGGGTGAATCTGGTCTTGCGTGGCGAGGACCACCTGACCAATACCCCCCGCCAAATCCTGATCTTGCAGGCGCTGGGGTTGCCGGTCCCCGATTATGGCCATCTGCCTTTGTTGCTCGGTGCCGACGGTCAGCCGCTGTCGAAGCGATACGGGGCAGTCAGCTTGCGCGGTCTGCGCGAGGCCGGCTATCTGGCCCCGGCGGTGCTTAACTACCTCGCCCGTCTGGGTCATCATTACAGCGCGACGGGCTTTCTGGATAGCAGCGCACTGGCGCAGGGCTTTGCGCTGGCCCAGATCAGCCGGGCGCCCAGCCATTTTGATATGGTGCAGTTGCAGCATTGGCAGCACGAAGCGATACAGTCGCTGGACGATGCCGCCGTCTGGAACTGGTTGGCGCCCCATCTGCAAGACAACGTGCCGGCAGGGCAGGAAATGCATTTTGTGGCGGTGGTGCGTGCCAATATCCTGCTGCCCGCCGATGCGCTGGATTGGGCGGAGCGCTGTTTTGCCTCCCCCGCGATCGACGCCGAGGCTGCCGGGGCCATCACCGGAGCCAGCCCTGAGTTCTGGCCCATCGCCCAGGCGACGCTGCAGGCGTCGGGTGGCGACTACCGGCTCTGGACCAAAGCCTTGCAGCAAGCCAGCGGGCAGCGCGGTAAGGCGCTGTTCATGCCCCTGCGCGCCGCGCTTACCGGGCTCACCCACGGACCGGAACTGGCGGCGCTCCTCCCCCTCATCGGTGCAGAACGCGCGTTAACGCGTCTTCATGCCGCTGCCCAACGCTCCTGAACGCTTGTCGAGGCTGAAAATATGACCACCCTGCCGGTACTGACCCTCTTTGACACCCTGCGCCGCAGTAAAACGCCCCTGGAAGTGCTGCGCCCCAATCAGGTGGGACTCTACGTCTGCGGGATGACCGTATACGACTTCTGTCATCTCGGCCATGCCCGGGTCATGGTCACCTTTGATACGGTGGTGCGCTATCTGCGCGAGCGCGGCTACGAGGTGACTTACGTCCGCAATATTACCGATATCGACGACAAGATCATTCGCCGGGCGTTGGAGCGTGGCGAGTCGATCCAGTCCCTCACGGCACGCTTCATCGACGCCATGCACGAAGATGAGGTGGCGTTGCTCTGCCAGCGCCCTGATCAGGAACCGCGGGCGACGGAGCATGTGGGTGCCATGCAGACCCTGATCGGCGAACTCATCAACAGAGGGCATGCCTATGCGGCGGCCAATGGCGATGTGTACTACGCGGTGCGCAGCTTCCCGGAATACGGGCGCCTGTCCGGCAAATCCATTGACGAGTTGACGTCGGGCGCGCGGGTGGATATTGGCGAAGACAAGCGTGATCCTCTGGACTTTGCCCTGTGGAAGGCGGCCAAGCCCGGCGAGCCGTCCTGGGCCTCCCCCTGGGGAGAAGGACGGCCCGGTTGGCATATCGAATGTTCCGCCATGTCCGCCGATGCCCTGGGCTGTGCCTTTGACATTCATGGCGGTGGTGCGGATCTGCAGTTCCCGCATCATGAGAATGAAATCGCTCAGTCACAGGGCGCGGGCTGCGCTTTTGCCCATTACTGGATGCACAACGGCTTTGTCCGCATCAACGACGAGAAAATGTCCAAATCGCTGAATAATTTCTTCACGGTGCGGGAACTCTTACCCCGCTATTCGGGCGAGGTGCTGCGCTTTTTCATCCTGTCCAGCCATTACCGCAGCCCGCTGAATTATGCGGAAGAGGCGCTGGAGCAGGCCAAGGCGGGCCTCACCCGGCTCTATACCGCCCTGCGCGGGATGCCCCGGCGTAAAATCGTGGCGGAGCTGGGCAGCGAGTGGCGGGAACGTTTCCATGCCGCCATGAGTGACGACTTTCATACGCCAGCAGCCCTTGCCGTGCTCTTTGATCTGGCCCGCGAGATTAATCGCCTGCGGGATGAAGGCAGCGAAGTAGCCGCGCCGCTCGCCACTCTGCTGCGTGAACTGGCGGGTGTGCTGGGCCTGTTGGGACAAGATGCGGAGGATTTTCTCCGCGGCAATGCGACCGATGCAAACTGGATCGAGGAGCGTATCGCCGCGCGCGCCGCAGCGCGGCAGGCCCGCGACTTTGCCGGCGCCGATGGAATCCGGCAGGAATTAACAGCCGCGGGAGTCATCCTCGAAGATGGCCCCGGCGGCACCACGTGGCGGCGGGAATGAGGCACTACTGACCCGGTTTGAGCGCCAAGTAGCCGTTTCTCAGCCGTCGCCCAGCGGGAAGGACTGCTGCTCGGCTTCACCGGGGACCGCCTCCACGGCCAGTAAGTCACCCTGTACGGGTTCCTGGGCGGACTCCTGTTGCACCGCCACCGGAGTCAGCGTCTTGACGGGGACCAGCATCTGGTGCCAGTCGGCGGCGGCGGGTACCGTGCCGGGATAGACGAGTGCTTCCGGGACATGGTTGTCCTCCTCGGGACCCGCCAGCAGATCGCTATCCTGGAATCCCTCTGTCGTGTAGGTATCCTCAGAGACTTCCTCATCTGCAGAAGATGATTCTGCGCCAATCTCTCCGCCCTGGGTGGAGCGCCGGGCCCGTGCACGGCGTCCACCGCGGCGACGGCGCCGGTTGCTGCGGCCTTCGCCACCGTTTTCCTGATCATCGGTGCCCGTCTCGCTGACTTGCTCCGTGCTTGTCGGCAGCTCAGTGCCACTGGTTTCCGCCAGGAAAGTCGCCGCGTCAACGGGCACATAACGGGATACCAGCGCCCGCACCAGCCGGGCCAGAATACCTTCTTCCGGCGGAACGACCTTGGCGGGCGCTTTCGCTTTCGGGCCGCTGGGTGCCGGTGGCGTGCGCAGTGGCGGCAACACCTCGGGCGGCGGCGGCGCGGTCAACGGACTCAGTGCCGCTGATTCGCTCGTCGGACGGCTGGGGCGTACGGGCAATGCGCTGCTGTCACTGCTGGGCGCCGGTGTCGGCCGACTGGTGCCGCCTTCCACGCGCGTCCGCTGAATCTGATAATGGGGCGTAACCATGTCCGGCATGGGAATGATCAGGATGCGGGTGTCGGTCTTGGCTTCGAGTTCCAGAATCGGGCGGCGCTTTTCGTTGAGCAGATACACGGCCACATCCACCGGCACCTGACATTCCACCTCCGCGGCGCCGGGTTTCATGCATTCCTCATGCAGCAGGCGCAGGACGTGCATGCTGGTGGCTTCGCAGCCCCGTATCTGACCCGTACCGTTACAGCGCGGACAGGGCTCAGAAGACGCTTCTTCCAGGCTGGCGCCCAGACGCTGCCGGGACATTTCCATGAGGCCAAAGCGGGAGATGCGCCCCAACTGCACCCGCGCCCGATCCAGCTTGAGGGCCTCCTTGAGCTTGTTCTCCACCTCGCGCTGGTGCTTGGGGGATTCCATATCGATGAAGTCGACCACGATGAGCCCGCCCAGATCGCGCAGGCGAATCTGCCGGGCGATCTCCTCAGCGGCTTCCAGGTTCGTCTGGAACGCGGTCTCCGCGATGTCCTGGCCCTTGGTGGCGCGGCCCGAGTTCACATCGACGGCCACCAGCGCTTCGGTATGATCGATGACGATGGCGCCCCCCGACTCCAGGCGCACTTCGCGACTGAATGCGGACTCGATCTGCTGTTCAATCTGATAGCGGGAGAAGAGGGGCACGTCGTTGTCGTAATGCTTCAGACGATGCACCATCTTCGGCATCATGGAGCCCATGAACTGCACCGCGGCGTTGTAGGCCCCCTCGTCGTCGATCAGCACCTCCCCGAAATCTTCGGAGAAATGATCGCGCAGGGCGCGGACCACGACATTACCCTCCTGATAAATCAGGAAAGGAGCGGCACGCGGCGCCGCCGTATCGACGATGGCCTGCCAGATCTGTTTGAGATACTCCAGATCGCGCTGCAAGGCCTCCAGCTCCTGACCGATCCCCGCCGTGCGGGCGATGACCCCCATGTTTTCGGGGATGTCCAGGAGTTGCAGGTGCTGGCGGATCTGGGTGCGGTCCTCGCCTTCAATGCGCCGGGAGACGCCACCGGCACGCGGATTGTTCGGCATCAGCACCAGATAGCGTCCGGCCAGGCTGACGAAGGTGGTGAGTGCCGCACCTTTGCTGGAGCGCTCTTCCTTGTCCACCTGAACGATGACTTCCTGACCTTCCCGCACCAGATCCTGAATGCGTTTGCGGCCCTGTTCCTGCTGCAGGAAGTATTCCCGGGCGATTTCCTTGAGGGGCAGAAAGCCGTGCCGCTCGGCGCCGTAATCGACGAAGGCGGCTTCGAGGCTGGGCTCCACACGGGTGATGCGGCCCTTGTATATATTGCTTTTTTTCTGTTCCCGGTAAGCGCGTTCAATGTCCAGATCGAGGAGTTTTTGACCATCTACCAAAGCCACCCGCAACTCCTCTGCGTGGGTAGCGTTAATCAACATCCGTTTCATAAGTTCTTCTTTCTCCGGCGCTCAACCCGCAAGCCCGAAAGGACCCGTCAGGGAGCGCAGCGTTTGTAATTGGGACCGACGGGGTTTACCCGGCGATGCTGAAATTGGGGCCGCGTTCCGAGAAGCGCAGCGTCCCAAGTCGAAATATATGCCATAAAAGAATAGAATCGCAAATGAAAAGCGCAGGGGTGGGAAAAAATGGCAGAAAACGGGGTGCGGCAATGGCAGGTAACCGACGCGGAAGCGGGGCAACGGCTGGACAACTTCCTCCTGCGGGTGATGAAAGGCGTGCCGCGCTCCCATATCTACAAAATCCTGCGCAGTGGTGAAGTGCGGGTGAACAAGGGGCGGGCGCGACCGCACTACCACCTGGCCGAGGGCGACGTACTGCGTCTGCCGCCGGTGCGGGTGGCGGCGCCCAGCGATCCCGCCGTGCTGCCCGCCTACCTGCAGAGTCAGTTGGAAGCCGCTGTCCTTTACGAAGATGCCCACCTGCTGGTGCTGGACAAGCCCAGCGGGCTGGCCGTGCATGGGGGATCGGGCCTGAGCTGGGGCGTCATCGAGGCGTTGCGCCAGTTGCGGCCCGATGCCCGCGAACTGGAACTGGCACATCGCCTGGACCGCGACACCTCCGGCTGTCTGATACTCAGCAAAAAACGCTCGGCGCTGCGCGCCCTCCATGAAGCCCTGCGGGAAGGTCTCATGGAGAAGCGCTATCTGGCGCTGGCGGCCGGTGACTGGCAGGGCAAGGCGCGTTCCGTGCGTCTGGCCCTGCGCAAGAACACCCTGCAGTCCGGCGAGCGCATGGTGCGGGTGGACCCGGTGGAGGGTAAGGCCGCACATACGCGTTTTCTGCCACTGGAACATTTCCCCGGCGCGGTGCTGCTGCAGGCTGATCTCGACACCGGGCGCACGCACCAGATCCGGGTTCACCTGCAAGCGATTGGACATGCGGTGGCGGGCGATGAGAAATACGGTGATGCGGCCTTCAACCAGCGTCTGCGCGCCCTGGGCCTGCGGCGACTTTTTTTGCACGCGGCACTGGTGGCCTTCCGCCACCCGCAGGACGGCCGGCCCATGCGCGTCGAGGCCCCGCTGCCTGCTGATCTGCAAGCCATTCTCACCCAACTGCGTAAGGAGTCTGCCGGATGATTTTGCCCCCTGATGATTGCCGACTGATCATTTTCGATTGGGACGGCACCCTCATGGATAGCATCTCCACCATCTGCGGCTGTCTGGCCCATGCTTTTGCCTATGCAGGGCTGGCCGATCGTGGTGCACAGCAGTACCAGGAAATTATCGGATTGGGGCTGGAAGACGCCCTGTCGGCCCTCGCCCCCGATGCCGATAAGCCTACCCGGGAACGGATTCTGAAGGGTTACCGGGAGTGCTTTTTCGGCACGCCGGTCCGTGAAATGCCGCTTTTTCCGGGGGTGGAAGACACGGTGGTGCAACTCGCCGACGCCGGCTATGAGATCGCCGTGGCCACCGGCAAAGCCCGCCGCGGCCTGGATCGGGTGCTGGGCGAGCACCCCCGTCTCGCCGCCTGCATCAGCGCCAGTCGCTGTGCCGATGAAAGCCGCTCCAAACCCGATCCCCTGATGCTCCACGAACTGCTGCAGCACTACGGCCTGCCCCCAGCTGCGGCCATCATGGTGGGCGACACCGTGCATGACATGGAAATGGCCGTTGCCGCCGGGGTCTTGCCGGTGGGGGTGCTCTGCGGCGTACACAGCGCGGAACGCCTGGACGCCAGCGGTGCCGCGGCGTGTTTTGGTGACCCCACCGCGCTGACCGGATGGCTCAGTTTATAAGGCCCCATCCGGCTCTCGCAAATAGCGATCCAGCGGCTCCGAACCGCTGTTAAACACGGTGTGATCAGGAGAAGTGGCGAGGCAACGGATAGAGGAGCGTGGTGCTGTCGAGTTCGGATTCCAGAAATCCCTGTTTCAGATAAAACTGCTTGGACTGTTCACTCATGGCGTGGCAAAGCATCGCCCTGATTCCGACATCATGCGCCAGGCGTGCGGTTCTGAGAATGGCATCCTTCAATAGTCCACTACCGATACCGCTTCCTGCCCAGCGCTCATCGACGGCCAATCGTCCGAGAATGACGACGGGAATAGGATCAGGCATGTTTCGGCGTACCGGTCCCGGCGCGGATTCGCGTAGAACGGAACCCGTAGCGAGCGCGTAGTAGCCTACGACCTCTTGCTTTTGGCTCACCACTACAAAGCAACGCGACGCACCACTGTACTGATTGAGCAAGGCGCGATTTTGTAGCCACCGCGTGAGCTCTGGTTCGGCGCAGCGAAAAACACCGGTTTCGTGGCCTTCGTTGAGCGGTTGCGGAGACGATAGCGGCGCGCTTAATCCCATGGAGCCTTGCGGCTCATCAACCGGTCAAACGCATCCCGGTTCACTGGGGCATCCAGTAATTGCTGGAATCGTTCAAATCGTTCTGTATCCACCACAAATAGTGTTCTGTCCAACAGCAGTTCTTCCGCCTTCTCGCAGGCCGCATCCAGCATGAAATCGGTGCGGGTCTTTCCGGCGATTTCGGCTCCATGATCTATGAGGGTCCGGCGTGCTGCGGGCGCACGGATATTGATCACGGTTTCTTTTACGGTGGTGTTCACGACTACTTTCTCCTCTTCCCCTGGAATCGGAGAAAATAGTACCATCGCCCATCCGGCGTGTATATGGAATACACACATTTTTTCTACAAAAGACTCCTGACTCGGATTAAAAGGCTTATTGTCCGTTTTCCGGGACGCGACCAACGTGTCCAGCGGACCTATAGGCTGTCCACTATTGTCAGGCTACCTCAATACCTACCGGGCGCAGTCATTCAGACGGCAATATATTCCCAAGCCGGATGGACAGCAGCGCCCACTGGGCATTGCCGCACTGGAAGACAAGATCGTCCAGCGCGCATTGGTGGCGGAGTATCTGGAGTATCTATTTCCTTGCAGAAGAGATATATTGAGTCATGCCTGATAGAAAGCGCGTTGATAAAGTTCATCATATTTCAAAGCGGCGAGGGAATGGACAGCTACGCCGGGAGGTCTGGATTGACGATAACGGCAAGGTAAGTCGTTACAACCTGGCGTACATCAATCATGAGCTATGCGCCGTAGATAATGGTCGAGTTGTGGGCTACGACAATCAACATGGATACCATCACCGACACTATTTTGGTGATATGCATCTCGTCGATTTTGTGAGTTTCGAGGAAACCGAAGCAGATTTCGAGGCTGATTGGGTGGCTTTGAGGAGGTGATGGCAATGTTGCTGCATGTTTCTGACGAAAAAACATTTTTTGTAACTATTCACCAGGGTACGGTTACCCCATGGTGGGCTGCGGGGTTTCTCCCTGAAAGGATTGGACCAATGCGTGCAGCAGGTCGACGCCCTGCTTGCGTAGGGTTTCCAGATAGGATCGGATCGTGCAAAAGGCGCTGGCACCATCGAAGGTTCGGAAGCACCCGGAGATCTTCTGTTTCACCTTGGGCATTCGCACCGCCTGTTCTGCGATGTTGTTGGTGAAGGGCACCTCCGGATCAGAGAGAAAACGCAGGACATCCTCACGATATCTACGCAGGCGTCGCAACAGATTGGCCGGAGCAGACTGGCCCTTCTGTAGTGATCCATCCTTGCGTTTCTTGATCGGATGAACCCGGTCGCCCTGGTCCAGTATAGCGGTGTAGTCTGCGTTGATTTGAGCCATCCGGTCGTCGGTGAGCGGTCCATCGGCCACTTCCCGATTAGCTGCAACAAGCAGGTCGATCATGT
>JBBIUH010000011.1:0-32850 GCA_037440305.1 Acidithiobacillus sp.
CATCTACAGAAACCGGGGAAAGGCATAAAAGAGGAAAAATTGGTGCCTGAAAACCCCAGCTTCAAATACGAATGTAATCATAACATACGGTTTGCATTGGGCAATAGAGTTTTCGGTCAAACACTAACTACATGCATCTGTCGCACAGTTTCACCAGCGGCAATGTGAACTATAACGCCGGCATGATCCTGCAGGGTGAGCCTATCACCGTAAGTTGGTTCCCCTTTCAGGGAAATTTCAATCTCACGGCGGGTGTGTTCATTAACCAGAACGGCTTCAACGTGACCGGCACCCCGGCTGCTGACGGCACTTACACCATCAACGGCCACACCTATACAGCTCAACAGGTCGGCAGCCTGTCTGGTAAAACTCACTTCAATGGCGCGGCACCTTACGTGGGCATTGGCTGGGGTGATCCTATGGACGGTGGGCGGCTGACCTTCACCGCCAACGCGGGTGCTATCTACGAAGGTGCGCCCAATGTGTTGCTGAGTGCGACCGGTGCGGCGAACGACCCATACCTAGCCAGCGACGTGCAGGCGGCCCAGGCGTCGGTGAATAGCCATTTGAGCGGTTATCAATGGTGGCCGGTGGTCGGAGTTGGATTGTTGTATCGGTTCGGCTAAAAGGCAGCGCCGCCCGCTCTTTTGATGCGGGCGGCACGCCATGTACTCACATTCCCATGCAAAGTCGAAGTTATAAGACGGTCTTAGTGATCAATAAAAGAAATCATAAGACAACACACAACCACGCGTCGTCAGTGCCCCGGCTCACCCGAACCCCGTGCGCAGTCAGCCGATAGGTCAGATAGGATTGTATCCTGGCATCCGATAAAACTTTAGCATTCAGCACCGCGTAAACATCTCCATCGCAGCGGGCGGATTTGGTGAGCAGTCCTGGATGACCCTCTCTTTTCAGCCTTCTCCCTATGGGTTGTGTAAAATGGTAGCTATCCGGCTCAACCAAAGATGGGTACTTGGCAACTCGTGGGCGAAGGTCGACCAGTGCGGCATCGCAACGCACCCCGTAAATCCGGCGTTCGCTGGTAATATGCTGACGCGCACCGCCGAGCACAAGCTGTTCAAAACCCGCGTCGCGCAAGAGGCGAACCTGCCAGTGGTAGACAGTCTCATACACGGATGTCTCCACGATGTCGGCGCCGTACCAGATGCCAAAAGATCCGTCACAATAACGGCTCGCGGCCCAGTTTCGGAAAGGAAATTCGACGGCGTTGAACCATTCGGACTCCTCGAACGGTCGATCAATAGCGGTGGTCTGCGAGATGTGGTTATGGGGCTTGGCGGCCATTTCATAACGCTGTGCCACGTCCCAGTCAGCAGGTTCATCCGAAAGATCATCAAAAAGGTCTTGAGAAACCCGTATGGTTGCAATGTTTCGGATCAGCGTTTGATGGGTGTCCGCCAGTTGGAGACCAGCAAAAAAGGATTCCACTAGGCGCCCCTGGCCCTATCCAGGTAGGCCCGCACCATCAACAAACCGACAAACCCCCACTCACGCATCACCTCCACCGGCGTGTGGTTGTCAAACGCCCGGTTACGCTGGGTCATCCACGCATAAGCCAGATCCCGATCCTCCGGGAAGAGGATGCGCAAATTCTTGTGGATGGCCAGTAAATATCCTGCCCGCTCCAGGAGATCGCGACTTGCCGCCAGTGGCGCCCCTTTGCGATAACGGCTGAGGGCCGCGCGATTGTCGGTCGCCAAGCCCAGCAAAGATAACTGATCTTCACTGCCGATCCCCCAGAGTTCAAAGGCCCGCATCACCATGCGGGCCAAAGCACTACGGTCTTGGTGTTGGTCTTGGACAGACACGCCCTGATTCATGAAGCGCCCCCCTTCGATGTATGGTAATTATAACAATAATTGTAGTATTTGCAACTTCACCACCTGCCCCACACTCGGATGCGGTTTCTGACGTGAATGCTTTCGCAAATCCCCGGACAGGGGCTGGATACTCCTTGCCGGACTCTGGTCTAAACTGAAGATCAGATGGGTATCGTGTATATCGGCAGAATCATGTCAGGAGAACCAGTATGGCAACGGATTTACGGGCACTCAGGAAGCAGGTCGGGCAAAGCATCTGGTTGGATAATCTGTCGCGCACCCTCGTCCATGACGACATTCTCCGGCGTTATATAGACGAGGACGGGATCAGCGGAGTGACCTCCAACCCCAGTATTTTTCAGAAGGCGATTCACTCCAGCCCTTACTATCAGAAGGATCTGCGCCAGCCTGCAGATTCCGCAGAACGGTTGTATGAGGGTCTGGTGGTGGATGATTTGCGCAATGCCTGCGATTTGCTGCATCCGGTGCATGTGGAAACGGGCGGTGACGACGGCTGGGTGAGTTGGGAGGAGTCGCCGCGACTGGGGCGGAATGAGGCCGCTACGGTGGCCGAGGCGCAACGACTGCACGGGTTGGTGCAGCGGGATAACCTGCTGATCAAGGTGCCGGCCACGCCAGCAGGTATTCGTGCCTTCGCAACGCTCATCGGCCGCGGTGTGTCGGTCAACGTGACCCTGATGTTTGGGCTGGTGCATGTTCGCGCTGTGTATGCCGCTTACCAGAAGGGTTTGGCACGGTGGGTGGCGAGTGGTGGTGATCCGCGTAAGGTGAAAGCGGTCGCCAGCCTCTTCCTGTCGCGGGTGGATACGCTGGTCGATCAAAAGCTGGAGGCTATTGGCACGTCAGAGGCTTTGGCGTTGCGGGGTCAGGCTGCGGTGGCGATGGCAAAATCGGCATACACCATTTATCAGGACGTTTTTCACGGTAAGGACTTTGGGGCGCTGCGCGCTACGGGTGGAAGGCCTCAGTATCTGCTCTGGGCGAGTACCAGCACCAAAAATCCGGCCTACTCCGATTTGCTCTATGTCGAGCCGCTGATGGGGCCGCAGACGATCAATACCCTACCCGACGACACCCTGGTCAAGCTCCGCGATCATGGCAGCCTGATGGCACGGGTCGAAGACAATGTGGCGGGGGCACGGCAGACCATGGCGCAACTGGCCAGCCTAGGTATAGATATGGACGGCGCTGTGGCGGAGCAGTTGCAGATGGAAGGTCTGGCCGCCTTTGCCAAGAGTTTTGAGGAGATGCTTGCGGAGGTGGGGCGCGCGATGCGATAAGCGGCGCGCCGTGATGCTTCGGAGTGCGACTCAGAAGCCGACGGTGTTGAAACCGGCGTCTACGTAGGTGATCTCGGCGGTGATGCCAGAGGCGAGGTCGGAGCAGAGGAAGGCGGCGGTGTTGCCGACTTCGTCTTGCGTCACGTTGCGGCGCAGGGGTGCATGTTCCTCATAGTGATCCAGAATCTTGCGGAACTCGCTGATACCGCTGGCCGCGAGGGTGCGAATAGGCCCGGCGGAAATGGCGTTGACGCGGATGCCGTCCGGTCCCAGCGCGTAGGCGAGATAACGGACGCTGGCTTCAAGGCTGGCCTTAGCGAGCCCCATCACATTGTAGTTGGCCATAGCGCGCTCGGCGCCGAGGTAGCTGAGGGCCAGCAAGGCGCCCTGCCGACCCTGCATGAGCGGGTGCATAGCCCTGGCCATGGCAGTAAAGCTGTAGGAGGATACCTCGTGGGCAATACGGAAGCCCTCGCGGGTGGTGGCGTCCAGATAGCTGCCGCTGAGTTCGTCTTTGGGCGCAAAAGCCGCGCCATGAATGCCGATATCGACGCCGCCCCAGAGCGACTGGATATTATGCATGGTGCCAGCCAGTTGCTCTTCGTTCATCAAGTCCAGTTCCAGGGGCTCTAGCACACCGAGCTGGCTTGCCAGCTCTTCCACCCGGTTTTTGGTGCGCTCGCCCTGATAGGTGAGTAGCACCTCCGCACCCTGGCGATGCATGGCCTGAGCGATGCCCCAGCAGATGGAGCGGTCATTGGCCACGCCGACAACCAGTGCCTTTTTACCTTCCATAAAACCCATTGCAAAAACCCCTTACGCCAGAATCAGCGCGTATAAATGGTGAGACGTGAGCCCGGTTGAATATCGCTGGCCGAGGCCAGACGATTCCACTGAATCAGCGATTTGGGCTGGACATGGAATTGCTGGGCAATCTGCCAGAGCGTGTCTCCCTGACGTACCACATAAGTCGTCGTCCGTGCCTGTGTAGCGGCGCGCTCCTGCCGGTGGCTGATGGCGGCGACCACGGTTCGTGCCGGGATATTCAGCACTTGTCCGGGATGGAGGACGGTCTGCTCGGTGAGGTGATTGGCGTGGGCTAGTACGGAGACGCCGACCCCGGCGCGTTGTGCGATTTGCCACAGACTTTCACCAGACCGGACAGTAAGGCGCTGGTGACCGCGCGCGGCTGTATAGACCGGTGCAGCAGCACCGCCATGTACCGTGAGCGTCTCACCGACCTGCAGGTCGCGCGCGGAACGGATATGGTTCCAACGCATGAGGTCGTGGACGCTGACGCCGGCTCGCTGCGCGAGTTGGGAGAGCGTATTGCCGGAACGCACCCTGAGCGGCTGGCTGTTTTGGGCATAGACCGCATTACGCAGCCCGCCGGCGCCATAGACAACCAGGTGTTGTCCGACTTGCAGGTCGCGCGCGGAACGGATGTGATTCCAGCGTTTGAGATTGGTAATGCTGACCCCGGCCCGTTGTGCCAGGTGCCAGAGCGTCTCACCGCGGCGCAGGGTGATATGACTGGGTTGCAGTGCTGCTGCGGGTTGTGCGGCTGCTTCCTGGGGCATGGTCAAAAGCGCTGTTTTCAGTGTTCTGGCCTTGTCTTTGGGAACCACGAGCTGGTAGTCAGCCGGTGCGACGCCATAGCTCAGCCCGGCATTGAGGTGCTGTAATTCGCTGACCGGCATATTCATCAGATTTGCTGCTACGTTCAGTGCCACGGATTTTGGGGTGGTCACTACCGCAATATGTGCCGCATTGGGAATGGCGGGCAGGGAAATATGGTAGGCCTTGGCATTTTTGATGACCTGCGCCAGGGCGAGCAACTCGGCAACGTAGTTTTCCGTTTGCTCCGGGAGGTTGAGATCCCAGAAATCCGTGGGTTTGCCCGCCGCGACATTTTGCTGGATGGCAGCGGAGACCGTACCTTGTCCGGCATTATAGGACGCGATGGCGAGGAGCCAGTTGCCGCCGAAATAGTTATAGAGGTAAGACAGATAATCGAGGGCCGCGTTCGTGGAGGCGGTGAGACTCAGGCGGGGATCACCATAGCGGGTGTTTTGCAGACCAAAACTGCGTGCAGTGCCGGGCACGAATTGCCAAAGACCGGCTGCGGCCGCCGGAGAATAGGCCTTGGGGTTATAACCGCTTTCGATAGCGGGTAGCAGCGCCAGCTCCATGGGCAGGCCGCGCTGCGCAACTGCTGACACCACATAATAAAGAAAAGGACGGGAGTTGCTGAGAATTTGTTCCAGTTTGCCCTGGTGTTGCAGGAACCACGTGCGCCATTTGTCGACTTCTACCCGGGAGACGTCGCTAAGTCGCAGGCCGTCATCAATGTGTACCCAGACATTACCGGGCTCCGTCTGGTTACCAAAAGCGCCTGACGCTTCAAATTGCTGCAGGGTAGCCGACAGGCCGGAGGCGTTACCACTTTGTCCATTGACTGATCCGCTGTCTTGCAGTCCCGCAGTCTGTCCAGTGGCGTTCAAGGTTTCTGCCACACCGCTCTGAAGATCACTTTGTTGCAGGCCTATGGCCTGACTATCCGCCCAGGCCATAGGAATGCCCCCTAGCGCCACCAGTGTGGCGATAGCGATGATTCGCTTTTTCATGCTACTCCTTACCTGGGCGGGTTCGATCCACAACGGGCGTCCCGCAGATGTAATCCTTCGTAAAAGGATATCATTATAAACATGGGGTTGGCATGATGCTTGCCGCCCGTTAAGTGGATAGTAAGCAAAAGGAATGCCCTGAGTCAAACGATGTTTGCCGGTCTGCGCAGGGCGTGGTTCGCGTCAGGAGCGGGCGGCGCGAAGGATACCGGCGGGTCAAAGAGACTGTTATTATCCTGCTCTCGACAGTCTCAGGTTGCGCATCATGTCCGTTCGTACCCGTTTTGCCCCCAGTCCTACCGGTTATCTGCATATTGGTGGTGTCCGCACCGCGCTTTACTCCTGGCTGCACGCACGTCAGCAGGGGGGACGCTTCATTCTGCGTATCGAGGATACGGATGTGGAGCGCTCGACGCCGGAAGCGACGGCCGCCATCCTGGAGGGGATGGCCTGGCTGGGGCTGGACTGGGACGAAGGTCCGTTCTATCAGATGCGGCGCATGGACCGCTACCGGGAAGTGCTGGCGCAGATGCTGGCGGCAGGGACGGCCTACCATTGCTATTGCAGTCGTGAAGAAGTGGAAGCCATGCGCGAAGACCAGCGCGGGCGCGGCGAGAAACCGCGCTATGACGGACGTTGCCGGCAGCGCACGGCAGCGCGTGAGGGGGTTGCGCCGGTGATCCGCTTTCTGAGCCCGGATAGCGGTGAGACCGTGGTGGAAGACCTCATTCACGGTACGGTGCGCTTTCAGAACAGTGAAATGGATGATCTGATTATCGCGCGCTCCGACGGGACGCCGACCTACAACTTCTGCGTGGTGGTGGATGACTGGGATATGGGGATCACCCACGTGATCCGTGGCGACGATCATCTCAATAATACGCCGCGGCAGATGCAGATTCTGCGGGCGCTCGGCGCCCGGGTGCCCGCTTATGCCCATGTGCCGATGATTCTCGGGCCGGACAAGCAAAAGCTGTCCAAGCGCCACGGGGCGGTGAGTGTGCTGGAATACCGCGAGCAAGGCTTCTTGCCCGACGCGCTGCTCAATTTTCTGGTGCGGCTGGGCTGGTCGCATGGCGATCAGGAAATCTTTACCCGCGAGGAAATGGTGGAATTTTTCCGCATTGATGCGGTGAACAAGGCGGCATCGGCCTTCAACCCGGAGAAGCTGCTGTGGATCAATGCCCAGCATATGCAGCGGCTGACGCCGGAGGGGCTGGCGCAGCATCTACTGCCTTACCTCAACGCCGTGGGCGTAATCGAGTCCTTGCTGGCGGCCGGGCCGGCCCTCCCGGAGGTGGTGGCGCTGTTGCAGGAGCGATCCAAGACCTTGGTGGAGATGGCGGCGGCGGCGGAGATGTTTTATGTGGCGCCGGGGGCCGGTGAACCCAAAGATGTGGAGAAACATCTGCACGGACAGGGCGCATTGCTGCTGAGCCTGGCGCAGGCGCTGGACGCGTTGCTGAGCTGGGAGGCGGCGGCGATTCACAGCGTGATCCAGGAACTGGCGGTGACCCATGCCGACGGCAAGATGGGCAAAATCGCCCAACCGCTACGGGTGGCGGTGGCCGGGCGGGCGGTGTCACCACCTATTGATGCGACTCTGGCTTTATTGGGTAAGGAAGAGACGTTGGCGCGTCTGCGGCGGGCGGCCGCCTGGATCTAGTCCCTTTTCGCCATTCAGGGTCTGCTGATACTTGGCGCGGGGCGGTGCTTTTGCGATGATGGAGGCACCCGTTGTTCCCGACCGATTCCCGCAGATCAGGAGAGCAGTTCATGGCCATGAATGTCACCCAGAAAATACTTGCCGCCCATTTGGTCAGTGGCACGCTGGAAGCGGGGAGCCCTATCGCTATCCGTATCGACCAGACCCTGACCCAGGACGCCACGGGGACCATGGCCTATCTGCAATTCGAGGCCCTCGGCCTGCCGCGTGTGCGCACGGAGCTGTCGGTGTCCTATGTGGACCACAACATGCTCCAGTCGGGCTTCGAGAACGCCGACGACCATCGTTTTCTGCAAAGCTTTGCCGCGAAATACGGCGTGCAGTTCTCGCGTCCCGGCAACGGCATCTGCCATCAGGTGCACCTGGAGCGCTTTTCCAGGCCGGGCGGCACCCTGCTGGGCTCCGATTCCCACACGCCGACTTCCGGCGGAGCGGGCATGCTGGCCATTGGCGCGGGCGGTCTCGACATTGCCCTGGCCATGGGTGGCTTGCCTTTCAACCTCAATATGCCGCAGGTGGTCGGGGTCAAGCTGACCGGCCGCTTGCAGCCTTTTGTCAGCGCCAAGGACATTATCCTCGAAGTCCTGCGCCACAAGACGGTGAAGGGCGGCGTCGGCAAAGTCTTTGAGTATTTCGGGCCGGGCGTCGCCCACCTCAGCGTGCCGGAGCGGGCGACCATCACCAACATGGGTGCCGAATTGGGCGCCACCACCAGCGTGTTCCCCAGTGATGCCGTGACCCGTCGTTACCTGGCGGCGCAGGGGCGTGATGCCTCCTGGTCGGAGTGGCTGGCGGATGCCGATGCCGGCTATGACGAGGTGCTGGAAATCGATCTCGACCAGTTGGAGCCCCTCATCGCCTGTCCGCACAGCCCCGACAACGTCCGGAAAGTGCGCGAGGTGGCGGGCACGCCCGTGGCGCAGGTGGCCATCGGATCATGCACCAACTCGTCCTATACGGATTTGATGACCGTGGCGAGCATGCTCAAGGGCAAGGTCGTCGCTGACGGCGTCAGCCTGGGGGTGTCGCCGGGGTCGCGGCAGGTGATGGAAATGGTGACCAGGGATGGCGGCCTGCTGGACTTCATCGGGGCCGGTTCGCGCATTCTGGAGTCAGCCTGCGGACCCTGCATCGGCATGGGCTTCGCGCCGCCCACGGAAGGCGTCTCGGTGCGTTCCTTCAACCGCAATTTTTACGGGCGTTCCGGTACCAAGAATGCGGCGGTGTATCTGGCGAGCCCGGAAACCTGTGCCGCCTGTGCCCTGACCGGGGTGATCACCGATCCCCGCGATCTGGGGCTGGCGCCCATTCACGTGCCGGTGCCGGAGCGTTTTCTGGTCGATGACCGGATGGTGCTCGCCCCTGCCGCCGAAGGCAGCCCGGTGGAGATCATCCGTGGCCCCAACATCGCCAAACTCCCCACCGGGCAGGCCGCTCCAGCAAACTTGCAGGGCGAGGTGTTGATTCGGCTGGAAGATGACATCACCACCGACCACATCATGCCGGCCGGGGCCAAGGTGCTGCCGTTGCGCTCCAATCTGCCGGCGATTTCGGAGTTTGTCTTCCACATGGTGGATGAGACTTTCCCGGCCCGCGCCAAGGCGTCCGGAGGCGGTTTTATCGTGGCGGGTCACAATTACGGGCAGGGTTCCAGCCGGGAGCATGCGGCGCTGGCGCCCCGCTATCTCGGCGTGCGCGCGGTGCTGGTCAAGTCTTTTGCGCGTATTCACCTCGCCAATCTCATCAACTTCGGCATCTTGCCCCTGACCTTCGTGGACGCGGCGGATTATGCCAGGGTGCAGGCGGGGGATCAGCTCAGTCTGGATATCAGGGGGCTGGCGCTGGGCCAGGCGCTGACGCTGTGCGATGAAACCCAGGGGCTGGATATTCCGGTCATGCCGCAGTTGGCGAGTGCCCGTGATCTGGCGTTGATTCTGAAGGGGGGCGCCTTGTCCTGGGCCAGCGAACAACTGGAGAAGGTATCGTGACCATGGCGCATATTCGGATTCCGGTTCAGGGGAAGCCCATCACCCAGGTGGATGGGGTGCTGCGGGTGCCCGATCAACCCATTATTCCCTTCATCGAGGGGGACGGTATCGGTTGTGATGTCACGCCAGCCATGCGTGCGGTGGTGGATGCCGCGGTGCAGGCCGCTTATGGCGGCCAGCGGCGGATTGCCTGGATGGAGCTTTTTGCCGGGCAGAAGGCGGTGACGCTCTACGGTGCGGGACAGTATCTTCCCGAAGAAACCATGGCCGCTATTCGCGCGTACAAGATCGCCATCAAGGGGCCGTTGGAGACCCCGGTGGGTGGCGGAATCCGCAGCCTCAATGTGGCACTGCGCCAGGATCTGGACCTCTACGTCTGCTTGCGGCCGGTACGTTATTTTGCGGGCACGCCCAGTCCCGTGTGCCACCCGGAGAAGGTCGACATGGTCATCTTCCGGGAAAACGCCGAGGACATTTACGCGGGTATCGAGTGGCCGGCGGGCAGTCCGGAAGCGGAAAAAATCATCCGCTTTTTGCAGGAAGAGATGGGGGTCAGCAAAATCCGCTTCCCGGCCAGTTCGGCCATCGGCATCAAGCCGGTGTCGGTGGAGGGCTCGGAGCGTCTGGTGCGCCGCGCCATCCAGTATGCGCTGGAGCATGGCAAGCCCTCGGTGAGCCTGGTGCATAAGGGCAATATCATGAAGTTCACCGAGGGCGGTTTCCGCGATTGGGGCTATGCCTTGGCCGAGCGGGAGTTCGCCGGACGGGTCTTCACCTGGCGGCAGAAGGCGGCGATTGGTCGGGCGGAGGGCAAGGCGGCGGCGCAGGCGGTCGAGCAGCAGGCCATCGCCGATGGCAAGCTGATTATCAAGGACGTCATTGCCGACAACTTCCTGCAGCAGATTTTGTTGCGGCCGGAAGATTATTCGGTGGTGGCCACGCTTAACCTCAACGGCGACTATATTTCCGATGCGCTGGCGGCGGAAGTGGGGGGCATCGGCATGGCGCCGGGGGCGAACCTCTCCGATACCCATGCGATTTTTGAGGCCACCCACGGCACGGCGCCGGACATCGCCGGGCAAGGCAGGGCCAACCCCAGTTCGCTGATTTTGTCGGCGGTGATGATGCTGGAGCATCTGGGTTGGGGCGAGGCGGCGACGCGCATCGTGGCGGCCATGAACGCGGCCATCGCCGGCGGCGAAGTGACCGGTGATCTGGCGGCGTTGCGCGGTGACGTTCCCGCCTTGAGTACAGCGGAATTCAGTGCGGCGCTGGTGCGTCGTTTATGAGGAAACATCATGAATTTGCATGAGTATCAGGCCAAGCGCCTGCTCGCCGAGGAAGGGGTGCCGGTGCCCAGGGCCATTCCCGCCTTCTCGGTGCGGGAGGCCGTGAATCAGGCCCGTGAACTGGGTGGTCCGGCCTGGGTCGTCAAAGCACAGGTGCATGCCGGTGGACGCGGCAAGGCCGGTGGCGTGCGGATGGTGGAAAGCATTGCCCAGGTGGAAAAGGCGGCGCAGGAGTTGCTGGGCAAACCGCTGGTTACGGCGCAGACCGGTCCGCAGGGGCAGCACGTAGCGGCTTTGCTTATCGAGGAGCCCAGTCGCATCGTCCGTGAGCTTTATCTGGCCTTGATGGTGGATCGGGGGCAGGCGCGGATCACCTTTCTGGCGACCCAGGAAGGCGGTATGGACATCGAGGAGCTGGCGGCCTCCCGGCCGGAGGCCCTGCACCGGGTAGTGGTCGAGCCCAGCACCGGCTTTCTGCCTTTCCAAGCGCGTCAGCTCGGTTTCCAGTTCGGGCTGGACGCCAGCCAGGTGCAGCAACTCACGCGCATCATGCAGGGCATGTATCGCTTGGCGCAACGGCTCGATACCCTGATGGTGGAGATCAACCCCCTCGCCATCACCGCCGAAGGCAAACTGCTGGCCCTGGACGCCAAGGTGGTGATGGACGACAACGCCCTGTACCGCCACCCTGAGTCTGATGAACTCTTTGACTCTACCCAGCAGGACGGGCGGGAGATTACGGCGCGGCAGTTCGGACTGAATTACATCTCCCTGGAAGGTAATATCGGCTGCATGGTCAACGGTGCCGGTCTGGCCATGGCGACCATGGACCTGATCAAGCTGCACGGCGGTGAGCCCGCCAATTTTCTGGATGTGGGCGGTGGCGCGGCCGCGGACAAGGTCACCCAGGCCTTCAAGCTCATTCTTTCGGACACCCGGGTGAAGGCCATACTGGTCAATATCTTTGGTGGGATCACCCGCTGTGATCTGCTGGCGGAGGGCATCATCCAGGCGGCGGCGGAAGTGGGGCTTCATCTGCCGGTGGTGGTGCGTCTGGAGGGCACCCGGAAGGAGGAGGGCATGGCGTTGCTGCGGGAGAGCGGGCTTTCCCTGATCACCGCCGATGGCCTCACCGACGCGGCCATGAAGGCCGTGGCGGCGGCGCAGGGCTGACATGTCCATCAACATCTTCTGGTTGCAACGTCTGTGGCCGGTGCTGCGTAACTCCGGCCCGCTGATTTCGCGTCTCGCCGATGCCTATGTGAAGCGTGGCGCGGATCAGAAAAGTGCGGAGGCGATGGCGGAGATGGCGGTGCTGCTCGATCAGATCCTCGACGAGCGGCTCAAGTCCGTGGCGCAGGCCGACGACATGGAGGCCCTGCGCCAGGATCTGGCGGCTTTGCGGTCGGATGTCGACAGAATCAGTCCGGCACCCCGGCGCAATCCCTATGTGCTTCTCCTGCTCCTGGGAGAGGCGGTAATCAGTGTTCTTCTTATCGTGATTCTGGTGCGTCTATGAGCATATTGCTGTCCCGCGACACCCGTGTGATTTGCCAGGGCTTTACCGGCAAGCAGGGGACTTTTCACTCGCAACAGGCCGTGGCTTATGGCACGCGTATGGTGGGTGGCGTGACCCCCGGCAAGGGCGGCAGCCGCCATCTCGATCTGCCCGTGTTTGATACGGTGGTTGACGCTGTGCAGGACACCGGCGCTGAGGCCAGTGTGATCTATGTACCCTCACCTTTTGCCGCCGACGCCATCATCGAGGCGGCTGCCGCTGGTATTCAACTCATCGTCTGCATCACCGAAGGCATTCCGGTGCATGACATGCTGATGGTGAAGCATTATCTGGCGGATGCCCCGGCGCGACTCATTGGCCCCAACTGTCCGGGGATCATCACGCCGGGACAGTCCAAGATCGGGATCATGCCCGGTGCCATTCATCAGACCGGACGGGTAGGCATTGTCTCCCGCTCCGGCACCCTCACCTATGAAGCGGTGGAGCAGACCACCCGTCTGGGCCTGGGACAAAGTACCTGCGTGGGTATCGGCGGCGATCCGCTGATCGGCATGAATTTTATCGAGGTCTTGCAGCTTTTCGAGGCGGACCCGCAGACCGAGGTGATTGTCATGGTGGGGGAGATCGGCGGACGCATGGAGGAAGATGCGGCGGCCTTCATCCAGGAGCATGTCCGTAAACCGGTGGTGGCTTTCATTGCCGGCTCCACGGCGCCCAAGGGCAAGCGCATGGGCCATGCGGGGGCTATTATCGACGGTGGTGCAGGAACGGCGGCGGCCAAATATGCGGTACTGGCAGCGGCGGGCGTCCATTGTGTGCATTCCCCCGCCGATTTGGGTACCCGGGCGGCCGAGGTACTGGGGCGCTGATGCGCATCGCCCTGGCGCAGGTCAACTGCCGGGTCGGCGATGTGGCGGGCAATGCCGATCGTCTGCTGGCAGCCGCCGTGGAGGCACAGGCCGCGGGGGCCGACCTGCTGGTGACGCCGGAGTTGGCCCTCAGTGGTTATCCCCCGGAAGACTTGCTCTTGCGTGCAGACTTTTTGCAGGTCTGCGACGCAGCCTTGCAGCGTCTCGCGACAGAAGCGCCTCTGGCCATGCTGGTAGGGCACCCGCAGCGTAAGCAGGAGCGCCTCTACAACAGCGCCAGTCTGCTGCGCGGGGGACGGGTCGAGGCGATTTATCACAAACATTGTCTGCCGAATTATGCGGTATTCGATGAAATGCGCTACTTCACGCCGGGGGCGCAGTCGCTGGTGTTTGCCTGTGCCGGACTGCAGTGCGGGGTGGTTATTTGTGAGGATGTCTGGTGCGGGCCGGGGGTGGCGCAAGCCGCTCAGGCCCAAGGCGCCGAACTGCTGCTGGTGCTGAACGCGTCGCCTTATCACCTGGACAAACAGCGCACCCGGGAAGATCAGGTGGGCGCCCTGGCCGCCCAGTGTCATCTGCCCATCGTTTATGTGAACCTGGTGGGCGGGCAGGATGAACTGGTCTTCGATGGCCAGTCCTTTGCGGTAGACCAGCACGGGCTGCTGGCGCTGCGCGCACCCCAGTGTGAAGAGGTGCTGGCGCTGCTGGATGTCGACAAGGATCAGGCCGATATCTGTAGAATACAGGCGGCCGGGCCACTGCGACCGCTGCCCGCGGAGGCCGCCGAAGTCTACGCTGTGCTGCGCCTGGGCGTGCGTGATTATGCGGAAAAAAATGGCTTCCCTGGTGTGGTGCTGGGTCTGTCCGGCGGGGTGGACTCGGCGCTGACCCTGGCGATAGCGGTAGACGCCCTCGGTGCGGAACGGGTCCATGCCCTGATCATGCCCTCCCGCTACACGGCGGAGATGAGTATTGCGGATGCCGTGGCCGAGGCCCGGAGCCTGGGGGTGCGCACCGACACCATTTCCATTGAGGGGCCGTTCAATAGCTATCTGGAGACGTTGGCGCCGCTCTTTGCCGGGCGTGCCGCCGACACCACGGAAGAGAATCTGCAGGCACGTATTCGCGCCGCGTTGCTCATGGCCTATTCCAACAAGTTTGGCCACCTGCTGCTGACCACGGGCAACAAGAGCGAGATTGCCGTCGGTTACGCGACCCTGTATGGCGACATGGCCGGAGGTTTCGCGGTGATCAAGGATTGCCCGAAGACCCTGGTCTATCGCCTCGCCCGTTATCGCAACAGCCTGAGTCCGGTGATCCCGGAGCGGGTGCTGACCCGGCCACCCTCGGCGGAGCTGGCGCCGGATCAGCGTGATCAGGACAGTCTGCCCCCCTACGAGGTTCTGGATGCCATCATCGCCGCCTATGTGGAAGAAGACCGCAGTGCTGCGGAACTCATTGCCGCCGGTTTTTCGGCGGAAACGGTGACGCGGGTGTTAAGGCTTATTGATCGTGCCGAATATAAACGGCGTCAGGCTGCGCCGGGCGTGCGCATCAGCGCCCGCGCATTTGGCAAGGATCGGCGTTATCCTATTACCAATGGCTACCATCCCTGGGAAGCCGTGTTGTCAGCACGAGGAACTTTACCATGAAAAAAATTGAAGCGATCATCAAGCCTTTCAAACTGGATGATGTGCGCGAGGCCCTTCAGGAGCTGGGGCTGGCCGGTATGACGGTTACCGAGGTCAAGGGTTTTGGCCGCCAGAAGGGGCACACGGAGCTCTATCGTGGCGCCGAATACGTGGTGGATTTCCTGCCCAAGCTCAAGCTGGAAGTGGTGGTCAGTGATGACATGGCGGATCGCGCCATCGAAGCCATTGAAGTGGCGGCGCGGACCGGCAAGATCGGTGATGGCAAGATTTTCGTCAGTTCGGTGGAGCGGGTGATCCGCATCCGTACCGGAGAAGAAGGCGAAGAGGCCGTCTGACCACCAGGGCGGGGGCGGCAATCGCCCCCAGGTGGATCATCAGGGCTTCGCGCTGCTGCCGAGCTCAGAAAGATACTTGCTCTTCGGATAGTTGTAGGCGAGTACGGAGGTGGTGGTCTGCGCCAGTTGGTGCAGATTCAGGTGCTGATAGGAACGCGCAAGATAGTAGAGCGCCTCTTCCCGCGCCGGACTCAACTGGTAGCGGGTAATCACCGTGCTGCAGCGGTTTGCCGCAGCGATGTAGGCGTGACGCGCATAGTAGAACTTGCAGATATCCAGATTGCTCTGGCCGAGAATGTCAATGATCCTGGCCATGCGCAGGCGGGCATCGGTGGCATAGGCGCTGTTTGGCCAGCGTTTAGCCAAGGTATCCAGGGCACTGAACGCCTCCTCGGCGGGCTTGGGGTTCCATTCGGCGCCCTGAATAGCCTGATAATAGGCGATACCTTTCAGGTACCAGGCGTAATCTACGTGCGGGTTGGCCGGGTGCAGCTTGATGAAACGTTCGGCCGCCGCCACTGCCGCCTCGGAATCCCCGCGCTGGTAATAACTGTATGCCGTATTGAGTTGCGCTTGTTCGGCGTAGGGGCCGTAGGGGTAGCGGGTCTCCAGATCTTCGTACAGCTTAATGGCGGAAGTGTAGTCTCCGCGCTCCATGGCCTTTTGGGCGGGTTGGAACAGCGTCTCGGCGGATTCGTGGCGCTCGGCGGCGTTGTCTGGTTTCTCCGGGCTACTGGCACATCCAGCGATCAGGACGGTACAACACAAGGTAATGAGTATGCGTTTGCTCATGAAGGACAATAGTCTATAGTGGCGAACCATGAGCGACGATAGTACGGGTATTCCCATGATTTTGCCAGAGGAGCAGGCCGGCGAACGTCTCGACGCGGTGTTGAGCCAGTTGCTGCCGGAAACCAGCCGCAGTCGTATCCAGACCTTGCTGCGGGATGGCCGGATTCTGGTGAATGGTGTGGTCGAAAAGCCCAGCGCGCGGATTCGCGGTGGTGAAGAGGTAGAAATCAACTGGCCGGAGGTCGAGCCGAGCACTTGGCTGGCCCAGGACCTGCCGCTGCATATTCTGCATGAAGACGCGGATATCCTCGTTGTGCACAAGCCGGCAGGACAGCTTACCCACCCCGGCGCCGGTCATGCCGACGGCACGCTGGTCAACGCCGTGCTGGCCCATGTGCCGGATAATGCCTACCTGCCCCGCGGCGGCATTGTCCATCGCCTGGACAAGGACACTACCGGCCTGCTGGTGGTGGCGAAAACCGAGATGGCGCGACAGTCACTGATCGACCAGCTCGGTGACCATACCATGCACCGCGAATATCTCGCGCTGGTGATGGGGCCGATGACCGGAGGTGGCCGGGTAGACGCGCCCATCGGCCGCCATGCCCACGACCGCCTGCGGATGACCGTGCGCGATGACGGCCGGCCGGCGCAGACCGAATATCGGCTGGTGGAGCGCTTTCCCCGTCACAGCTACCTGCGCCTGCGCCTGGCGACGGGGCGTACCCATCAGATTCGCGTGCACATGACGCACATCGGCCACTCGCTGGTGGGTGATCCGGTCTATGGCGGGCGGATGATGGTGCCGCAAGGGCTGGATGAGGTCGCGCTGGCCCGTTGGCGGCAGTTCCGCCGCCAGGCTTTGCATGCCTGGCGTTTGCGTCTCTACCATCCGGAAAGCGGGGAACTGATGACCTGGGAAAGCCCGCTGCCTGAAGACATGACCGAATTGCTGGTTCTGCTGCGCGCTGCGCGTAATGCCGACTGAAGCGGCTGATTATTGGGTGCCGGACTGGCCTGTGCCCTACGGGGTACGCAGTGCCATCACGGTGCGCAGCGGCGGTGTCAGTCAGGGCGCCTATGCATCACTCAATCTCGGCGACCATGTGGGCGATGCGCCGGAGGCGGTGGCACGAAATCGGGAACGGCTGCGGGCCATGCTGGAATTGCCTGGGGAGCCCCGTTGGTTGCGGCAGGACCATGGCACGGGGGTCGCCACCCTGACGGCCGCGCCAGCGCGCTCTTTGGAAGCGGATGGTGCAGTCACCGCCATACCGGGCGTAGCGCTGGCGGTGCTCACCGCGGATTGCCTGCCGGTGCTGGCTTGCGGCGGGGGCGGTCGCCATATCGGTGTTTTTCACGCCGGCTGGCGCGGACTGCTGGCGGGCATCCTGGAACGCGGCGTGGCGGCCATGCAGGTGGCGCCAGAGGATATTCTGATATACTTGGGACCCGCCATCGGGCCTGCGCATTTCGAGGTCGGGCCGGAGCTGCGGGCGGCTTTCCTGGCGGAGGATGCCGGGGCGGCAACAGCCTTCCGCCCCGGACGTGGGGACCGTTGGCTCGCGAATATTTATGCACTGGCACGGCAGCGCTTGCAGCGGGCCGGCGTGCAGGCCATTTTTGGCGGTAATCTGTGTACGGTGGCTGACCCCGCGCGCTACTTTTCCTATCGGCGCGACGGCGTTACCGGGCGTATGGCTTCTCTGATCTGGAAGGAGGACGGTTAGCATGGCGACTTTGCAATATGCAGGATCGGCGCAGCGGGTCACGGACGCGGCGCGGATTGCCGCCACCCTGGCACCCCTGGGTGTCACTTTGCAAACGATTCCGCTGACCGGGGCGGGCGCCGCGGCGCTGCTGGCCCAGCCACAACTGGATGCGGAGGCCCAAGTGGCGTTGCTGGCGGCCCTGGATGATGTCTTTCAGCGTTTGCAGCGGGAAAAGGGCTATCAGGAGCGGGATCTGGTCGTGCTGTATCCAGGGCATCCGCAGTTGCCGGAGCTCAACGCCCGCTTCCATCGTGTGCATACCCACGATGATGAAGAGGTGCGCTATATCGTGGACGGAGAAGGTGTTTTTGGCTTCGTTCTGGAAGACGGCGCACAGGTCGAATTGACCGTGCACGCGGGGGATTATATCCACATCCCGGCGGACGTGGAACACTGGTTCCATCTGAATGACGCGCAGCGGATCAAAGCGGTGCGCTACTTCAGCGCGCGCGGTGGCTGGACACCGCGTTATACGGATCGCGCCCTTCAGCATTTCCCCAACCCATGACGGCGTTTATCGAGGTCGATTACCAGTTTCCCGCCGGGGTGGACGCCCGGCGGCAGGCGCAGGCCATCGCCATCGGCCAGACCGCAGGGAGCTGGGACGCACGCTTTCAGCACCGGGAGGCGCAGTTGCGCGGTCATCTGGGGGAGGTGACTGCCATTGCCGAACTGGCGGCTGGGCGGCATCAGGCCACGGTGCGCTTCCCCGCCGCCAATGTGGATGGTCGTCTCGGCAGCCTGCTGACGATGATTTTCGGCAAATACTCTCTGGCGGGGCCCGCCAAGGTGACGGCGATCCGTCTGCCGGAGCGCTTCGGACAGGCGCCGCGCTTTGGGCTGGATGGCATCCGCGAACGACTGGGGGAGCGGGAACGGCCCTTGGTCATGGCCATCTTCAAACCGGCGCTGGGGTTGACGGCGGCGGACCATGCCGCGGTTCTGGCGGAGGTTGCCGTTGCCGGGCTGGATGTCATCAAGGATGATGAAATCCTCCCGGACCTGCCGATGGCGGCGACCCTGGCGCGTTGGAAGGCCTGCGCGCCGGTGATCGAGGCGCGGCGTGATCAGACGGGTCGTGATTTGCTCTACGCGGTGAATCTCTCGGGGGATGCCCAGCAGGTGCAGACGCTGGCGCTGCAACTGGTGGCCGCCGGCGCCAACGCGCTGCTCCTGAATGTGCTGGCGTATGGTTTTCCGGTACTGGAGGCACTGGCCGCCGATCCCGACATCGATGTGCCGATCTTCACCCATCCCTCCCTGGCGGGTGCCTGGTGCGGCGCGCCGGATTACGGTTTTGCCTATGGCGCCTTGCTGGGTACGTTGATGGCCTATGGTGGCGCGGATGCGGTGCTCTATCCGGCCCATTACGGCAGCCTGCCCTTCGCCGCGGCGGACGAATGGGCCATCGTCACCGCGCTGCGGGCGCGGGGCGTGGCGCCGGTGCCTTCAGCGGGCGTGCATCCCGGCATGGTGGGGCGCATCCTCGATGACTATGGCCCCGAGGTCATCCTCAACGCGGGGACCGGGATCATGGACCATCCCCAGGGCCCCGCGAGCGGGGTGCTGGCGTTTCACGAAGCCATCGAGCGCTGGCAGCAGGCGGCGCCGCGCGCTCTGGAAGATTTGCCCGCCGGACCCCTGCGGGCGGCGGTGGAAAAATGGGGGCAGGGCTGATGCAAAGAGCCATTTTTTGTGACTTCGACGGCACCATCACCGAGGCCGAAGTCTTCGTGGCCCTGATGCGCCATTTTGCGCCGGAGGCCGCCGCCCGGGTGCTGCCGGAAATCTATGCGCAGCGTCTGACCCTGCGCGATGGCCTGCCCCAGGTGCTCGGCACCATCCCCTCGCGGCGCTGGCCGGAGCTGGAGGATTTTGTACGGGACACGGCGTTGCGTCCGGGGCTGGCCGGGTTGCTGGTCCATGCCAAAAAGGCCGATATCCCCTTTATTGTCGTCACCGGCGGCTTCACGCGCATGGCCGAGATCGTCCTCGCCCCTTATCGTCAGGAAATTTACGCCATCCATGGTCTTGAGGCGGATATCACCGGCGAATGCCTGCGGGTGTTCTCGCCCTGGCAGGATGACCATGAACTGGTGGCCAAGGCCGCCGTGATCGCGCACTATCAACCCGAGGATGCCGTCTGCATTGGGGACTCCATCACCGATTTGCGGGTGGCCCGGCAGTGTCCCCTGGTCTGTGCACGGGACCGTCTTGCGGAATATCTGCGGGAGGAGGGGAGGGCCTTCCTGCCCTTCGATGATTTCCGGGATGTGAGCGCCGCCCTTGCGCAACGCGGCTGGTGGCGGGAGCCTGCCCATGCACCATGATCCGCGCGCCCATCTCGCGGCGGCGGCCCGCGATTTTTATGCGCGCGGCTGGATGCTGGGCACCGCGGGCAACCTGTCGGCACGCCGCGATGCGGACACTTTCTGGATTACCGCCAGCGGCCGCCCCAAGGATCAGTTGGGCGCCGGGGATTTTGTCCTGGTGAATTTGCGGGGTCAGGTGGTGCAGGCGCCGCCGGGACGCAAACCCTCGGCCGAGGTCGCCATCCACGAGATGGTCTATCGGCATGTGCCTGACGCCCAGGTCATTTTCCACGTCCACTCGGTCGAGGCCAATCTCTGCGGGCACTTTGCGCAGCAGGGCCGGTTGCGCCTGCCAGCTCTGGAAATGCTCAAAGGCCTGGGCGTGCCCGATGCCGAGCCGCGGGTGGACCTACCGGTCTTCGCCAATCATGTGAATGTCGCCCGGATTGCCGAAGATATGGACAGGGCCTTTGCCCAGGCGCTGCCCCGCGTTCCCGGTGCGCTGATTCATCAGCACGGGGTGACGGCCTGGGGCCCGGATTTCCTGGCGGCCAGGCATCATCTCGAATTGCTGGAATATTGTTTTCGTTATCTCGTACAGGCGAAAGCCCTCGCCATAGGAGTCTAGGATGAGTCAAGCCCTTCTCACCGTCATCGGCGAAGATCGCCCCGGTATCGTCGCCGCCGTCACCCAAGCCCTGTTCACCGCAGACTGCTCCATCGGTGATGCCTCGATGATGCGTCTCGGTGGTTACTTCACCATTATGCAGGTCATCGATTATCCGCGTGATCTGGGTTCCGTGGAAATGGCGCTGGACACGGCCATCAAACGCCTCAATCTGCGGGTGCATCTGGACCCTCTCTCCAGCGTGGCGCTGACCGCAGACATGCCGAACACCCGGGTCACCGTCTACGGGGCCGATCATCCGGGCATTGTCGCGGGCGTCACCGGGGCCTTGGCGGCCATCGGTTTCAATGTGATTGATCTGGAAAGCGAGAGTTCCGGCAGTGCCGAGCGGCCACTCTACGTGATGGTCATTCAGGGCTATGCGCCGGAGGGTGTGGAAAGTGTCCGCACGGCCGTGGTGTCGTTGCGGGAGAGGGAAGGGGTGGAAATCGGTGTACATCCCATCGAGGCGGCGGTGTTCTGATGGCGGTGCTTTCCATTCTGACCTATCCGGACCCCAGGCTGCAGCGCAAGGCCGAACCGATCAGCGTATTTGACGGTGCGCTGCACCATTTTATCGACGATCTGACGGAGACCATGTATGCCGGTCCGGGGGGCGTGGGTATTGCGGCGCCGCAGGTGGACCGCCCGCAGCGTATCGTGATCGTCGATGTGCGTCCCAAACTGGGGGAAAACTGTCACGGGCTCATGGTGTTGATCAATCCCGAGCTGGCGGCGTGGGAGGGCATGGCGGTGGGCCGCGAGGGCTGCATGTCGGTGCCGGACTTTACCGGCAATGTCATCCGCGCCGAACGCATACAAGTGCAGGCGCAGGATGCCTCGGGACGGGAGCGGAGTTATGAGTGCGAAGGCTTCGAGGCCCGCGCCGTCCAGCATGAAATGGATCATCTCGACGGTTTTCTTTTTCTGGACCGGCTGGTCTCGCGGAAGATCGATCTGTTCCGGCGGAAAAACTACCGGAAATAAATCCCCACCTCTCACGGACGGCGCGCCCTGGTACCGTCCGTTTTCATCCGCTCACGCGTTTTAAAGCGTGCGCTTCAAACGCCGGCGGCTGTGCCATGCCCTGCACCGGACCCCACACCGACAGATGATTCGAATGTATCACCCGCCCCGCTGCCGCATCGGGTGATCGTGGCTTACGCCGCCGGGCGCGCGAAGCGTGTCGATCAGATGGAAGAGCCTGTCTCCCGCCGGATCACCGCTGTGCGGTACCCCCAATTGGGGTCGGCTGGATGGCTTCCGATGGAGGTGATCCGCGCGTGGCTACGATCATCTGTATTTCCCTCGACGTGCCTCCGAACGCTTCGGACCGTTGCGTTTTTTGAACCCATATCACACAAAAAAAGAACTTTATAGAATCCAATGATATGTCCATCATGGGGGTGAAAGAAATTATCGGGCGGATTCATCTGGGCGCACCGTTATAGTGCAAAGTGGCATTGCCTGCACTAAAAAATGAAGTTGCCAGCCTGCTGGTTTTTATTAACTATATGATTTTATTGATAGGTACTTCCAACAAGTGCCAATGGCATATTTTCTGCTCAGTCTATGCCGGATTATTTTGTTAATCACCTTGTGCTGGAGTTTATATGATCTCGTTCAGTTATCTCGTACATCTGGCCAACTACTCAGATGGTGTTCTGTACATCTTGATGCTTCTTTTCGTGGTCGAACTTGCCGTGATTTTCGATCGGGGCTGGTATCTTCGTAACGCCATCAGCAAAGGTAAGAAAATCCTTTGGGGAATATCCGTCCGCGGCAAGTTGCGGCGCCCTGATCTGGAAGATCTGGTGGTTTTGTCCAAGGGGCTTCCCGAAGAATCACTGCTGGGTGTAGCGCTCCGGCATTTCAATTTGATTCATCACTATGGCAGCGCTCGTGGCGAAGCCTTTGCGAACCGTTTGGACGAAGCTATTTTCCTGACGACACCCAGCCTGGATAAGCGCCTTTGGATATTGGACACCATTGTCACCCTGGCGCCCCTTCTGGGTTTGTTCGGAACCATTCTCGGCATGTTCCACGCGTTCTCCATCCTTGCGGTGCCTGGTCATAATCCTACTTCCGTTACTGGCGGTGTTGCGGATGCGCTGATTGCCACCGCGTCTGGGCTTTTTATCGCCATGATCGGCTTGCTGAGTTTTAACGCATTCAACAACGCCATCGAGAAAACCATTTTTCAGCTCGAGTCGTTGAAAGTGGTGCTCATGAACCGCCTGGATGGCGCGCCCGTGGTGTTGGAGGAGACGGCAGTCGGCGCCCCGTCATCAGCTACGGCGTCTGAAATGACCGCATGATGTTTCGGAAGGTTTTTCACTTTGCCAGGCAAAGTAAGGAGTAAAGCATGTTACCCCAACGCCGGCCCCGCAAAAAAGGGCGTGTCGAAATCATTCCGATGATTGACGTTATGCTGTTCCTGCTGGTTTTTTTCATCATGATTACTTTGCAGATGATTACGGATAAGGGGTTAAAGCTGGACTTGCCCACATCCAGTGAGACGAAAGTACTGCCGCATCCGCATTTCGTGCTCAATATCGTGAAGGATGGCGGTGTTGTGGTGAAGGGCAAAAAAATGGGATTGGATCAACTGCAGAGTTTCCTCGCGGGCGATGGCGACGCCAAGCACACGCAGGTGACGATAGCGGCCGATAAAATGGTGCCGTTTAAAGATTTTGTGCACGTGATGGATGCTTGTCAAAAAGCGGGTGTAACCAGTATTGGTATTGCGGCGAAGCCCGCGTGAGTAGTTGCGTATTTACTCGGGGCAACGTGAACGAATGCCAAACGTACAGTTGGCGAGCGCGACAGTGCTCAAAAATGGGAATAAATTTATATGACTACCACGATGCCTAGAGCCACAAACTATTCACTCATGCCGGAGCCGAAAGAACGCCATTTTAAGTATGCCGTAGGCGGTGCCGTGGCGGTTGAGGTCCTGCTCGTGCTCGGCTTGGTTTGGTATGGACACAGCAGGCCTCCGGTAAATGCCGTTAAACCCAAGGATCACGTCATAGCGGTACAAATGATGACCTTGCCGCAACCACCGCCGAAGGTGGTACCCAAGCCTCTACCGAAACCGGTTCCTCCCAAACCGGTGGTGCATCATGTGACGCCGCCACCGCCCCGTCCGCACCCGAAGGTGGTGATTCCGCCGAAACCGGCCCCGACGCCGCCTGCGCCACCGGTTAAGACAGCCACGCCACCAACGCCGACGCCTCAATCGGTAGCGGCGCCAGCGCCTAAGCCGCTAGTGACGCCACCTCCTGCCCCGCCGCCCATGTCGGCCCAGCAGACGGCCTCGTTGATGGGGCGTTATGTCGGGCTGTTGCGGCCAATGATTCAGCAGAATCTGCATGTGCCCGCAGAGTTAAGAGCGATGGGCCTGAGCGGTAAGGCGACCGTTGAGTTTGAGATCTCACCTGCGGGTCAGTTGCTCTGGGCAAAAATTATCAAGCCTAGTCCCTTGAGTGCGGTAAATCGTGCGGCACTTGCAGCAGTAAAGGATGGTGGCTTCCCACCATTTCTGAAAAAGATGCCTAAGCAGAATACGGTTTTTCAAATCGATGTCGAAGTGGGTGCCGGATCAAGTTAGCGTTTTATGCAGGGGCATTTTAGTTTCAACGATTGGGTAAAACTGAAGGAGAAAAGTGATGGGTGACAGGCATTCGATTAGTGCCACGACAGAGGCGGAACGCACGAGTTCAGCGCCGCGGGTCGCTTTGATCTGGCTAGCGGCGACCATGACCGCCTCCAGTTTGCCGGTCGGGGTCTTGATCGCCCAGTTGTTTCCTTTGGCACCATTTCTGTGGGTCGTGCTGCTGGCTTCTGCACTTTTTGCTGCCGTGGGTATCATTAGTATTCCCGGGTTTGTCTACGGTATTCCGACTATGGCGGTTTCTGGGCGCGTTTTTGGGAAGCTGGTCAATAAACTGATTTCCCTGAGTAACTGGTTGTCGCAGTTGGGTTGGCAGGCCGTGGTGCTGGTGCTTGTGGTGTATATCCTCCGCAGTGTTTTTGACAGTTACGGCTTGGTACCAGAAAATAGTAGCATTTATTACGCACTGGTATTGGCTATTTTTGGTAATTTTGTGGTGCCCATTATCGGGTATAGGGCCATCGTGACGGCGCAGACGGTGGGGGCGCTATTTCTCGCGCTGTTTGCGATAGTCATACTGGTATATCTACATGGCGGACAGGCTCTTTCGATGACGCCCGCCGTAGGCCATTTTGACGGAATTCAAACCCTGGGTGGAACTTCATTAGCGCTCATGGGCGGTGCGTTCTCATGGACGATGTTTGCTTCGGATTATTCGCGGTATGTGCGGCGTGACACGAGCCTGACGAAAATGGCGTTATGGCCGAGCCTCGGCGGATTTGCAGGCGGTGGCCTCATTCTCGCATTAGCCATTACGCTGTATGTGCATGGTGGTATCCAGGTAGGACCCGCTGGAATAAGCATCACGGCGACCGGACTGGGCACTTCGGCACTGTATTTGGGTTTTTGCACTTTTGCGATATTAGGGTTGTTGGCATCCAATTTTCTGAACTCCTACAGTTCCGCTTTCAGTCTCGCGGTGGTAGTGGGTAAGGATCTGGATCGCAAGAAGTTTACAGTTTTGGATGCCCTGCTGGCAACGTTGGTCGGTATCTACATGCTTTTTGTGGCGCCGTCATTCTGGGATTCTTTTCAGACTTTCCTGGATTTACTGATTATTGTCGCGGCGCCGTGGACCGGCGTGATGATCACCTATGTGTTGTGGGATGTACTCCCGGAAGCTCAGGGAGGGTTGAGCAGACTGCTACATAGGCGTGCCAATGTCTGGGTTCTCGCTATAGGGGTCGCGGTTACCGTATTGTTCTCAAATAATCCAATTTGGGAGGGATATGGAGCGCATCTATTGCATGGTACAGACATATCACCATTGGTGGGTGTCGCGACGACGATTGCGGCATCAATACTCTACCGGGTTTTGTTTTGTCACCATACGGCCACTGACGAGCAGGGGCAGGTGAGCGCGTTATCCAAACCGGTTGTCAGTAAGATTACCGATGAAGGTGCCAACGGGTACAGATGATGG
This sequence comes from Acidithiobacillus sp., assembly GCA_037440305.1. GTDB lineage: Bacteria > Pseudomonadota > Gammaproteobacteria > Acidithiobacillales > Acidithiobacillaceae > Acidithiobacillus. Next base: position 25,793 of record JBBIUH010000011.1, read on the forward strand.
AAAAGATATTTAGGGCGCCGATACTCAACCCGATAGATGCCAATACTTGGAGATTTTACCAGGATGGTGCTTTAGGTGTCGACCAGGGCATCATTGTGCGTATGGGTGATTTCACTACGATGCTGAATCAGATCGACGCTGATACGGAAGTAGAGGCTCTGGATGGTGTTATCGTTCCAGGCTTTGTCGATGTCCATTCGCATTGGGTGCAACATCGTGTCAGGGGACGTTTCTCTGGCGAACTCCTGATCTGGCTGCAAGAGTATATCTGGCCGGAAGAGGCGCGCTATGTGGATACTGATTTCGCCAGGGCCGCGGCGGCGCAATTCTATGCCGATGTATTGCGTGCGGGGACCGTGATGGGCATGAGCTATTCCAGCCCGCATGCCGAGGCCACGCAGATTGCACTGACATCGATGCGTGGCGATTGGGTCATTGGTAACGTCCTGATGGCGATTAATGCGCCTCATACATTGACTGACTACAGCCTGCATGATCCCGACGCGTTGCGTGCGTTTATGCGCCAAACGGATATTACACACTATGCACTGACACCCCGTTTTGCGCCCAATCTGACGTCAGCATCGCTGAAGGCGTTGGGACAGATTGCCGCCGAGAGTCCATGTTTAATCCAGACGCATCTCGCGGAATCGGTCGCGGAGTTGCAATGGGTTAAAGAGCTGTTTCCCGACGCTGCGCACTATACTGAGGTGTATGACCGCGCGGGTCTTCTGACGCCCCGAACGATATTAGGCCACTGTATTGAAATGTGTGATGAGGAATGGCGCTGTCTTCGGGCACGCGGCTCCTGGGTCGCGCATTGTCCTACCAGTAATGAGGCGCTGGGCAACCGACGCATGCCCTTGGAGCAAGTACGTGCTTACGACATTCCCTTTGCTTTGGCGAGTGACATAGGCGGTGGTCCCAGCCATAGCATGCTGCATGTCATGCAGCGATTTCTGGGAACACATCGGGAATCGGGCGTTTCTGTTGCGCCTCAGGAGGCCTTGTATCGTTCTACCAAGGCGGGGGCTGAATGTATGGGCAGAGGCCCCGTCGGCGGTGATTTGACGGCGGGAAAACGTGCCGATTTCGTGCTCTTGCCGCGGAAGTCCGCAGCGGATTCTGTAGAGCACTGGTTTGAGGAATGCTTGAGTGGTAAGCCGGCCGATCTGGAACAGCGTCCGCTGGGGACCTGGCTCAGCGGTGCACGGGCGGCCTGAGCGATGTATATGCATAGCCTTATAAAACATACGGAACAACGCCTTTTATGGAAAGTTCGATGAACACTAAAGACATACTGGCTGATTTTGTGGAGGATCTGCCCAAGGTAGAGCTGCATTTGCATATTGAGGGCACTCTGGAGCCCGAATTACTCATCGCGCTGTCCCAGCGTAACGGCGTGGATATTCCCTATAAGACGATAGAGGCGGCACGGGCGGCGTATCAATTTGAGGATCTGCAAAGTTTTTTGAACGTCTATTATCTGGGGGCGTCCGTATTGCGGGAAGAACGGGACTTTTATGAACTGACCCTGGCCTATATGTCCCGCTGTAAAGCCCAGCAGATTCGTCATACGGAACTGTTTTTTGATCCGCAGACGCATCTTGCCAATGGCGTGGCATTGGCGGCGGTGATGGGTGGCATCAACGCCGCCTTGCGGGACGCCGAGCGTGACTGGCATATATCCAGCGCGCTGATTCTTTGCTTTGAGCGGGATCGCGATCCGCAACCCTCGGTGGCGCTGTTGGAGCATGCTTGTGCTTTGGGGGGCATCGCGGGCATCGGTCTCGACTCCGCTGAATTGGGCAATCCCCCAGAAAAGTTTCAGGAAGTGTTTAAGGTGGCCAAGTCCATGGGCTTGCATCGTGTTGCCCATGCCGGAGAGGAGGGGCCGCCCGCCTATATCTGGCAGGCACTGGATGTGCTTGATGTCGAACGCATAGATCATGGGGTGCGCTGTTTGGAGGATCCGGCACTGGTGCGTCGCCTGGTGGACGAGCGAATCGCTCTAACGGTCTGCCCATTCTCCAATGTCGCGCTCAAGGTGTTTAGCCGGCTATCTGAACATAATCTGGGTCGATTGTTGAAAGCAGGTTTGTTGGCGACGATTAATTCGGATGACCCGGCGTACTTCGGTGGATACCTGAGCGAAAACATGATCGGGACACTTTCCAGTCTGGATTTAACAGCGGAGGACGCATTACTTCTTGAGCGTAACGCCGTTGAAGCGGCTTTTTGTGCGGACCAACGAAAGCAGTCCCTACTCAGTGAGCTGGATCAGTACGGCGCATCACATCGGAATCTATTATGAAAAACTCACCAGGGAGAATGTTCGTGAAGAAACACACGGTTTGGAAGCATATGATGCTATGTGGCGCAGTCGGCTGCTCATTGATGGCGCCACTGGCCTGCGCCCAGGCTATACCGGCGGCGCCGAAAATGAGCCCGAAAGTGATCGTGCTGACAGCATTCCCGCCCGAGTGGCAAGCATGGACAGTGCAAAAATCTTTTCAGCATCAAATCTTACATGTGCCAGGTCTGATTAAGCCCCTGATCTGCGACAGCAAAGGCGTCTGTGTTACGGAAACCGGGGAAGGGGAAATCAATGCCGCGGTCACCGTCACCAGTCTGGTGAAAGACGCCGCTCTGGATGTGAAGAAGACTATTTTTATTCGCAGCGGCATTGCGGGCGGTGTGGACAAAGAAGACTCCGCATTGGGCAGCGTGTATATCAATAGCTGGGTAATCTCCTGGGCTTTTGGACATCATTACCTGAGTGATCAAAAGCAGTTGGCATGGTCCCCTCCGGGCTGCGCGGACTATGCCACGCCGGGCCACTGCGGAAACTACACCCGGAATATCATGGAAAATCTGGCGTATAAAATCAATCCGGCTCTGCTGAATATGGCGGTAAATGCCTCGGCCCATGTTACGCTGGAAAACTCGGCAGAAGCGAAGAAACTGGATAAAACGTTCGCTATCTCTGCGGTGCCGAAAGTGATGGTGGGCGCCACTATCACGGGCAATGATTTTTGGATAGGCAAAGCGAATCAGGCTATTGCCGAACAGATTGTGCGTCGCTATACCCATGGAGAGACGAAATATACCAATACGGCCATGGAGGATCTCGGGGATGTGGCCGTGCTCTCGCGTTTCGGTTTGGCGGATCATTATCTGTCCATACGGGGGATCTCTGACGTGGATGTTCCGCCCCCCGGTAAAACCGAAGAAGAAATCTGGAAAACAGGCGATTTATATGCCAGCGCTCTCGCCGAGCGTAATGCGGTGATCGTCACCAGGGCTGTTATCGCGCACCTGTTAAAGGGCGCTGCATGAGCATACGGGTCGTCAAAGTATCCGCTGGTGAGTTACTGGCCCGGGAGCAAGGAGTGTCACCGTGTCTTTGACCTTGGTGAAGCAGCGAACTGACCATCAGAAGGCGAGTCCCCGCCGCGTCGATGGTGTTGCCAAAATCAGGGGGACGGCGCTCTATGTCGATGACCTGCCCTGCGCGGACGTGCTCCATGGCGCGACGGTGCGCACTACTGAGGCTGGTGGAACGCTGCAGGAGGTGGTTTTCGATCCTGCTATAGACTGGTCGGAATTTGTGGTGGTCACGGCGCGAGATATTCCGGGTATGAACGCCGTAAAGCTTCTGGAGAACGATCAGGTGGTGCTCGTTGATCGCGCATTTCGGCACGCTGGAGAGGCGGTGGTATTGCTGGCCCACGCGGATCCGGAGAAACTCGGAATGGCGCTGAAGGGTGTTTCCTTGGTGGAGTTGCCCAATACCGCGCCGATTTTTGATATCGATGCGGCACTCGCTGCGCAACACGAAATCATACCCGGCAATATTTATACGGATTATCTTCTGGATCGGGGTGATGTTGCGGAGGGGGAGCATCTTGCCGATGTCATCATCGAAGAGCGTTTTCTCACCCCGTCCCAGGAGCAGCTCTATATTGAGCCGCAAGGGATGCTGGCGCATTTGCAGGAAGACGGCGGCATTCTGGTAGAAGGTTCCATGCAGTGTCCCTACTACGTGCTGGACGCGTTGGTTCAGTGTATGGGGATGGATAAGGATCATCTGCGGGTGGTGCAAAGTACCACGGGTGGGGCCTTTGGCGGCAAGGAGGATTACCCCTCGATGATTGCCTGCCATGCGGCGTTGCTGGCGCTCAAAGCGGGTGGCCGTTCGGTAAAACTCGTTTATGAGCGCGGCGAGGATTTGCGGGTGACGCCCAAGCGTCATCCTTCCCGTACCCTGATTCGTTTGGGTGCCAACAAGGCCGGAGAATTGCAGTTTATCGACATGGATTTTGCCATTGATGGCGGGGCTTATCGTACCCTCAGTCCGGTAGTGCTCTCCCGCGGTGTTATTCATGCACCGGGACCGTATAAGTGCCCTCACATCCGGGTCAGGGGGCGCGCCGTCGCGACCAACCATCCGCCCTTTGGCGCATTTCGCGGATTTGGTGCGCCGCAAAGCATTTTTGCCATGGAAGTGGCCATGGACCGGCTGGCGAAAAAACTGGCTATGGACCCTGCCGAATTGCGCCGGATAAATTTGTTGCGCACCGGCGATCTGAGTCCCACGGGTGATGTGGTGGGTGCTGACTGCTTTGCCCATGCCGCCCTCGATGCGGCATTGGAACACACGCATTACTACCAGCGGCTGGCGGAGTACCGGGCTTGGAATGCGGCCGGATATCAGACCCGCAAAGGCATTGGTCTGGCGACTTTTGCCCATGGTGCCGGTTTTACCGGCAACGGCGAATTGCATCTGGCGTCCCGGGTTTCTCTGCAAGCCCTGGCTAATGGGCACGTCGAAATTCTCTGTTCCAACACCGAAATGGGGCAGGGTGCGGCGACCACGCTGGTCCAAATTGCGGCTGACGCGCTGGGCCTGCCCATGGATCGCGTGCATCTGGCGCAGGCGGATACCTCCAGGGTGCCAAATTCCGGACCGACGGTCGCCTCCCGCACCTGTATGGTGGTCGGGGATCTCATCCAGAAGGCGGCGGGACAATTATTGCAACGGCTGCGGGAAACGGCGGAGTTAGCGGCGTCCTATGACGCACAAAGTTTTGCCGCAGCGTGTACCCGGCTTTGCGCAGCCGCCGGGGATACGCTGGTGACCGCGCAGTACCAGCCGCCGGCGGACATGCGTTGGGATGAGCAGGCCTTTTTGGGGCGGGCTTACGCCAGTTATGCCTGGGCGGCTTACATTGCCGAAGTGGAGGTGGATCTGTTGACGCTCGTAACGCGGGTGCTCGATTTTACCGCGGTACAGGAAATCGGCGATGCGGTGCATCCGGTGATTGTGCAGGGCCAGATTGAGGGTGGCGTCGCCCAGGGTATTGGTTATGCCCTCCATGAGGATGTGCTCTGGAATGAGCGCGGGGTCATGGCCAATGACCGTCTGACCAATTACATCATCCCCACCAGCGCGGATTTGGGATTTATGCATGTGGTATTGCTGGAAGGCGGCCTGGGAGCCGGTCCCAAAGGGGCGAAGGGCGTCGGTGAATTGCCCATGGATGGTCCGGCTCCCGCTATCGTCAATGCGATCCAGCGGGCCCTGGATATCGATATTCGCCAGATTCCGGTCAGGCCCGAAATGCTGCTGGAGCTGACGATGAGCGGAGGGCATTGATCATGCCGACGACGATGCGCATCAATGGTGAAGCATTTCAGAGCAGCTCAGCGCCGAATTCCCGTTTACTGGATGTATTGCGTAATGAATGCGACCTCAAGGGGACCAAAGAAGGCTGCGGTGAAGGAGAATGTGGCGCCTGCGCGGTGCTGGTGAATGGCAAGCTGGTGAATAGTTGCCTGGTTCCTCTCGGACAGATGGAACAGGCGGAGATTACCACGGTAGAGGGCCTTCCCGAAGATAGTACCCTGGCACGGGCCTTTGTTCAGTGCGGCGCTACCCAGTGCGGAATTTGTACGCCGGGTATGATGCTCGCGGCGACCGCCCTGTTGGCGGAGCATGCGAATCCGACCCTGGAGGAGATTCGCTGGGGCCTGAGCGGCAATCTCTGTCGCTGTACCGGGTATGGACGCATTTATGCGGCCATCGCCCAGGCCGCCGGAGGGTCTGCTGATGTCTGATTGGATAAGACCGCGACATTTGCCGGAAGCCCTGGAGATATTGGCGACAGCCCCCGGCCCATATCGGGTGATTTCGGGCGGGACCGATCTTATGGTGGAGTGTCATCTCGCCCCGGAACGGCGCCCGGAGTCGTGGCTGGACATCAGCGGACTGCGGGAGTTGCAGGGGCTGCAGATTACGGAAGAAGGTATCCGGATTGGCGCCGCTACTTCCCTGGAAGCGATTCGCCGGCATGCGGAAGTGCTCGCCCACTGGCCGATGCTGGCAGCCTCGGCGGCGGTGACCGGGGCGCCGCCCATTCAAAACCGCGCCACGCTGGGTGGCAATGTCTGCAATGCCTCCCCTGCGGCGGACAATGCGCCGGTATTACTGGCTTATGGCGCACGTCTGGAGATCGTCCACCATCACGGCTCGCGCTGGTTGCCTTATGGAGATTTCCATCTGGGGTATCGCAAGACGGCCTTGCAAGCTGGAGAGTTACTTAGCGCGCTCTGGATTCCCTACCCCCCCAAACACAGTCGTGGCTATTTTCGGAAAGTCGGAACAAGGGCAGCACAAGCTATTGCCAAGGTGAGTATCGCGGCGCTCATCGAAGAAGATCGTGATGGAATTATTCAGAGCGCACGTTTCGGCATGGCGAGTGTGGCGGCGACTCCCTGTACCTTGCCATCCGTGAGCCAATATCTGCTGGGACGTGCGTTGCGCGATATTGCCGACGCGCAAGTGCGTCAGAGGGTAAAGCAGGATATTGCACCCATTCAGGATATCCGCTCGACGACGGCATATCGTTTGGAGATAGCTTCCCGGCTTGTGCTGGAGGCCATACATAGACGCAGTGAATCGAAAAAGGAGAATTAAAATATGGGTGCCTATGCAAATCAGATGGAGGCGGTTTATGTAGATGTCCCATTGCTGGATGCTACGCCGGAGAACCTCG
>JBBIUH010000012.1:0-31995 GCA_037440305.1 Acidithiobacillus sp.
GCTTCTCATTGGCCGACCCTTTTTTACAAGGGTCGGCCGCACGCTACCATCATCGTGTCAAGCACTTTCTCCGCAGAAAGTAGAAATAAAAACCCGGCAAAGCCGGGCTGAATGTCTAAAGTTCAGATTAGAATCCCATTCGTTAGGAAAATCAGGATGTAAAATGGCGCAGGCATACTTCCACTCGTGGACTTCATAATTTTCGCGGATGAATTCAGGACGCAGATCGATACTCATGTGATCTCCCGGTATTTTTTATGGCTCTTTACGTGTCCTTCATATCTTCGGCTCGTCCTCATCCCTACTTCTGAAACTCTCCTCAGCAGCATCCATCTCGTCAGCCGCGCTGCGTGACGGCTCTGCCGCGTCACCAGCGGTATCTTCCGCAGACCGGACTACCGGTAAACGTGCCGCGAAGAACAGTCCGACTTCAAAAAGCATGTACATAGGAATGAGGAGCATGACCATGGATAACACATCGGGAGGACTAAGTACTGCCGAGGCGATGGCACAGATCAGGAAGGCATAGCGGCGGCTGCGACGCAGTGTAGCCACCTGAAGCACTCCGATGCGTACCAGTACCACAATGAGAATGGGGATTTGGAAGGCCAGGCCGAAGGCGAGCGAGAATTTGACGATGAGCGAGAGATAACTATCGACTTTGGGCATGGCGGTAATGTCACCGCCAGAAAAACTCACGAAAAAGTGGAAGGCATTAGGGAATACGATAAAATAGGCAAACAGCATCCCGCCGATGAACAGGAAAATAGAGGCAAAAATCAGCGGGAAAAAGGCCTTGCGCTCATGCTCATAAAGGCCAGGCGCTATGAAGGCCCAGAATTGATAGAGTACTACGGGTAATGACAGAACAAAGCCGGATAGCAAGGAAAGCTGCACATAAGTCAAAAACACTTCGGGTAAACTGGTGTAAATTAAATGGCTGCCCTTTGGTAATACATCAATGAGCGGGGCAGCAAGAATATTATAAATCGTTTTGGAGAAGGGATAAGAAACCAAAAAACCAGCGAAAATAGAGATCACTGCAAATAATACGCGGCGGCGCAATTCCAGCAAATGGCCGATGAAGGTATTCTCCGCCAACTTATCCATGCTTAAAAAATATCCTTAGGCGGTATCGAGGTATGGGTGAATTTGATAATGGGTAAGCGGCAAAATACTTGGTGGAGGCCCAGGCTGTAGTGTGCCGGTATAATAATGGCAGAACTTCTGCCAGCGAATCAGGCTCGAAATCAATGCACGCGGTCTTCCGGCCCTGGCTGGTCCGTATGTTGTACCGCTGCCGACATAATGTCGAGTTCACCCTGCCTATGCTCTTCCTTCGCTTCGGGCTTCTCACCAACCGTTTTCAGGATGTCTGAAGCGGTGATATCGGCAGGCAGCAATTCCTCTTTGGCATAGTCGCGCAGTTTGTTGGCTTCCTGACGCAGATCATCCAGCAACAACTGCTGTTCGACCTCAGAGCGCAGGCCGGTCATGGTACGCCGCATGGCGCCGTACCATCTTCCCGCCGTACGCGCGAGCTCGGGCATTTTCTCCGGCCCGACCACGAGCAGCGCAATAATCCCGAGTAGCGCGAGTTCGCCAAAGCTGAAGTCGAACATAAGCGATCAGCGATTAACGGTTTCGTGTTCTTTGCTGGGCTGGACATCGGCATCAATAGTGCGGCCGATGCTTTCCTTCTTTTCTTCCTCCTCCTTGACGGCGGAGCGGAAGCTCTTGATGGCAGAACCCAGGTCCGAACCCACGTTACGCAGCTTCGCGGTGCCAAACAGGGCAACCACGATTAACAGAATGATGACCAGATGCCAGATACTAAAAGCGCCCATGACTGCTCTCCTTCCCCCGCAGGGGTTTACACGCTACAACTAATCCCTCAACCATAGGAAAATAAGCCGGTTGCGTCAAGCTTGTGGACGTCGTGTCGCCTTCTCTTCCAGGCCGGAAATCCCTTCACGTCGTGCCAGTTCCCCGAGGACATCACCAATACGCAATTCCTGTTCCTCCAAGGCCACCATCAGGTGAAAGAGGAGGTCGGCTGCTTCCGCAATCATCTGTTTTGGCTCATGATTCTTGCAAGCGATGACAAACTCGGTGGCTTCTTCGCCCACCTTTTTCAATATCCGGTCCCGGCCACCATGGAGCAATTGTGCCACGTAGGATTGGCCAGGATCAGCCGCCCGCCGACTGTGCAGCGTGGCCTGTAAACTATCAAGGATACTGCCGGGGGGCGGGGCCTGATGCTGCCAGCCCCGCTCGCCGGGTTGGCCGAGGAAGAAGCAACTTTGCTCCCCGGTGTGGCAGGCCGGGCCTTCCTGAATGACACGCAGGAGAACGGTGTCGCCATCGCAGTCGAGGCGCAGATCCACCAGATGTTGAATATGGCCGGAGGTCTCGCCTTTACGCCAGAGCGCCTGTCGGGAGCGTGACCAGTAGGTGCCCATGCCATCACGGAGTGTCGCCAGCAATGCGTCGGCATTCATCCAGGCCAGCATGAGTACCTGGCCGCTACGGGCATCCTGGGCGATGGCCGGCACCAGGCCGTCCGCATTCCAGCGCACGGCGGCGAGTATGGCGGCGTGCTGCGCTTCCGGTTCACTCATGATGGTCAGAACCCCTCGTTGATGTCTTTCTACTCGATAATACGCAGGTTGCGCCGGACAACAGATGCACTGCGCTTTAGCGGGTTTCGCGCACTGGAATCCCCACGGCAGCCATCCTTGCCTTGACCTCGGAGATGCGAAACTGGCCGAAGTGGAAGACGCTGGCGGCTAACACCGCATCAGCATGCCCCTGCTGGATACCTTCGGCAAAGTGCTGAATTTCTCCGACACCACCCGAGGCAATCACTGGTACCGGCACGGCATCGCTGACGGCGCGGGTGAGGGCGAGATCAAAACCGATCCCCGTACCGTCCCGGTCCATGCTGGTGAGCAGGATTTCGCCGGCACCATATTCGGCCATTTGCCGTGCCCAAGCCACCGCATCCAGGCCGGTACTGCGTCGGCCGCCGTGGGTAAAGACTTCCCAGTGATCGTCCACCCGTTTGGCGTCAATGGCGACGACGATGCAGGAGTTACCGAAACGCCGGGCGGCGGCGCGCACCAGTTCCGGTTCATTCACGGCGGCGCTGTTGATACTGATCTTGTCGGCACCGGCGAGGAGCAGGGTGCGGATATCTTCGACACAACGCACCCCACCGCCTACCGTCAAGGGAATGAAGACCTGGGCAGCCACGGCAGACACCACATCGGCAAGGGTGCCGCGTTCTTCATAACTGGCGGAGATGTCGAGAAAGGTGATTTCGTCGGCACCCTCATCGTTGTAGCGTTTGGCCACTTCCACCGGATCGCCGGCGTCGCGCAGGGCAACGAACTGGACGCCCTTCACCACACGACCGTGGTCGATATCCAGGCAGGGTATGATGCGCTTAGTGAGCATCTGCTTAGGCCTCGGCCTGGGCGCGGGCCTGGCTAAAGTCCAGGGTTCCTTCATAAATGGCGCGGCCGGTAATAGCACCGGTGACGCCGTCGCCCTCGTAGGCCTTGAGCGCCAGTACCTGCTCCAGATTGGCGATGCCGCCCGAGGCGATGACTGGTACTGGCACGGCCTGAGCCAGTGCGACTGTCGCGGGAATATTAGGGCCACTGAGCATGCCATCGCGGCTGATGTCGGTGTAGATGATGGCCTCAATGCCGTCGGCGGCGAAGTGCCGGGCGAGGTCAATAGGATCATGACGGGAAAGTTTGGACCAGCCTTCAGTGGCGACTTTGCCGTCGCGGGCATCAATGCCCACCATGATATGGCCGGGGAAGCTCACTGCGGCATCGGCGACGAAGCCGGGGGCTTTAACGGCCTGGGTGCCGATGATCACATAACGGACCCCAGCCTGGATGTAGGTTTCAATCTGCTCTTCACTGCGGATGCCACCGCCGACCTGGATTTCAAGGTCAGGGAAGCGTGCGCAGATGGCGGCAATGGCCTGTGCATTTACCGGCTCGCCCTGCACGGCACCGTCGAGATCGACGATGTGCAGGCGTTTGGCGCCTGCTTCAACCCAGCGTTGTGCCGTGGCGACCGGGTTATCCGAGAAGACCGTGTTGTCTTCCATCCGGCCCTGCCGTAAGCGCACACAGTTCCCGCCCTTGAGGTCGATGGCCGGAATCAACAGCATGACAACTTCCTCCCCACAAAGTTATTCCAGAAAACAGGTTCAAATCGCACAGTTGACTCCGCAATCGCCGTCCCAGCCGAGAAAATTCCCGAGCAGGCGCAGGCCCGCCGTGCCGCTCTTTTCCGGGTGGCATTGCAGGGCGAACAGGTTATCCGCCGCCACCGCCGCACAGAAGGGAAAGGCGTAATCGCTGAAGGCCGCGAGGATCTCGGGGGCGGAGGGCTCCACATAGAAGGAGTGGACGAAGTAAAAGTAGGCATTCTGGGGAACGCCAGCAAAAAGCGGGTGCTCCACGAGTTGATGCAACTCGTTCCAGCCCATGTGGGGAATTTTCAGGCGCCGGCCATCCGCGGCATGCAGGGCTTCTTCGGGAAAGGGGATAACCCGCCCCGGCAACAAACCGAGCCCGGCGTGTTCGCCATGCTCCACACTGCTGTCCATGAGCATCTGCATCCCGAGGCAGACGCCGAGGAAAGGCCGGGTCTGCGCGGCAACGCGGACGAAGTCGCTGAGCTCACGGGCTTCCAGCGCAGCCATACAGTCGCCGAAGGCACCGACGCCGGGGAAGATGATGCGGTCCGTGGTGGCCAGTTCGTTGGCCTGATCACTGACAATCGCCTTGCCGCCCAGATACTCCACGGCCTTGGCCACCGAGTAGAGGTTGCCCATGCCGTAGTCGACAATACCGACGCGGGTCGTGGTGGCGCTCATCGGGTCAGGGTGCCTTTGGTGCTGGGCACGGCGCCCGCCATGCGCGGATCAGGAGCGACAGCCATGCGCAGGGCACGTCCACAGGCCTTGAAGAGGGTCTCGGCGATATGGTGGGCATTGGTGCCACGCAAGGCGTCCAGGTGCAGTGTCACCTGTGCGTGGTTGACGAAGCCCTGAAAGAATTCGTGGAAGAGATCCACATCAAAGCCGCCCACCTGAGCGCGAGGGAATTCGACCGCGAAGATCAGTCCGGGACGGCCGGAAAGGTCCACCACCACCCGCGACAGCGCCTCGTCCAGAGGCACGTAGGCATGGCCATAGCGCTGGATGCCGGCCTTGTCCCCCACGGCGCGGGCAAAGGCCTGACCGAGGGTAATGCCGATGTCTTCCACCGTGTGGTGAGCGTCGATATCCAGATCGCCCTGAGCCTGAATGCGCATGTCGAAAAGACCATGACGGACGATCTGGTGGATCATGTGGTCAAGAAAGGGTACCCCGGTGTGCAGGTCGGCCTGCCCGGAACCATCGAGATTCAAGGTGACACGGATCTGGGTTTCGAGGGTATTTCTTTCGACTTCGGCTTGACGCGGATTCACAGTAAAGACTCCAGTACGGCCAGAAAGCGATCATTTTCGGCCGGTGTGCCGACGCTGACCCGTAGATAGTCGCTGAGACGGGGGTGGCCTGTAAAGGCTTTGATAAGCACCCCGCCTTCACGCAGTCCAGAGAACAGCGCCGCGGCTCGCCCAGGGGCGTGAAAGAGCAGAAAGTTGGCGGCACTGGGCCAGATCGAAAAACCGCAGGCGCTGATGGCCTTGAAGAGCCGTTCCCTCTCGGCACGCAGAATTTCGGCTTGGGCGTCCAGCACTTCGGTATGACGCAGGTAGAAGGACACGCTGCGCTGGGTGAGCACATTAATGTTGTAAGGCAGGCGCAGCTTATCCAGTTCCTGAATCCACGCGGCAGGCCCCGCCAGCATCCCCAGCCGCAACCCCGCCAGGCCCTCCTTGGACAGGGTGCGGAGCAAGAGGAGGTTGGGGGTGCGTCCCAGGCGGTCGGCAAAGGTCGTCTGACTGAAAGCGTGATAGGCCTCGTCCACCACCACCAGGCCCGGCGCTGCAGCGACAATAGCTTCCAGATCGGTCTCGAGAAAGAGACTGCCACTGGGATTGTTGGGCCAGTCGAGGAAAATGATGGCGGGTTGTTGCGCGGTGATGGCGGTCAGCATGGCCGGGAGGTCCAGATGGAAGTCCGCATCCAGTGGAATGCCCACAAAAGACAGGCCGAGCTGTTGCGCCAGCAGGCGGTACATGACGAAACTGGGATCCACAGCCATGATGGGGCGCTGGCTACCTGCTACGGCGGTCACCAGAATCTGGATCAGTTCGTCGGAGCCGTTGCCGAGCATGAGCTCCACGCCATTGGGCAGACCAATATGCGCCTTGAGGGCGTCTATGAGGGTGTTGGGGTGCGCGTCGGGGTAGCGATTGAGGGGCGCATCGGCCAAGCTCTCCAGCCATTGCTCACGCAAGGCCGCAGGTAAGCCATAGGGGTTCTCCATGGCATCAAGCTTGATGAGCCCCTCACCGGCTGCCACCGCATAAGCCTTGCTGGCTAGCAATTCCGGGCGGAGCAGGCTCTGCATCAGGGTTGTCATAGCGCTGTCGCTCATGACCCGGCTTTGGGGATACGGCAGGCTGCTGAACGGGCATGGGCGGTCAGACCTTCGCCCAGGGCGAGGCGCTCGGCGATCCGCCCCAGTTGCGCGGCACCGGCGGGGCTGCTGTGAATGAGACTGCTCCGCTTGACGAAATCGTAGACGCCGAGGGGCGAGGAGAAACGTGCGCTGCCGCCCGTGGGCAGCACATGGTTGGGGCCGGCCACATAGTCGCCGAGGGCCTCGCAACTGTGGATGCCCATGAAGATGGCCCCGGCATTGTGGATGTCCGCCAGCCAGTCTTCAGGATTCTGCACGGCTAGCTCCAGATGTTCCGGTGCGATGCTGTCGGCAATGGCGCAGGCCTCGGCACGGTCGCGCACACGAATCACCGCACCCCGGTCTGCCCAGCTTTTGCGGGCGATGGGCGCGCGATCAAGTACGTTCAGCGCCGCATCAATGGCGGCGACCACCGACTCGATGTGGGCGTCGTCCCAACTGATGAAAATGCTCTGGGCAATCTCATCATGTTCCGCCTGTGAGAGCAGATCCCAGGCCAACCATTCTGCCGGTGCCGAGCCATCGCTGATCACGAGGATTTCGCTGGGTCCGGCAATCATATCGATGCCGACCCGGCCGAAGACCATGCGCTTGGCGGTGGCCACATAGATATTGCCGGGGCCGACAATCTTGTCTACTGCCGGGACGCTTTCTGTGCCATAGGCGAGCGCCGCTACCGCCTGTGCGCCGCCGATACAGAACACTCGATCCACGCCGGCAATGGCTGCTGCTGCCAGCACCCAAGGATTCACCTGCCCCTGCGGGGTGGGTACAGTCATGATGATTTCCTTCACGCCAGCTACGTGCGCGGGAATGGCATTCATCAGCACGGAGCTGGGATAAGCCGCCTTGCCGCCGGGCACATAAATCCCCACCCGGGACAGGGGCAGGATGCGCTGGCCCAGCACCGTGCCGTCGGCCTCGGTAAAGGTCCAGCTTTCACTGCGCTGGTGCTCGTGATACCTGCGGATACGTTGCGCCGCCTCTTCCAGGGCAGCCCGCTGGGTGGGCTCCAGACTGTTGAGCGCCGCATCCCAGGCGCTGCGGGGGATTTCCAAATCAGCGACGGAAGCTGTCGTCACCCCATCAAAGCGCTCAGTGTACTCGCGTAGCGCCGCATCGCCCCGATCACGGACCGCAGCAACAATCTCCCGCACCCGCACTTCAATCTGCGGATCCAGATTGGCATCCCAGTCATGCAGTGCGTGAAACTGGCGGGCAAAATCGGGGTCGCTGGTATCCAGACGGTTCATGACGTGACTTGCGCCTCCAGTTGATTAATGAGGGTTTCGATGGCGCGGCGCTTGAGTTTCATGGCCGCGCGGTTGACCACCAGACGGCTGGAAATGGGCATGATTTCTTCCACTTCCACCAGCCCGTTTTCCTTGAGCGTGCGGCCGCTGGACACCAGGTCCACAATACGATCCGCCAATCCGACCAACGGCGCCAGTTCCATGCTGCCGTAAAGCTTGATGATTTCCGTCTGTACGCCGCGAGCATGGAAATAGTTGCGGGTGATGTGCGGATATTTGGTCGCAATGCGCACCCGTTCCCAGCTTTGCGGTGCGTCATTGGCTGCTAGCGCGGCAGGTTCGGCCACCGCCATGTGGCAGATGCCGATGCGCAGATCCAGGGGTTCATAAAGGTCCAGGCCCTCTTGCTCCAACAGCACATCTTTACCGGCAATGCCCAGGTCGGCAGCGCCCCAGGTCACGTAGGTGGGCACATCGCTGGCACGGATCACCAGAAAGCGCACCGCGGGATCGGTACTGGGGATGATCAGCTTGCGGGATTCTTCCGGGTCCTCCGCCAGGTGGATGCCGGCGCCCGCAAAGAGGGGAATGGCTTCTTGCAGAATCCGTCCCTTGGACAGTGCGATGGTGATACCTGCGCTCATGCGACGCTCCTGCTGTTACTGATCCGGCGGATATCCGCGCCTAAGGCGCCGAGTTTCTCTTCGATGACCTCATAGCCGCGATCCAGATGATAGATGCGGTCGATGAGGGTTTCGCCCTCCGCCACCAGTCCGGCCAGGACTAGCGAAGCCGACGCCCGCAGATCGGTTGCCATCACCGGCGCGCCGCGCAGGCGGGGTACCCCGCGCACTACGGCGGTCTTCCCATCGGCATTGATGTCGGCACCCAGTCTTTGCAATTCAGAGACGTGCATAAAGCGATTCTCGAAGATAGTTTCGGTGACGACGCTGCTCCCCACGGCGATGCAGTTCATCGCCATGAACTGCGCCTGCATGTCTGTGGGGAAGGCCGGATAGGGCGCCGTGCGTACATCCACTGCTTGCGGCCGTCGTGTCATGCGGATGCGGATCGTGTCCGCCTCGGCGGACACTTCGGCCCCCGCTTCCCGTAGTTTGAGGATGACGCTCTCCAGCAGGCCCGCATCGGTGCGTTTCAGGCAAATATCGCCGCCCGCCATAGCCGCAGCCACCAGATAGGTCCCCGTCTCAATGCGGTCAGGCACAACGCTGTGCTCGGCACCATGCAGTTCAGATACGCCCTCAATCTCGATGACAGATGTCCCCGCTCCGGAGATGCGCGCACCCATGGCCGACAGGCAACGGGCGAGATCGACAATTTCCGGCTCGCGGGCGGCGTTTTCGAGGATGGTGCGTCCCTCGGCGAGGGTGGCTGCCATGAGCAGGTTTTCCGTACCGGTGACGGAGACCATCTCCATAACGATGCGGGTGCCGCGCAGACGGGATGCCTGTGCTTTAACGAAACCGTCCTCTACGGTGATTTCGGCACCCAAAGCCTGCAGGCCGCTGAGATGGACACTCACCGGACGACTGCCGATGGCGCAGCCACCAGGCAGGCTCACTTCTGCCGAGCCGTGTCGGGCCAGCAGTGGCCCGAGTACCAGTATCGAGGCACGCATGGTCTTCACCAGCTCATAAGGGGCGACGACCGAATGTACCGGGCGCGGATCGACTTCAATCCCGAGCTGGCCGTCTACCAGCACCCTTGCGCCGAGTGTGCTCAACAACTCCAGGGTCGTGGTAATGTCACGCAGATGCGGAATATTGCGCAGTCGCACCGGCTCGCGCGCCAGCAGGGTGGCGGCGAGACAAGGTAAGGCCGCGTTTTTGGCCCCGGAAATCCGCAGTTCACCGCGCAGGGGGCCATTACCACGCAGCAGCAGTTTATCCATGGGCTCGAATCAGCTCGCGCTGGCCGCTTGGGCGCTGTCGACCAGTTTCTGCAATTCGCCCTGCTGATAGAGGTCAGACATGATGTCTGACCCGCCGACAAACTCACCCTGAATATAGAGCTGGGGAATAGTCGGCCAGTTGGAATATTGCTTGATGCCGTCGCGAATCTGCGGGTCGGCCAGCACGTCCACTGTAAAGAGCTCTTTGACGCCTGACTGCTGCAACAACTGCACGGCACGGGCCGAGAAACCGCACTGCGGCGCCCGCGGATTGCCCTTCATATAAAGCACGACCGGGTGTTTCTGGACCTGTTCCTGAATAAGTTCCTGAATCGTTGCCATGGTTATCCTCGCTAATGGGGGTGAATGTGGCGACTAATGGGTTGCTGAGGGACGGAGTTGTTGCGCCTGCTCAGGAGTCATGGTGCGTAGCGAGAGGGCGTGAATCTCCTCGCGCATTCGCTCGCCCAGCGCATCATAAACCATTTGATGCTGTTTGATGAGGGAAAGCCCAGCAAAGGCTGGAGAAACGACCAGAGCCTCGAAATGGGCGCCGTCGTCTCCCTGGACTTCTACGAGAGCATCGGGAAGCTGTTGCTGGATGAGTGATTTGATTGTGCTAGCGTTCATCGTGTGTAGTGTACCGTAAAAAGCCGCTGAGTGGTGTCGCTTTTTATACCCAGCCGCGCTTGGTTGTGCAAGTCGTGACGCGGGGAGCTCACTGGCGCAATTTGTAACCACGATCCAGCAGACGCCAGGCGAAAAGACCCGCCACACCCGCGAAGGTGATGCTGACGCCAAGACAACTCCACACGCTGACATCAGAATCCGCGAAAAACCCATAGCGAAACCCGTCGATGATGTAGAAAAACGGGTTGAACAGTGATATGTGCTGCAACGCGTCGGGCAGGGATTGCACCGAGTAAAAGACACCGGCAAGAAAAGTCAGCGGCATGATAATGAAGTTTTGGAAACCGGCAATCTGATCGAATTTCTCAGCCCATAGCCCGGCGATTAGACCCAGTGAACCCATGCCGCTCGCGCCCAGAATGGTAAATATGGCGATCCACAAGGGGTGCAGTAGGGGTATCTGCAGATAAAGCAGCGCTAGTGCGAGTATTGCGATCCCCACCAGCGCGCCGCGTAGCACCGACGCCGCAACCATGGCAACGAAAATCTCGGTGGGGCTGAGCGGGCTGAGCAGCAGAAAAATGATGTTTCCTGTCACCTTGGCTTGAATCAGGCTGGAAGAGCTGTTAGCAAAGGCATTTTGCAAGATCGACATCATCATCAGCCCAGGAACGATGAAGGCCGTATAGCTGACTCCCGGATAGACCGATATATGTCCGCCCAATGCGTGCCCAAAAACCACCAGATAGAGGATAGTGGTGATCAGCGGGGCGGCAATGGTTTGTAGCCAGACCTTGCCGAAGCGCAAGGTCTCTTTGTAAAACAGCGTCCAGACCGGTGCGAAGCGGGCGCGTACAAGGCCCGGGCTGGGATCGGTCACGGTCTGCTGTAACCCGCCGAAAGGCTCAGGCATCGCTGCTGCGCAGGACGGGCTCGAGGATCTCGACGTAGGCGCCGTCGCGGATGCGGCGTTGCCATTCGTCCATGCGCTCGTGGACGATACGGTTGTAGAGCTGCATGCGCGCTGCAGCCATAATCTGTTTCTCTTCAACCGGCTGCTGGCGCTGAGCCTGGGAGTGCAAAATGTAAATCGCATCCCCTTCGCGGATCGGACTACTCACCCCACCAGGTTGCAAAGTGACCAGTGTGCGTTCCAGGCTGTCTGGCAATTGTCCGGGAGCGACCCAGCCCATTTCTCCACCGCCGGCGGCGGTGCTGGTGTCCTGGCTATAATTACGCGCCAGCTCAGAGAAGCGGGTGCCGCTTTGCAGCGCCTGCTGGATATCCTGAGCGCGTGCCTCAGCCTCCTGCAACTGCAGATTGTTGCCGGCACGCAGGACGATCACGGCCGTTTTGACCTCGGTGACCGTCGGCTGTTCATGTTTGACATTGAGCAACTTGAAAATATGAAACCCGGTGGGTCCCGGGATGACGGGGCTGATTTCGCCCGCCTTCAACTGGAGGAGGGTTTGGGTCACTGAGGGTGGGAGTTCACCCGCCTTGACCCAACCGATGCGTCCGCCCTGCAAGGCATCGTGGCCGCTGCTGACCTGGGCGGCGAGGCGCGCAAAGCTCTCACCGGCCACCACGCGATCACGCGCCTGCCCGGCTTCACGCCGGGCCGCGCTGACGGCGTCTGGTGTCGGGTTGTCAGACAGCGGGATGAATATCTGCTGTAGGTCGAAACTCACACCGCCCATTTCTTTGAGCTGTTGCGCGAAGGTTTTCACCTCGTCGGGGCCAATGTGGACCCGGCTCTCCACCTCCTGCTGCATGAGGCGATCCACAAGAATGCGGTCCTTGAGGTCGTTGGTAAATTGCTCCCATGACTGCCCTTGATTGGTCAGCGCCTGGCGTAACTGGTCAGGGGTGAGGTGGTTGGCTTGAGCGAGGTTGCTGATGGCCTGGTCCAGCGTACCTTTGTCAACCTTGATTCCGGCCCGGTGCGCGATTTGCAGCTCGATGTGCTGTAGAATCATCTGCTGCAGCACTTGGCGGCGCAGGATGTCTTCGGGGGGCATAGCGTTGGGGTCTTGCGTCTGTAGACGGGCACGCACGGCGCTTACCCGTTGCTCGAGCTGCATGGAGGTGATGATATTGTCGTTCACCACAGCAATGACCTTGTCGAGATTCTGGGTGTTTTCGGGTAGCGGCGCCGCCATCGGTGCTAGGGCAGAGTTTTCCGAATAAGTGTGCGTTGTCGTAGAGGGTGCCATCACCGGTGCGGCCGGCAGCAGGGTGTCACGGTTGAGAAAGGGCGTACTCGCCCAGGCCAAAACCGGGGCGGTCCCCAGAACGATGCTCAGGGCGAATAAGATAGGGCGGCGTTTGAGTGACATCAGAACTCCATGCTGGCGCCCGGCACATACTGGCTGAGCAAACCGTTTGAGGCATTGCCGAGACTGGTCAGGCCACGCAATACGATCTCCAGATAAACAACGTTATTGGACTGCCCGCCGAGAAGGATTTGATGATAAACCATCATACGGGTAGCCCAGCAGCCGCCATCATAGCCCATCCCTACGAGCTCCTCCAGCGGCTTGTGACCGGTGACATCATACTGATAGCTGCCGAGTACCTGCCAGCGCTTGTGGATCGGCCAGGCACCGGAAATGCCGGCTTGCTTCACGAAGCCACGGGTAAAACGATAGTCAAGGTTAATGACGCGCTGCGGACCGGGCAGCCACTGGGCGCGCAGGTTGAGCCGCTCCAGCTTGCGCTGCTGGGCATTGACCTGTGAATCGGCAAGGAGGTTGATGTCCGGAAGGGGCGCGTATTGTCCTTCAAAAAAATAGTTGGACTGCTGGTTCTGAGGGACGATATCGCCGGCGAGGTTGATCTGGCGCTGGTTGAAGTAGCGGATCTGGCCGACAGCCGCCTGCCAGAGCTGGCGGCCGCTGGGTGTGAGCCAGGTGCCGCGCAGCCCCAGTGCCACCTGATTGGCAGCGTTGATGCGATCATTGCCGGTATAGAGGCTGTTATCCTCAAAAATCATCGGGAAGTTCTGATAGGGCTGACTGGCATCGAAGATGGGGATGCTGCTCTGGGCCTGCAGGGGAATATACGTGTACTTGAATAGGGGTTGCAGCAGTGCCGTGCTGCCGTTGCTGCCGTAACGGACGAAATTGAGGCCGCCTTTGAGGCTGAGTGCCGGTAAGGTGCGATTGATGGCGCGCGCGTAGGGGGCATTACGCTGAATCTGATAGTGACTGTAGTAGAGCCGGGCCTGCGGTTCTAAGAAGCCCCAGCCGCGGCTGAAGCGCCAGCCAAGGGTGGGGGTGAGGTCGAGGCGCTGACCGACGGGTCCTGCAGAAGCAGAGAAGTAGTTAAAGCTGCTGTGCCAGTCGAAATAGCCGGTGCGTCCCACCCGCCAGTAGCCATCGGCAAACAGATACGGGAGCTGGGAGTAGGGCGCCACGCCGCCAGGCGCGAGTTCCTGGTAGGCCTGCAGGGTGGCGCCCGCGCTAAGATGCGTGTTGTTGTAGTAGAGTCCTCCGGAAGAGGCAATGTAGGGCATGTTGCCAATGCCGCCCACGAAACTGCTGCCGAAACCCGCTGTGCCGCCAAAATCCGAAAGGAAGTTTTTGTAGCTGACCTGGTTGTAATCGACGTTGAAGTTGAATCCGTCGCCCAGATTCTGGTTATGCTGCCAGGAAATGGCCCAGATATTTTTGTGGGTCAATTGATCAGAGGGGAGCAGGTCCAGATAGAGTTTGCCGCTGTAATTGGGCTCCAGATAGCGGAACTCATTCAGCAACATCACCCCGCGTCTGGCGAAATAGTTGACAGTGAGGGTGTCGTCCATATTACGGGCGATATCGAAATAGTAGGGGATGCCGAGGTAAAAGCCGTTGATGGTAGAGCTGCCTACACTGGGGGCAAGAAATCCGGAGTGTCGCTTCAGCGGAAAACTGAGGTAGGGCGTCCAGAATACGGGCAACCCAAAGACGTCGATTGTGGTGTTGGTGGTAGAGACGTAGTTGTCATTCTGGTTGAGGTCGATGCGGCTGCTCCAGAGTTGCCAGGCTGGTTTTTCGCCATCACAGGTGGTATAGCACGCTTCGTTGAGCTGGTAATGCCCCTTGCTCAGTTCCCTGCCGCTTTCAGCGTGGCCATGACCTTGCTGTGCTTCGAGCAGATAGCGGGGATGGACTACCACCCCTTCGTTGGCATGTAAATGGATGGTGGCCTTGGGGGCGGCGGTCACGATGCCGGGACTGACCATGCGCACATGGCCGTCGGCGATGATTTCGTCACGGGCCTGGTCGTAGTGCACGGTATCGGCATAGACCCGACGATCACCATAGAGTACTTCGACATTGCCGGTGGCCGTCCAGTGGCCGCTGCCCAGGCCGTGAACCTGATCCGCATAGAGCGTGACCGGGCTCTCTGCGGCCGCGGCGATGGCTATTCCGGGTGCCAGCAGCGCGCCCAGCAGAGCCAGGCGAAGGCTGGGATGCGGGGCACGGCGACTTCGTTCCGGGCGGATTGGCCGGAGTCGGGATTTTCCGATGCTGTGCAGAGGACTTTTCATGGAGGCCTAAAATCGCACAAAATGCTTTCATGTCGCAATCTTTCCTTGCATCGAATTTTTCCACCGTGGCGGCGAGGGACCCTCTGTCATCTGCCGCCGCAGACTGGCTCGCGCAGCAGGGCGTGGCGGTGGCGCGGGCGTGCCCCATTCCCGGAGATGCCAGCGGGCGGCGCTATTGGCGTTTGCCGCAGGGCCTGATCTTCATGGATGCCCCGCACCCCGAAGATATCCTGCCCTTTTTGCGGATACAGCACCGTTTTGCCCGCGCCGCCTTGCCGGTACCCGAGGTGCTGGCCGCGCAAATGGATCCCGGCTTTGTGTTGCTGGAGGACTTAGGGGAAACGGATCTCAAGGCTGCACTGGATACCGGTGCAGATATTAATCTGTGGATGCAGCGGGCGATGACCTTGATCCTCCATCTGCAGCAGGTCGGGCAGAGACAGACGGCATTGCCTCCCCTGCCATTTCTCTCGTCGGCTCGCCTGGGGGACGAGTTGGCCCTGTTTACGGACTGGTACCTGGGCAGGCATCTTGATTTAATCCTGAGTCCTCCGCAGAGGAATTCCCTGCAAACACTTTTTGCCGTGTTACTGGACAATGCCGCAGCGCAGCCGCAGGTCTGGGTCCACCGGGATTTTCACGCACGCAATCTTATTATTCAGCGGGACACCGGGCTGTTGGCCATGATTGATTTTCAGGATGCCGTGCGCGGGCCATGGACCTATGACCTGGCTTCTCTGCTCTGGGATCGTTATTGGGATTGGGGACGGATGCAAAGGGACGCGTGGGCTTTGAATTTTTTGACGGCGGCGCATCAGCATGGTGCTGCCTTGCCGTTGTCCGCAGACTTTCTGCGGAGTGTCGGGCGTATGGCTCTCCAGCGCAACCTGAAGATTCTCGGTATTTTCTGCCGCCTGGCTTACCGGGACGGAAAATCGAGTTATCTCGATTTCCTGCCGCAATTCTGGGCCTATGTCATGGATGCCCTGGACGCTGATCCGCAGTTGCAGTCTTATCAGGAGCTTTTTGCCCCATGGCAACCCCCGTTACCCGTGCGATGATCCTGGCTGCGGGTCGGGGCGAGCGGCTCAGGCCGCTTACCGATCATGTCCCGAAGCCCTTGCTGGAGGTTGCCGGCAAACCTCTTATCGTGCGCCACCTGGAGTCGCTGGCTGCGGCGGGCATTCGCGATGTGGTCATCAATGTCGGGCACCTGGGTGATGCGATCATGCAGGCCTTGGGTCAAAATTGGCGGGGATTGAGGATCACTTACAGCGATGAGCGTGAGGGCCGCCTGGAGACCGGCGGCGCTCTTGTTCGCGCCCTGCCCTTATTGGGGAGCGGCCCTTTTTTGCTGGTGAATGGCGATATTTGCACGGACTTTCCCTGGGCGCAACTCTGCCAGCCTTCCCTTGCGCGCGTGCATCTGGTGCTGGTGCCTAACCCGATGCAGCACCCGCAGGGAGATTTCGCATTGTCTGCCGGCATGGTGGCTTTGGCGGGCGAAGAACGTCATACTTATGCAGGCATCGCGCGTCTTGACCCGGAGTTGTTGCGGGGCTTTCCCGAGCAGTCGGCTCCTCTGGCCCCTTGGCTGCGGCAATGGATTGCAGCAGGTGTGGTGGAGGGGACCTTGTATCAAGGAAAATGGACAGATGTGGGCACACCAGACCGGCTGCGAGCGGCACGGCGTGATTGTGCGGAGGCCGCCGCGCATGGACTTTGATCCGGCAGCGGTGAAGGCGGCGGTTGGTGTGGATGCCGACTTGCGCGACCGCTGGCGCCGGGAGTGGGGCTTGCTCATGGACCTGGCGGTCTGGGGAGATCTGCGCAGCAGCCAGATCGGCTTATCGGGCAAGCTGCACAAACGGGTGCTCGAATTCGGGGAACGCCTGCGCTCCTATGGAAGTGACCGGAGTTGGATTCCACACCCCCGGGAACAAATCAAGAATGCCCTGAGCACCAGTCTGCAGACCCGTGAGTCGCTGGAAAAGGTCAGCGAAATTGCAGACCAGCTTAGCGACGGGGCTGACCTTGCCGCCTTACGGGCGGTGTGGGAGGCCATAAGTGCTGCGTTGATGGCGGACATCGTCATGCGTGAAGAACGATTGGTGCGGTTGTTGAACCAGCAGTATCAGGAAGAAGTGTGATCCAACCCTATTCAGGTTAACCAGCATATTTATGAAGATTGTGTACGCCTTGGTTGTTATCGGCGCTCTTGCGCTCTTTGCCTTGCTCCTATGGTGGGCACGCGGGCAGGTAGGCGATGCCGCAGCCCCCCATGACAGTACGGGCTGGTACGCCCGGCATCCTGACGCACTGGCTGCCGAAAACCTGAAATGCTGGAAATTGCTGCAGAACGCTTCATTTGCGGATGTGGACAAGGTCATGACCGCGCATCCCCACTGCCGTGCGGTCTATGAAGCCATCCAGAGGCAGAATCCCGCCCATGCGAATTGACGACTGCCGGTGACTGCATTGACCGTAACACCAGAAAGTCTGCTGGCCACCGGCCGGGATGTGTTACGCCTGGAAGCGGCGGCGGTGGCGGCACTGGAAGCGCGTCTTGACACGGATTTTGTGGGGGCCTGCGAGCTCCTGCTGAACTGCCCCGGCCGTACTGTCGTCAGTGGCATGGGTAAGTCCGGGATTATCGCCAAAAAAATCGCGGCGACTTTGGCCAGTACTGGCAGCCCCGCCCTTTTCCTACATCCCGCCGAAGGCAGCCACGGCGATCTGGGTATGCTCACCCGTCAGGACTGCCTGCTCGCACTCTCCAACTCCGGGGAGACCGCCGAACTTCTGGCTATTTTGCCAGTGGTCAAACGCCTCGCGGTGCCCTTGATCGCCATGACCGGTAACCCGCAGTCCACCCTGGCGCGCAGCGCCGCCGTGCATCTCAACTGCAGCGTGGCGCGGGAGGCCTGCCCTCTCAACCTGGCGCCCACGGCATCGACGACAGCAACCTTGGCCATGGGTGATGCCCTGGCCATGGCGCTTTTACAGGCGCGCGGTTTTTCGGCAGATGATTTCGCCCTGTCTCATCCCGGTGGCAGCCTCGGCAAACGCCTGCTGCTGCGGGTGCAGGATGTGATGCACCGGGGCACCAGCCTGCCTAAGGTACGGGAGGATACGCCGTTATGCGAAGCGGTACTGGAAATGAGCAGCAAGGGGCTGGGAATGACGGCAGTGGTGGATGCGGAAGACCGGGTGCTGGGGATTTTTACCGACGGTGATTTACGCCGTGCCTTCGCGCTGCGCCAGGATATCTGGGAACAGCCCATGGCTGAACTGGCTCATGCCAAACCGGCCACCATTACTGCCGAAGCCCTTGCTGCTGAAGCCCTTGCCCTGATGGAAAATAATCGCATCGGTGCGCTTCTGGTCACCGATGGTGAGGCGAGGCTGATTGGCGCGTTGAATATGCACGATTTGCTGCGCGCAGGCATCGTATGAATGAATTGATGTCGCCTGACAGAGATTTGTTGACGCGCGCTGCTGGGGTCCGCCTGCTGATTCTGGACGTGGACGGCGTGTTGACCGATGGCCGCTTATTTTTTGACGATGATGGCCAAGAGAGTAAAGCCTTTCATGTGCGGGACGGTTACGGCATCAAGCTCGTGCAGGAACGGGCTATAGAGGTTGCTATCATTACCGCGCGCTATTCCCCGGCAGTCGCCCATCGCGCCCATGATCTGGGCGTCAAGCGGATTCATCAGGGCTGTTTGGACAAGAATCTGGCCTACACGGAGATCAAAATCGCCCTCGGCCTGGATGACGCCGAGGTGGCTTATATGGGAGATGATCTTATTGATCTGCCTATTCTTACCCGCGTTGGTCTGGCGACTGCTCCGGCGGATGCGCACCCGGAGGTCGGTTGTCGAGTACACTGGCAGAGTGTGCAACGGGGCGGCCGTGGTGCGGTACGGGAGCTCTGCGAGTTGATTCTGCAGGCACAGGGGTATTGGCCAGCAGTCATCGCCAAGGCTGTTGGAGCGCTGCCTTGATCATCAATCAGTCCGGGAGCGGGCTATGTCGCGTAAGCTGATACCGGGTTTCCGTGCCCCCGGCTTGGGTCTGTCTCTACTGCTGCTTGTCCTCGCTGCGCTGGTGTGGTGGTCATGGCCGCAGCATCCCCTGCCCCTGCCGCTCATTGACTGGCATGGTCAAATCCATAAGGGGGATCAGGCGGCCGAAAATGTGATCATGCGCCAGTACACGGCAACAGGGAAACTGGATTTGCTGGCCACCGCCCAGACTGCCTATCACGAGCCGAGCGTCGATCAGACCATACTTAGTCAGGTTACCGTTGAGCGGTTCAAGCCGGGACAGCAGACGCATCTGCGTGCCAATCAGGGCATAGTAGATAGTCACAGCCACCTGATTACCTTATGGGGGAACGTTATTGGCACCTTGCAACCGGACACCCGCCTGCTCACCGAAAAGGTGCACTATGATGCGCAAACGGGCATTATTACGTCCAAAGAGCCGATACGGCTGGAACGGGGTCAAGACTGGATGACCGGGGTAGGTCTTTGGGCTTCGGTAAAAACCCAAGAGGTGAATATTTTGCATGATGTGCGTGGCATGTATGTCCCATAAGCGATTTTCTTTCCGGCGATTCTGGCCCTTTTTGCTCATGGTTGTTTCTGCCACCGCCTCGGCCGCACCGGTTGCGGAGCAGGGGCTGGGCAAAGGCCCTATTCAGATTAGCGCCGACGCGCTGCATGGTGAGAACAAACCGCAGCAACAGGCCGTCTATACCGGGAACGTGGTTATGACCCAAGGCGATGTGCTTGTACATGCCGATAAACTCACTATTGTAGCGGCCGGTGGTAAGGTGCAGCAGGCCACGGCGGTGGGGAACCCGGTTACCTTCACCATGCCCAGTGCCCAGCGCCACGGCTATGGTAACACCCTGGTCTATAAACCGGGCAGCGGCGAAATTGTGCTCATCGGCAATGCCCATCTCTGGCAGAAAAAAAATGAGATCAGTGGTCAGCAGGTCACCTATTTCCTGCAGACGCAGAAAACCTCCGTCACTGCGGCCCCCGGTCAGCGGGTACAGTCGATCTTCTATCCCGCAGCGGCGGATCACGCCACCAGCGGTGGGAGGCCATGAGCGGCCTGTTGCAGGCGCAATCCCTGTTCAAGTCGTACCGGCGGCGGGCTGTGGTGCGCGACGTTTCGGTGCAGGTGGCTGCAGGCGAGGTGGTGGGACTGCTCGGTCCTAATGGAGCGGGGAAAACCACGACTTTTTACATGATGGTCGGATTGGTGCGTCCCGATCGCGGTCATATTTTTCTGCAGCAGCGCGATATCACCGCGTTGCCTATGCATGAACGTGCCCGCATGGGGCTGGGTTACCTCCCCCAGGAGCCCTCCGTTTTTCGCCAGATGAGTGCTGCTGACAATGTCCTCGCCGTGTTGGAAACTTTGCCGTTGAGCAAGGTCGAGCGGCAAGAACGCCTGGAACAATTGCTCAGTGATCTCCATCTCCACCCGTTGCGTGACACCAAAGGGCACAGTCTTTCCGGCGGTGAGCGGCGGCGGGTGGAAATTGCGCGGGCGCTGGCCATGAGCCCGCGTTTTATTTTGCTGGATGAACCCTTCGCCGGTATCGATCCCATTTCCGTGCTGGAAATTCAACGGCTCATCCAGGATTTGCGTGGGCGTGGCATCGGTATTCTGATCACCGACCATAATGTGCGCGAGACATTAGGCATTTGCGAACGCGCCTATATACTGCATGATGGCAAGGTCCTGACGGCAGGTAGTCCGCAGGAAATTGTTGATAATCCCATGGTGCGGCAGGTTTACCTGGGAGACCAGTTTCAAATCTGATTTTTGGAAATTATGAAACAAGGCTTAGAACTCAAGCTCGGTCAGCATCTGGCCATGACCCCGCAACTGCAACAGGCGATTCGTCTGCTGCAGTTGTCTACGCTTGATTTGCAGCAGGAAGTTCAAAGCATGCTGGAAAGTAATCCGTTGCTCGATGAAGAGCCGGGAGACGACGGCGGCGGGCCGGTCCCGGAGACGCTTGAGCCTCCTTCCGAAGACCGTCAGTTGGATCTGGCGGCTGAGGATACGTTGCCTGATGAATTGCCTGTAGACAGTCAGTGGGATGATGTCTTTGATCTGGGTACGTCAGGCTCTGGCAGCGCTTCTGACGAAGATCTGCCAGATTTTGAATCGCGTAACAGCCACAGCCAAAGCTTGCAGGACTATCTCCGCTGGCAGGCTGATATGACGCACTTCAGTACTGACGAGCGCAACATGGCGGAGTTAATCATCGACGCCATCGATGAGCGCGGTTATCTGGCGGAAAGCCTGGAAGAACTCGCCGTCAATATGAATGTGCAAGAAGATGCGCTGTTGGCCGTGTTGTTGCGCGTGCAAGACTTCGACCCGCCGGGCGTTGGCGCACGTGATCTCAGCGAGTGCCTCTTGCTACAGCTAAAACAGATGGTCGAAGGGGATGCGCCCGTATTGCTCGCCCAACGGATTGTGAAGGATCACCTGCAGGCACTGGCACGCCACGATTACCCGCGTCTGTGTGCGGCTCTGGGGGTGGATGAGGAGGCATTGCGTGCGGCGATGGCGCTGATTTCCGCACTGAATCCCAAGCCGGGCGAAGATGTAGGTGCGGAGAGCACCGAGTATGTGATCCCCGACGTGATCGTGCGCTGGACGGGTAAGCGCCTGCGCGTAGATCTGAATCCCGAGGCAATGCCTAAATTACGTATCAATCGTCGTTATGCCGGCATGGCGGGTGGGAAAGATGCGGCGCATAAATATATTCAGGATCAGCTCAACGAGGCGCGCTGGTTTATCAAGAGCCTGCAGAGCCGCCAGGACACCATATTGAAGGTGGCGCGGGCCATCGTCGAACGGCAAAAGGATTTTTTTGCCAACGGGCCTGAATCTATGCGGCCCATGGTCCTGCGTCATATCGCCGAGGCAGTGGAAATGCATGAGTCTACGGTATCGCGGGTCACTAATCAGAAATACATGATTACGCCCCGCGGTCTTTATGAGTTCAAATACTTTTTCTCCAGTCATGTGGGTACCGACAGTGGCGGTTCCGCGTCGGCCACGGCGATTCGCGCGCTACTCATCAAGATGACGCAGGCCGAAAGCGCACGTCATCCCCTGAGCGATGCGGAAATTGCCAAGGTGTTGGCCGATCAGGGTATTCAGATTGCGCGGCGGACGGTGGCCAAGTACCGCGAGGCGGCCAATATTCCTGCTGCGAGCCAGCGTCGTCGTTTGTGAGTGGATGCCGCCGCCAGGGTTTTTTGCCGACGCCGTTGGCGCTACACTGGAAGCGGACCCCGCAGCGGGGCAGGATTCATAACGATCACATCACTTGGGTAGGAGAGCGCTATGCAAATTACTATTACCGGGCAGCACCTGGATTTGACGGATGCCATTAAAAACTATGTCGATGAAAAGATTGGACGCCTTGGTCGTTACTTCGACCACGTCATTAACGCCCAGGTGGTGCTGAAGCACCTCCCTCACGAAAAGCTGACCAACGTCGTAGATATTACTGTCAATGCCCCAGGGCACGTCTTCCATGCCGAGGTGCATGATGCAGATATGTACGCAGCTATAGATCTGGTGGCCGACAAACTGGAGGCGCAGGTGCACAGCTACAAGGAAAAGCTGCAGGATCGCCGTAATGATCACCCCGCTGGTTTGGCAACCATTGCTGAAGTCGACTGAATAGCCATGATGACCCCGCCTCTTGCCCTGACAAATATTCGTATGGATCCGCCTGTGGCCGATGCTGGTGATGTGCTGCAGTCATTGGCGGAAATCCTGGCATGGTCTACCGGTCTGTCTGCTGAAGGGATTGCGGCGGCCTTGCAAAGCCGTGAGGCGCAGGGGTCTACGGGCATCGGGCATGGGGTGGCTTTGCCCCATGCCCGGTTAGAGGGTGTGAGTCAGGTAGCTGTTGCTGCGCTGCGCACGGCGCAGGGTATTCCATTTGCGGCGCCAGACGGGTTGGACGTGCGTATATTTCTGGCGGTAGTGGTGCCCAAAGCGGCTGCGACCGCCCATCTGGAGACGCTCTCTGCATTAGCCGCCAAACTCGCGGTGGACGAGGTACGCGAAGTACTGATGAAAACTCCGGATCCGCAGGAGTTTTTTCGTTTGTTGACGAGTCCGGCGTAGCTTTTGTACCCCAAGGCAGACTGGTTACAACTATGAGTGCCGGGCAAGGCGGTGCTATTGAACGACAAATCAGCCTGCGTCGGCTCTGTGAAGACCTGCACAGCGAATTGCGCTGGCAGTGTCTGCACCATCCCGAGGAAGACCATCATCTCCGCCGAGATTCCTCGGCGGAAGATGATGTGGGTGGGGCGGCACTGGTTGGGTTTTTTAACTTTATCCGGCCACATGCGGTGCAGATTGCCGGGGGTTGTGAACTAGCCTACCTGCGTGCCCACCCAGAGGCTATTACCCAGTTTCCGCCCCATAAGCTGTGCCTGCTTGTTGTTTGTGAAGGCCAGACGCTGGATGATCTTCTGTATGAAGATCTGAAAGCCCGGCACATTGCCGTGATGACGACGCCAATGGGCGCAAAAATAGTACTGGCGCGGGTGCAACATTACCTGCATCAGGAGCTGGCGCCCCGCCAGCAGGTGCATGGCGTGCTGGTCGATGTGCTCGGGGTTGGATTGCTTTTGCAGGGCGAAGTCGGCATCGGCAAGAGCGAGCTGGCGCTGGAACTGGTCAGCCGAGGTCATCGTCTGGTGGCTGATGACAGCGTGCTCTGTATCCGTGAAGCGCCGAATGTGCTGACGGGGCATTGCCCGGCCCCGCTGCGTAATTTTCTGGAAGTACGTGGTCTGGGCATTGTAAATATCCGGGAGTTCTTC
This sequence comes from Acidithiobacillus sp., assembly GCA_037440305.1. Classification (GTDB taxonomy): domain Bacteria; phylum Pseudomonadota; class Gammaproteobacteria; order Acidithiobacillales; family Acidithiobacillaceae; genus Acidithiobacillus. The sequence continues at coordinate 23,841 of JBBIUH010000012.1, forward strand.
GGCGCTGCTGCCATCGTGCGCTCCAAGCGTATCCGGCTGGTTGTTGAAATCCAGGACATGCGCGATATGGAAATGGCGGATATCGATCGCTTGCAAGGCAAGGTGGATCACCTGGATATTCTCGGAATCCAATTGCCCCGGTTATGCATGCCTGTTTCTGCGGTGCGCAATTTGGCCGTACTGGTCGAGGCGGCGGCACGCAGCCAGTATGTAAAGGAGTCCGGTGGCGATATGCTCGCGGATTTTGAGGCGCAGGTACGATTGAGTGTCGGGGAAGAATGATGGCGGAGCAGGACTTTATTATCGTCAGTGGTCTATCCGGTTCAGGAAAATCTACTGTCCTGCAAGCACTGGAAGACCAAGGTTATTACTGCGTCGATAATCTGCCTGCTACCTTGTTAGTGGAGTTCGGGGCCCAACTGGCGCGGCGGGATGCCAGTTCCATGCTTGCCGCCGTGAGTATCGACGTGCGCAACCGCGAGTTTCTCGCAGCTCTGCCACAGGCGCTGGCCGAGCTGCGCGAGCGTTACACTTTGCGCCCGCGCATCCTTTTTCTGGAAGCGGATGAGGGTACTTTGTTGCGCCGTTTTAGTGAAACTCGCCGCCGTCATCCCCTCACCGATGACCTCGCAGCAGCCTTGGGCGAATCGCTGCTCACGGTGTTGCGGCGTGAACGGGAGATGGTCCAACCCCTTGCCGATGTGGCTGACAAGCGCCTCGACACTTCCCAGATCAATACACATCAGCTGCGTTTGCGGGTGCAGGCATGGAGTCTGGCGTCGCATCATTACAGCGGCCTGGTCTTGCTGTTGCAGTCGTTTGCCTTCAAAAAAGGCCTTCCTTTGGATTCCGACTTCGTTTTTGATCTGCGCGCACTGCCCAATCCCCATTATAATCCCGAACTCCGCGCCCTGACGGGTCGTGACACACCGGTGCGAGATTTTCTGGAGAAATCTCCAGAGATGGCCCATGCCTTCAATTCTTTGCGTAGCTTCCTGCAGGCATGGCTGGCGCCTTTTGCGCAAGAGCATCGTAACTATGTGACGATTTCTCTGGGCTGTACTGGGGGACAGCATCGCAGCGTATATATGGTGGAGGCGTTAGCGCAAGTGCTTGCCGAAGAAGGGCAGCGTGTCCTGGTCCAGCATCGGGAACTGGGCATTACCGAGACGCTGACATGATTACCATCGTGCTCCTGACTCACGCGGGACTGGGTGAGGCCTTCGCGGCTGCGCTCCGGCATATTTTCGGAGATCTGCCGCCCGCCTTGGAGGTGCTGGAAATTTTGCCGGATCAAACTCCGGAGGAAGGCCGCCGGCGCTTGTGGGGTTTGTTAGAAAAAATGGGTAACGGTGACGCCATATTGATTCTGAATGATCTCTATGGTGCTACCCCCGCTAATCTCATTCCGGCCATTCTCCCGAAGGGCCGGGTAGCTGCGGTGAGTGGCCTTAATCTGGCGATGCTCCTGCGCGCCTTATCGCGGCGTGGTGAAGGACTGGCGGCAGCACGTCAGGGTGCTCTGGAAGGCGGCGTCCAGGGTGTCGTCGATATTCTCGAACAGCGACCGCGCACTATGCTCTGAGGATACCTGAGTGATTTTTGTTCATGAGAAGAGAGGCAAGTGCCTGTGACCCTGTGCGTAGACTATCCCATTATCAATCAACTCGGTTTGCATGCGCGGCCTTCGGCTAAATTTGTCAGCCTCTCGGTGCGCTATCCCTGCGCGGTCTGGTTGGCGTGTAATGGTCAGCGGGTCAATGGTAAGAGCATCATGGGGCTAATGACCCTCGCCGCGGCGCAGGGGACCATTCTGACCCTGGAAACGGATGGAGAGGGTGAGCAGGCTTGTGCCGATGCCTTGCTCGCACTCGCGGCAGATCGTTTTGGTGAAGAATCATGAGTTTTGAACTGGCGGGGATTGGCGCCTCTGGCGGCATCGCCATCGGCACGGCTCTGGTACTTGAGCCCACCACCCTCGATATTCCTGAGCATTTACTGCTGCCTGAAGCTGTAGAACCGGAAGTGTTGCGCCTGCGTGCGGCCTTGAGCAGCGCCCGGGATGAGCTGTTCTCGGTGCGCGATGCAATCCCGAGTGATGCCCCGCAAGATACGCGTCTTTTTATTGATGCGCACTTGCTGATGCTCGATGATCCGGCGCTGCGCGAGCGGCCCCTGCGGTCTATTCGTGATGAACATCGCAATGCAGCATGGGCTATCCATTTGGAGCGGGAGCGGCTGCTGGAGATTTTTGACCGCATGGAAGACGCGTATTTGCGCGCCAAGCGGGAAGATATTATTCAGGTGATAGACCGGGTTTTGCGCCATCTGATTGGTGTAAAGACCCCCGTCCTGCAGAGCGCCGAGGGCCAGATCATCATCGCCGAAGATCTGACGCCGGCCGATACGGTGTTGATGAAAAAAGACAAGGTGCTCGCCTGGGTAACTGACTTTGGTGCGGCAAACTCCCACTCCGCTATTCTTGCCAGAAGTCTCGGCCTTCCGGCCGTGGTCGGCACGCACTCGGCGACGCGCCTGCTGCGCAGTGGTGATGTGGTGATTGTCGATGGGGACCAGGGTATTCTGCTGGTTGCGCCGGATGCCCTGATATTGCAGCAATATCAGGTGTTGCAGGAGCAGCGGCAGCGGCGCCGGCGGCTTCTGGAAGAGCAGCGCGATCTGCCCGCGATAACCGCCGATGGGGTGCTCATTCATCTGCGCGCTAATATTGAATTGCCGGATGATATCGATATGGTGCGGCGCATGAATGCGGATGGTGTCGGCCTTTATCGCAGCGAGTTTCTCTTCATGAATCGCCCGGACATCCCGGATGAGGAAGAGCAGTTCCACGCCTTTGCCCGAGTAGTCGAGCAAATGGGTGGGGCACCGGTGACTATCCGCTCTCTTGACATTGGTGCCGACAAGGGGCTGCGTGATGACGATGCCGGGCTCCATGCCGCGCTCAATCCGGCCCTTGGTTTGCGTGGGCTGCGTCTTTGTCTGCGGCGTCCGGAGTGGTTCCGGCCACACCTGCGCGCCATTCTTCGCGCTTCGGCATTAGGGCCGGTACGGCTGATGCTGCCGATGCTCAGCAGCATGGGGCAATTACTGCAAACCCAGGCGCTGGTCAGTGAGTTGCAGGCAGAATTGCGCGCCGAAGGGCATAACTGTGACCCGGATATGCCAATGGGGATTATGGTGGAAGTGCCTGCGGTGGCGATGGCCGCACACTACTTTGCTGGGCGGGCTGATTTTTTCTCCATCGGTACTAACGATCTGATTCAGTACGCGCTGGCGGTGGATCGCGGTGATGATGACGTCAATGATCTCTTTGACCCCCTGCACGCCGGGGTGTTGGCGATGATTCAATACACCATCACCGCTGGTCATGTACGGGGCATCCCGGTAGCTATGTGCGGCGAGATGGCCGCGAATCCGGCCTTTACAGCGCTGCTGCTGGGATTGGGGCTGCGTGAATTCAGCATGTATCCCGGCGCCATTCCCGAGGTTAAGGAAGTGATCCGGCAGACCACCATCGCGGATGCTGAGGCGCTGGCTGCCCACGCACTTTCTGGAGAAATGCCGGTGCTGACGGGGGGCGGGCATAGTTAGGCTGAGCCTGCACAAGATTGCGACGTCTGTTATCGTCGTATTGATCCTCATTGTTTCGGGTGTTGTGCTGTTTTGGTTCGTGGGTGGTCCTTACTACGTTTTAGAGAGGATTTTAGCTGCCCGCTTGCAGCAGCCAGTGCGTCTCGCCACCAACCCGGAATGGCATTGGGGAAAACAAGAACTGCAGATTACGTTACCGGGTCTGCGCGTCGGCCCGGCGGGCCACCCTCAGTTCAGCGCAAGTCGAATCATGGTGGCGTTAGATTGGCGATCCCTCCTGCACGGCCAGGTGCAACTCCAGCAAATTGTGCTGGATGCGCCTGTGCTTAACGGGCCATGGAAAGGCGCCGCTAACGCAGGCGGTGCTGCGCTTTCCCTGCCGGGCAGGATGATAGTGCGCGATGGCACGCTACGCTGGCTGGGTGTGGCCGGACATACCCTGTCCCTAACGGACGTGAATGGGCAGGCGCTGGCGAAGGGACCCAGTCAGTTGGCGGGTGACTGGCACTGGCGGGGGAAAGGCGGGCGCTGGCATTTTGCGGCCGAGATCGGGTCGGTACCTGCGCTGTTCGTGCGGAATATTTCTTTGCAAGTGGGTACAACTGTTGATCCGACGTTGCTGCAGGTGGCTATTCCGACGCTCCAAAGCGCGGCAAAGGACATGGTCTTGCCGACGTTGCGCGTCCGCTGGCAAGCGCGTGGGCAAGGTCCGGCAAGGTTGCGCTTGCAGGCGTTACGTCTGAATATGGCGCAAAGCCAGCTTGTGGTGCAGGAAGGCGCGCTGACAGCGGGGGATGACCTGGCACTCCAAGTCCAAACAGTGGGCCTTAACTGGAAGACATTGCAGGGCCATCTGGCCTATCAAATTACCATCCGGCGCTTGCCCCAGTTGGCTACCCGCTGGGGGCTGTCCCTGCCGAAGTTGACAGACCCTAATGCTTTGCAACGATTGACGTCGACGGGCACAGTCCAGTTAGACAACCCCCATTTCCAGTGCGCTGTCACCCAGGGCGAGTTGGATGACAGCGCCTGGACGGGCAAAATATTCGGGACCTGGAACCCGCTGGCTATTCGTGTCAATCTGCACGTGGCACAACTCAATCTCGGTCGCTATCTGCCTGCTCCCCAACCGGGCAAAGCGGCGCAGCTTCCCGCAGTACCGCAGCAGTGGCCAGTGACTGGTGAAATCCACATCGCAAAGCTGCTTTGGGGTAAAATTAGCGCCCGCGATCTGGTTATTCGCAGCACAGCCTCCAAGGCGCGGCCATGATCCCCATCGCAGAAACCCTGTTGGACTGGTATGCCCGCCACGGGCGACACGACCTGCCGTGGCGCCAGACCCGCGATCCCTATCGCCTCTGGCTTGCAGAAATCATGTTGCAGCAAACCCAGGTGGAGAGCGCCAAACCGTATTACGCCCGCTTTCTGCAAGCCTTGCCGAACTGGCAGGCACTGGCAGTGGCGCCGCAGGATCAGGTGCTCGCCCTGTGGAGTGGGCTCGGTTATTACGCCCGTGCCCGCAACGCCCAACGCGCGGCGCAGCAGGTGGTCACGGGCTTCGGCGGCTACTTTCCCGATACCCTTGAAGATGCCGTCACCCTGCCGGGGGTGGGCCGCAGTACGGCGGCGGCGGTGCTCGCCAGCGCCTATGGGCAAAGACAGGCCATCCTCGACGCCAATGCCCGGCGCGTGCTCATCCGTAGCCATGCCATAGATGCTGATCCAAAGGCCGCTGCGACGCAGCAGTGGCTCTGGACACTGGCCAGCACCCTTACTCCTGAGGACGCCCATGGCTACAATCAGGCCATTCAGGACCTCGGTGCCATGATCTGCACCCCACGCCAGCCGATCTGCCCGAATTGCCCTTTGGCTAGCCGTTGTATGGCCCATGCCCAAGGACGCAGTCATGCCCTGCCCGTGACGGCTAACAGTGCCCCAAAACCGCAGCGCTGCGCCTTTTTCCTCCTGGTCGCGGATATGGAAGGGCGGATATTGCTGGAAAAGCGGCCGGATTCCGGCATCTGGGGTGGGCTCTGGTGCCTACCCCAGGCGGCGCCTGATGGCGGCGAATTCTCCATCCTTTGCAAGGATACCCTTCATCCGTTGAAAGACACCCCCACCGTGCGGCAATTTTTGCAAGAGGCATGGTCGCGTCGTTTGAGGCTGGATCTCCAGTTGATGGCGCTGGAGGAAGAGCAACAACATGTTTTTACCCACTTCCAGTTGCGTTTTCGCTGTGCGCATGCGCGCGTTTTGGACAACGCTGTTGCGGATTCGGCAGCCACTCTGCGTTGGTATCGCCCCGCAGACGCTCTGACACAAGGTTTGCCCGCGCCCATTCGGCGGATTCTACGGGATATGGGCGGAGGTCGCTGATCCCCCATTTTTTGCTACGTGTGCCGCCAAGTTAAGCAGCCATGCCGTGCGGCTTACTCCTGAGCGGCGAGTTCAGGTAATATAGAATTACAGAGTGTTATCCATCCCAGAACCATTGAGGAACTTCCGTTATGTCACGAATGGTACAGTGCGTAAAACTCGGCCACGAGGCCGAAGGTCTTGATCGTCCGCCTTATCCTGGCGTCCTTGGCACGCGAATTTATCAAGAGGTCTCTAAGGAGGCCTGGCAGGGCTGGCTCAAACATCAGACCATGCTCATCAACGAATACCGTCTTTCTCCCATTGATCCCAAGTCACGGACATTTCTGGAAAAACAGATGGATGCCTATTTCTTTGGCGATGGTGCCCCGGCACCTGAAGGCTACATACCGCCTGCGCTCTAAAACCCCTTAATAGATGCTACAGGGCGCTTTCCGGAGTGCCCCACAATCCGCGTAGACCCTGACGTCGTTGCCGGACGACAGGCGCGAAGCGCGCCAGATCACGCCGTTATTGCAAGACTGCCAAGTCCTGTCGCCTAAAGGTGACGCACTGGCCTCTCTTCCTTGTTCCCTCTTCCCTGTTTTTGCTTGGGTGATGGTGGTGCATTTCTGTCTTTTGTCCTCGTGTGCTATTTGTTAACATCATGTATATATTAATATTTCTTTGTTAAAGAAGATGCCTGTTCAGCATCCAAAGGCGCCAGGCGGAGGTCCCCGCCTGCATGCACGTCGGACATAAGCGACTCATCAACGCTCTCCAATGCCTGGAGAAAAAATAATAATAAGTAAAAACATATAGTTAAATGTTGGCACGACTCGTGCTTGTGCCTCTTCGCTGTCGAAAAACGGCACCGCCGAGCGCGGAAACTGGAACCACTTTTTGAGGAGAGCTTACCAATGAAGAAGATTGTTGCCCTGACGGCTGCCCTGTCCTTCCTGACTGCCACGGCTGCTTTTGCCACCGAAGTCCCCGCCGTCGCAAAAGCCCCGGAAAAGACTATGGAGCACAAAGCCCCTATGCACAAGGCCATGGAGAAGAAGGGCGAGCACAAGAAGATTGAGCACAAGAAGGTCGGGAAAAAGGCTCCTGAGCACAAAGTGATGGAGAAAAAGTCCGAAATGAAGAAGCCTGTCGAGAAGAAGGCTGAGCCTGCGGCCTAGGGATTTATCGGGTTGCGCCTCCGCGGCGTGACCTGTTGAGTTCTGATTTCTAAACCTGGGGTTTAAACCTCAGGTTTTTTGATATCTGCGATTTGCGCGTTCAGACATTATCCCCGTCAAATGTTGACCGAATGGCCCGGACCCGGCAGCAGAATTCCGTACGACATGGGCCGCTGACCCAGATAAACCCCGCCTAACGGCGCGTAGTAAAACTGGTTGAGGGTGTTTTCCAGAGCCAGGCTGGCCTCCCAGTGTCCCCAGCGCTGCTCCACAGCGGATTTCAGCGGCGTTTCCATTCACTGAAGACATCATAGCGGTCTCCCGGCTTGGCGAATTTTCTGATGTTTAAGACGGGTTATGGTCGAAGTTACGTTTGGCGCCAGACAACTTTGGTTCGCCGACAAATCTATAAACATCACAGTAGATAGTTGGGGCAAGTTATATCAAAAGATGCATGGCATCCAAAAACATTATTATTACTCATTGCTGTAAGGATAGACTAAAATTCCATTACCGAACTACAAAGAGATAAGGTAACTATTCACCAGGGTACGGTTACCCCATGGTGGGCTGCGGGGTTTCTCCCTGAAAGGATTGGACCAATGCGTGCAGCAGGTCGACGCCCTGCTTGCGTAGGGTTTCCAGATAGGATCGGATCGTGCAAAAGGCGCTGGCACCATCGAAGGTTCGGAAGCACCCGGAGATCTTCTGTTTCACCTTGGGCATTCGCACCGCCTGTTCTGCGATGTTGTTGGTGAAGGGCACCTCCGGATCAGAGAGAAAACGCAGGACATCCTCACGATATCTACGCAGGCGTCGCAACAGATTGGCCGGAGCAGACTGGCCCTTCTGTAGTGATCCATCCTTGCGTTTCTTGATCGGATGAACCCGGTCGCCCTGGTCCAGTATAGCGGTGTAGTCTGCGTTGATTTGAGCCATCCGGTCGTCGGTGAGCGGTCCATCGGCCACTTCCCGATTAGCTGCAACAAGCAGGTCGATCATGT
>JBBIUH010000013.1:0-31577 GCA_037440305.1 Acidithiobacillus sp.
TGTCAATCATGGGATCTACGGCGACGAACATCGGGTGCTCCTCTTTGAATCAGGCTTCTTCGGGTTCAGCGAACATCTGCCGCAGTGCGGCCCGCCAGTGCGGCGCGGGACCCAGCGTGGCGTAGCTCGTGGACTTGTCGAGCACCGTGTAGGCCGCGCGGGGGGCGGAGGTGGGATACCCGCTCGTCGGGATCATCTCTATGGGGATGCTGCGCCGCAGGCGTCCCGCAGCCAGTGCCTCTTCCTGAATCGCCACGGCGAAATCGTACCAGGAGGCCACTCCCGCGTCGGTCCAGTGCTGAATGCCCGTAAAATCCGGGTGGCCTATGGCGCTCCAGATCGCGCGGGCGAGCCCCGCGGCCCAGGTCGGGGTGCCGACCTGATCACCCACGACCCGCAGCATGTCGCGCTCGGCCATGAGGCGCAGCATCGTTTTCACAAAGTTGCTACCGTGGGCGCTATAAACCCAGGCGGTGCGCAGGATGAGGGCGGTATCGCCGAGGATGTCCCGTACCTGCTGTTCACCAGCGGCCTTGCTGCGGCCATAGACACCGAGCGGGGCTACTGGTGCGCCGGGTTGATAAGGGGTGGATTGGGCACCGTCGAAGACGAAGTCGGTGGAGATATGGATCAGGCGGGCGCCGCGGGACTGGGCGGCCAGGGCGCAGTGGGCGGCGCCATCGCGGTTGATGACATAGGCCATCCCGGCTTCGGATTCGGCACGGTCCACGGCGGTGTAGGCGGCGGCATTGATGAGGCAGTCGGGCTGGAAACTTTCCGCCGCCTCACGGACCTTGTCGGCATCACGAATATCCAAATCCTGGCGTCCCAGGGCATACAGCTTGACCGAGGGCGGCTGGCTGCGTTGCAACTCCCAACCCACCTGGCCTTGCGCCCCCAACAGCAGTACGCGATACCTGTCGGATGCTCCGGCCACGGTCGTCACGGAAAGGTCTCACTCTTCAGCAAAGAAAGCCCGGCAGCATCCTTACTGGCCAGCAAGGGTGGCTTGCTGTCCAGCAACGGCCAGTCAATGGCGATATCCGGATCATTCCAGATCACGCAACGTTCTGCTTCCGGCGCGTAATACTCCGTGGTTTTGTAGAGAAAGTCGGCCGACGCGCTGAGCACATAAAAGCCGTGGGCAAAGCCGGGGGGCACCCAGAGCATCTGCTGATTTTCCGCGGAAAGGGTGATACCCACCCATTGCCCGAAATAGGGCGAGGAGCGGCGCATATCCACGGCTACATCGAAGACCGCGCCGGCGACGACACGCACCAGTTTGCCCTGTGGCTGACGAATCTGGTAATGCAGCCCACGCAGCACGCCCTGCTGGGAGCGACTGTGGTTGTCCTGCACGAAGTCGAGATCCAGTCCGGCCTCGGCGAAGGCGCGCCGGTTCCAGCTTTCCATGAAAAACCCCCGGGCGTCGCCGAAAACCCTGGGGGTGATGAGGAGAACCTCGGGAATGGCGAGGGCTTCCACCTTCATGCCTGGCGTCCTTCGCTGAGAATACGCAAAAGATAGTCGCCGTAGCCGCTCTTTTGCAGGGGGGCGGCGAGACGGCTGAGGGCTTCACCATCGATGTAGCCCATGCGGTAAGCGATTTCTTCGGGGCAGGCGACTTTGAGTCCCTGGCGTTCTTCCAGGGTGCGGATGAACTGGCCGGCGTTGAGCAGATCCGCGTGGGTGCCGGTGTCGAGCCAGGCCGTGCCGCGACCAAGCACCTCCACCTGCAGACGCTTTTCTTGCAGGTAGAGGCGGTTGAGGTCGGTAATCTCCAGCTCGCCCCGTGCCGAGGGGCGGATTTCCCGAGCCATCCTGCTGCCGTTGCCGTCATAGAAGTACAAGCCGGTCACCGCATAGGATGAGCGCGGAGTTTCTGGTTTTTCTTCGAGGCCGATAGCCCGGCCGTCGGCATTGAACTCGACGACGCCATAGGCGCGCGGATTGGCGACGTGGTAGGCAAAGATGGTGGCGCCGGTATCGCGGGTGTTGGCGGCTTGCAACGTTGCGCTGATTTCGTGGCCGTAGAACACATTGTCACCGAGCACCAGCGCGGAGGGGTTCCCCGCCAGGAATTCCTCGGCGATAAGCAGGGCCTGCGCCAGCCCTTCGGGGCGCGCTTGCTCAGCATACTGGAAAGACAGGCCCCATTGGCTCCCGTCTCCCAGCAACTGCCGGAAACGTGGCAAGTCGTCGGGCGTGGAGATAACCAGCATCTCCCGGATACCCGCCAGCATAAGGGTCGCCAGGGGGTAGTAGATGAGCGGCTTGTCATAGACTGGCATAAGCTGTTTGCTGACGGTCTGGGTCAGCGGATAGAGCCGGGTACCGGAGCCGCCAGCGAGGATGATCCCTTTACGATGCATTGCGCGACCTCAATTTGTTGCTGTCGCGGACATTGTATGTGGGCCGGGGCGCTGGGGCAACATATCCAGGGGTGCTGTGCGCCGGGGGCTTGAGCGACGGCGCCTCAACGGCATAAGCTAGCCCCTCTGTCCGATCAACATACCAAGGAATCATCATGAACAGACAGGGTGGCCTGTCCACTGCAAACGTCCGCAACCGGCCTGAGGCGGACAAGCAGCGCGGCCACGCGCTGGGCGCCGCCATGCTGGGGATGCTGCTGGACGGTTACGACCTCAGCATCATGGCCGTGGTCCTGCTCTCTTTGTACAGCACCTGGCATTTACACGCGACCGAAACCGGTCTGCTCATGGCCATGGCGTTACTCGGGTCTTTGCTGGGCGGCCTGGTGGGCGGCGTCTTCACCGACCGGTTCGGGCGCCGCAAGCTGCTCTTCCCCAACATATTCCTCTATGTCATCGGCGCCCTGGTCAGCGCTGTCAGCCCGGATGTCTCCATCCTTTTCCTGGGTCGCTTTCTGACCGGCCTGGCGATCGGCCTCGACTATCCGCTGGTAGCCACCATCGTTGCGGAATACAGCCCGTCCGCAAACCGGGGAAATCGTTTCGCCCGGGTAAACCTGGCCTGGTATGTCGGCGCCCTGCTGTCCACCGGTGTCGGCTGGGCCCTGTTGTTTACCGGGGACGCATCCTGGCGCTGGATGCTGGGGAGCGCGGTCGTCCCCGCGCTTGCCCTGCTCTGGTTGCGGCGCGGTCTCCCGGAGTCGCCGCGCTGGCTGGCGCGCAACGGGCATGCCAGCGCGGCCCGTGAAGCCCTGGCCCGGCTGTATCCGGAGTACACACCCGTCGAACTCAGCACACAGTTGACGGCTTTTCAGGGGCATCGCCAGTCGTGGCGGGTGCTGCTGCGTAAGGTCTGGCTGCGCAGACTGGTGCTCAGCATTTTCCCTTGGTTCTGTCTGGATGTGGTGGGCCTGGGCATTGGTCTGTATTTTCCCTTGGTGTTGCGCAGCAACGGGTTAGTCGGCAGTGACGGGGCCGCCGCGGCCATCAATGCCGGCTTTCTGGTGATTTCCGCTTTGGGCATTTTCTATATTCTCTCCCGCCTTGACCGCTGGGGCCGGATTCCCCTGCAAAGCGCAGGATTTGGGCTCATGTCTCTCGGGCTGGGGCTGTTCGCGCTATGCTCTTGGAATGGCTGGATTGCCGGGGTTTACGCGGGTGCTGCGGTCTATTCCCTGGGCGTGGGCATCGGTCCGGCGGTAACGGTTTTTGCGCTCGCCGTGGAAATTTTTCCGACGGAATTGCGTGCCAGCGCGGCGGGATTGGCGACAGGGCTTTCCCGTCTGGGGGCCTTCATTTCGGCGGTGTTATTTCCGGTTTTTGAAAAACGCTGGGGAATTCCTTTGGTACTGGTGGTGATGGCCATCGTGGCCCTGCTGGGGATGCTCGCCACCCTGATCTATGGGGTGGAATCACGACAGAAAAGCCTGGAAGACCTGGAACGCGTGGAGGAACAGGTGGCAATACTCTGATTGAATGGGTTTTCTACTCAAAACTCCAGGTCCGCACTATGCGCAACGGGGTAGGCGGGGACTGCCAGATGGCGGGTAAAGCCGGAAAGGGCGCCGCCTCCCGAATGATCGTATCGACGGCATTTACCAACGCAACATTCTTCGCTCCTTGCCGCATCTCGATCTGCATCAGTTGCCCGTCGGGGGCGATAGTAACAGCGACAACGACGCTTCCCTGCGGGAGGACGGGATGACCTCCCGCAAAGAGCTGTTTCTGGGCCAGTGCCATGATTCGACCTTCCCAGTCCTTCAGATAGGCATTCAATGCGACCGCCCGCGCGGCCGGTGACGCCGTTGATGGCACGCTCTCTCGACGGACCGGAAGCATGCCGTCCGGGCTGCGCGGCGCGGGTACCGCGGGCGAGGTAATCTGGGGACGGAGCGGGTTCGGCGTCAACGCAATTTCCACCAGCGAGCTGACCGGGGTTTTTACAGGCAGGGTTCCCGCCAGACCTCCCAACAGCGCTAGCCAGACCAGCACGTTAATGACCACGGAGAGCAAAACCCAGGGGAACAGGGTATCGAGGTCTTCCGGCCGCAAACGCAGGACGCGCATCATACCGACCAGTGCCGCGGCCCCAAACCAACGTATCCGGAACAGGACGTCCGATAGCGGCGCGAAAAATCCTATGGCTTCATCCAGTTGCGCGGGAAACCCCTGCGTTCCAAGCGGGGGAGGGATAGCGCGGCGGTCGAAGACCACCCCAATTCCCGCTTATCCTTTGCTTGCAAGGCTATCTTGGTGGATGTATAATTTCCTATATGAAACGTACAGTTTCCCTGAAACTGACTACCGCTCCTGAGCAGTCCGCGAAACTCACGGATCTTTCTTCCGTGTTTTCGCAAGCCTGCTCCCTGGTGGTTCCGTTCGCTGTGGAACATCGATGCTGGAACCGTGTGGCGCTGCATCACTTGGCGTACTATCGGGTGCGGGACAGTTCTTTCATTTCGTAGGCTGCCGGCATCCCGCCTCTGCATCACTTGGCGTACTATCGGGTGCGGGACAGTGCCCCGGATTTGGGTAGCCAAATGACCTGCAATGCCATTCACCGGGTTGCCAGTGCGTATAAAACGCTCCAGGCCAACAAGGGCATTGCCAAGGACAAACCGGTTCCGGCCATTCGGTTTGACCGTGCGGCGGTCCATTACGACCATCGCACCTATTCCCTGCGAGAAGGCGCGGTTTCGCTGTTCACATTGTCTGGCCGTGAGGCCGTGCCATTTGTGTGCGGAAAACATCAGGCCAACCTGATGACGTCCGGAAAACCCAAAGAAGCGGAATTGATTTGCCGCAAAGGGCAGTGGTTTTTTAATCTGGTACTGGACATCCCTGACGCCGAACCGTCCACGGGTGAAGGTGCAATGGGAATGGATGTTGGAGAAAACAATCTCGCCGCCACGAGCAGTGGCAAGGTCTTTGGTGGCGGGAAGCTGTGTTTTGAAAGGGACAAATACCTTGCCCATCGCCGTCGTCTCCAATCCAACGGTAGCCGTGCCGCCAAGCGGAAGTTGCGGACTATCTCCGGTCGGGAGCGGCGGCATGTCGAACACGTCAACCACGAAGTATCCAAGGCCATCGTTCAGGAGGTGCACAGGCTGCATATGCGGGAAATCCGCATGGAAGACCTGACGCACATCCGTGATCGTATCCGGGCAGGCACGCGGGTTCGCACACGCCTGCATCGATGGGCCTTCCGGCAGTTGCAGGACTTTGTGGCCTACAAGGCCGGAGGTGCTGGAATCTCCGTGGTCTTCGTCAACCCCTCTTACACGAGCAAGACATGCTCTGTCTGCGGGGCCATGGGAAAACGGGATAAGCATCGCTTTTCCTGTTCGTGCGGAAACCGGCGGCACGCAGACGTTAACGCGGCTGTAAACATTGCCGGTTTTGCGGAGCCTATCGGTTCTGCAAGGGCTGCCGTAAGCCAGCCTGAATTCGCGCATCAGGAACCTCTCCTGGTGTAGTGGAAAGCTCCGGCCTTTAGGCCGGGGTTGTTTACTCCAACCAATCGGCGGCGGCGAGGGCGTAATAGGTGATGATGGCGTCGCTCCCGGCCCTTTTGATGGCCAACAGCGATTCCAGGACACTGCTCTGCGGATCCAGCCAACCGGCCCGGGCGGCGGCCTGTAGCATGCTGTATTCACCGGACACCTGATACGCCAGCACCGGCAGGTCGCAGCGCTCGCGGAGGTCACGGATGATGTCCAGATACGCCATGGCGGGCTTTACCATCACCATGTCGCAGCCCTCCTGAATATCCAGTGTCATCTCGCGAAACGCCTCACGCCGATTGGCCGGATCCATCTGATAGCCTTTGCGGTCCCCGAACTGGGGCGCGCTGTCGGCCGCATCGCGGAAAGGGCCATAAAAAGCGCTGGCGTATTTGACCGCATAGGAAAGAATGCTGACCTGCGGATGCTGCGTAGCATCCAGCGCCTCGCGGATAGCCATCACCATGCCGTCCACCATGCCCGAAGGGGCGATGACATCCACCCCCGCTTCCGCATAAGAAATGGCCTGCCGCTGCAGATTTTCCAAGGTGGCGTAATCGTCACGATCACCGCCCGCATCCAGGACGCCGCAATGGCCGTGGGCGGTATATTCGCAAAAGCAGGCATCGGCAATGATGAGCAGTTGCGGATATTCGGCGCGAATGGCGCGAATGGCCCGTTGTACCAGCCCCTCCGCCTCCCAGGAGGCAGACCCGGTGGCATCCTTGCAATGATCTTCAACGACGCCGAACAGCAGCACCCCGGAGACACCCCGCGCCGCGGCCTCCGCGCAGAGTTGCAGCGCCGAGTCGATGCTGTGGCGGAAAACACCGGGCATGGAGGAGATTTCCGTACGGACGCCATCGCCTTCCACCAGAAAGATCGGCAGGATGAAATCCGCCGCGCGCAGATGATGCTCACGCAACATCCGGCGCATGGCCGGATGGCGACGCAGGCGGCGGGGCTCGTGGCGGGACGACAGATTGAGCAGGTTCATGTGACGGGCTCCAGACTTTGTGCCCATCCGGTCAGCGCCGTCAGCATACCAGTGGCACTGGCTTCCGGAGCAATCCAGGGGGCGGGCAGGCCGACCGTGGTGACGGCGTCGGCGGTGAGGGGGCTGATGGCGATGATGGGCGTGTTCTTCAGCCAGCGTTGACCCAGCCCCCCCACCATCTGATAGAAATTATTGAAGATCTCCGGGCTGGTCACGGTGACGGCATCCAGCTCGCCACGCGCCCAGGCATGCAACAACGGCGTCGGGTTGGAGCCGGGCAAGCGGCGTCGGTAGCAGAACACCTTGTCCACGACCGCCCCGCGCTCGCCCAGCGTCTTCTCCAGCAACTCCCGGCCCTGATCACCGGCAAACAGCGCCATGCGCTGTCCCCGCACGGCCGCCAGCTCCGGACTCTCCAGCAAACCCTCGGAGCTGAACCTCTGGGGGACCAGCTCGACCTGCAGACCAAACTCACCTAGCGCCTTGGCGGTCTCCCGCCCCACCGCCGCAATGCGCGGTCCCGCCGGCCAGGGCAGGTTGCGGCTCTGCAAGCGGCTGAGGGCAAAAGCGACGGCGTTGCGGCTGGAAAAAATCACCCAGTCATACGCCACAAGCTGATGCAAAGCGTCATCCAGGGACTGCCAGTTCTCCGGCGCCTCGATCTGTACGGCGGGGAACAAAATGGGGCGCGCGCCTTGCGCCTGCAACAGGGTCAGCATCTCGTCGGCCTGCGCGCGTGGTCGGGTGACCACGATGCCTTTGCCTTGCAGTGCGGTGCTGTTCATGGGTTTCGGACGTCCGCGATAATTTCTGCCGCCCCTTGCGCGACCAGCGCCGCGGCGACGGTCATGCCGAGGGCAACGGGGTCCCTGCCCCGCGCCTCGGCATGGAGTACCCGGCGGCCGTCCGGGGTGGCGACCAGCCCGCGCAGGAGCATCTGCGGCCCCTGCCATTGGGCCAGCGCCGCCACCGGCAGCCGACAGTCCCCGCCCAGCACCCGATTCATGCTGCGCTCCGCCAGCACGCAGTCGCGGGTATCGGCATCGGCCAGCGGGACCAGCAATTCACGGGTCCGCCGGTCGTCGCTGCGCGCCTCGATGCCTATGGCCCCTTGCCCCACTGCCGGCAGAGAGCGGTCGATGTCCAGCAGATGGGTGATACGATCCGGCAAACCCAGGCGTTTAAGGCCCGCAGCGGCAAGAATGATCGCCTCATAATGCCCCTCATCCAGCTTGCGCAGGCGCGTGGCGACATTGCCGCGCAAGTCATCGACCCGCAGATGGGGGTAGCGCTCCAGTAATTGCGCCCGCCGCCGCAGGCTGGAGCTGCCCACCCGCGCGCCCTCCGGCAGGGCGTCAGGGTGCGGAAAGGCATTGCTGACGAAGGCATCCCGGACATCTTCCCGGGCCATGACGGCGACCATCTCCAGACCTTCAGGCTGTTGCGCAGGCACATCCTTCATGGAGTGCACGGCAATGTCCACCCGCTGCTGCTGCAGGGCATCCTCGATTTCCTTGACGAAGAGGCCTTTACCGCCCAGCGCATGCAGGGGCGCATCCAGAAGAACGTCGCCGCTGGTGGTCATGGTGACGATCTCGACCGTCATTGCCGGGTGATGCCGCAACAGGGCGGCGCGGACATGCTCTGCCTGCCAGACGGCCAGCGGGCTGGCGCGGGTACCAATGCGAAGAGGGTGCGGCATATCTGGTCGGCGGCTCTAATGATGATCGGGAGAAGAGTAGGCCATTCACCTTAACAGCGCGGTTTTTTCTGTCAAGGGCGATTCGGCAAAACGCCTCGCGAAATGGGGGTCACCACCACCCTCTCGCGTAGCGCCTGCGCCATCTTGGGACCAACAACCGCCGCGAGGGAGGCCGGGCCGGGAAAGGGGCCGTGCGCCTCCCGGAAGGCGACCATCGCGGCGGCGCGTTTTTCGCCGATGCCGTGCAGACAGCGCAACTGGGCCACATCGGCATGATTGATGTCGACGGGACCCGGACAATCCTTGGCGGCGGCCAGCGCCCCACCGCTCGCGCATATCATGCACAAGGCCGATAAAGCCAGCCACAGTCTCCTCCAGAAAGTTTTTAACCGACGCAACGGATACCCTTTACCGCCGCAATACCGCGCGTATCCTGTCCCCCATCGCCGCCAACACCTCCACCGGTGTATCTTTGGCATTGGCGAAATTCAGGTCGGGGATGGCATTCATGGGAATCAGGTGCACATGGGCATGCGGTACTTCCAGCCCCGCCACCATGACCCCGACCCGCTTGCAGCCGGTGACCTGCTCCAGTGCGGGCACTACGCGCCTGGCAAAGGGCAGGAGCCCGGCCAGAGTCTCGTCATCCAGCGTGAAAATATAATCGTGCTCGATTTTGGGGATAACCAGGGTGTGCCCCGGCCGGACCGGGCGAATGTCGAGAAAGGCCAGATAACGATCGTCTTCCAGCACTTTCTGCGCCGGGATTTCGCCGTTGATAATGCGGGTAAACAGGGTGCTCATGCGTCCTCCTTGAGGGTGGCCAAAACAGCTTCGGCGGCATCCAGGGTGGCCGCGATCTCTGCGTCGCCGTGGGCCGCCGAGAGGAAACCCGCCTCGTAGGCACTGGGGGCGAGATACACCCCGCGCGCCAACAGGCCATGAAAAAAGCGCGCGTAGCGTTTACTGTCGGCGGCCATCACCGATTCAAAACCGCGCACCGGCTGTTCCGCAAAAAACCAGCCGAACATGGCCGGCGCGTAATTGATCTGCATGGGCACGCCCGCGGCTTCCGCGCGCTCCGCTAAGCCCTTGCAGAGCACTGCCGTCCGCGCCGCCAGGCGTTCATGGAAACCCGGCACCGCCAGCAGCCGCAGGGTCGTCAGGCCGGCGGCCATGGCCACCGGATTACCGGACAAAGTTCCCGCCTGATACACCGGCCCGGTGGGTGCCAGATATTCCATCATTTCCCGCGGACCACCGACGGCACCCACCGGCAGACCACCACCGATGATCTTGCCCAGCGTGGTCAGATCAGGCCGCACCCCGTAGAGCGCCTGCGCACCGCCCACGGCCACCCGGAATCCGGTCATCACTTCGTCAAAAATCAGTACGCACCCGTATTGATCACAAACGGCGCGCAGCCCTTCCAGAAAGCCTGGCTCCGGCGGCACACAACCCATATTGCCGGCCACCGGCTCGACAATGATGGTCGCGACATCAAAGCCGAAGCGCGCCATCATTTCCTCCACCGCGGGGAGGTCGTTATACGGCAGCACCAGGGTATCCTGACTCACCTCGCGCGGGACCCCCGCGCTGGAGGGCTGACCAAGGGTCAGCGCCCCGGAACCGGCCTTGACCAGCAGACTGTCGCTGTGGCCGTGGTAATTACCCTCAAACTTGAGGATCTTGTCGCGCCCGGTGTAGCCGCGCGCCAGGCGAATGGCGGTCATCACCGCCTCGGTGCCGCTGGAAGTCATGCGCACCGACGCGATGCCCGGCACCAGCGCGCAGACCAGCTCCGCCATTTCCACCTCGATGGCAGTGGGGGCACCAAAGCCAAGACCCTTGTTCACCTGCGCATGCACCGCCGCCAGCACTTCCGGATGGCCGTGGCCGTGAATCATCGGACCCCAGGAACCCACATAATCGATATAGCGCTTGCCTTCCACATCCCAGAAGAACGGCCCTTCGGCATGGTCGATGAAAATCGGGTCACCGCCCACACCGCGAAAGGCCCGGACCGGCGAGTTAACCCCGCCCGGAATGCATTGCTGCGCCGCGTTGAACAGCGCATGTGAAGTCTGCGTCATCATCACTCCTTACGGTTACTGAACAGAGCGGTAAAACGTCGGGCCGCCCCTTCCACATCCTCTGCGCCAAAAACACCGGAAATCACCGCCAGGGCGTCCGCACCCGCCGCGATCAATGCACCCCCATGGGCCTCCGTGATGCCGCCGATGGCCACAATGGGCAGATCAACAAGCGCACGCGCCGCTGTCAGGACATCCACACTGACCACCGGCGCCTGCGGTTTGCTGGGAGAGGCGAAAAAGGACCCGAAGGCCACGTAGTCCGCCCCCAGCGCAGCCGCCGTCTGCGCCTGCCGCACCGATCCATAACAGGAAACCCCGACGAGTATGGCGCGACCGAATTGCGCACGCAACGCTGCCAGGGGCACATCCTCCGCCCCCACATGGAGGGCTGGTGCCCCGACAGCCTGCGCCAGCCGGAGATCATCATTGACGACGAAAAGGGCGTTGTACTGCGCGCAAAGCTCCCGCAAAGCCCCTGCCTGCCGTTGCCGCCGCGGTGCATCGGCCACCACGTCACCCTTGTCCCGATATTGCAGAATACGCGCACCCCCGCGCAGCGCTGCCTCGGCCCGTGCCAGAAAAACGGGCTCCGGCATCAGGCGCGCTTCGGTGATCGCATACAGCCCGGAAATAAGGGGGTTCTGCCCGGCCATCCTATTCCTCCCGATACCCGCGCGCCCAAAAGAACCGGTCCGGAAAATACTGTCCTTTTCCCAGCGGGTAGGCATGGACCAGACAGGCATGGGTAAAATCCAGTGCCCGCGTCACGGCCTCTTCCATGGTTAAGCCACGCGCCAGACCGGCCGCCAGCGCGGCGGCCAGGGTACATCCCGAGCCGTGGTAGCGGTGGGGCAGACGCGTCTGCCGGAATGTCTGCTGCAAGGTCTCACCATGAAACAGTCTGTTCTCCAGTTCCGGCCCCTCGCCGTGACCCCCGCTGATCAGTACCCATTCCGCCCCATGGCGATTGAGCCGGGCACCTGCCGCGGGCAAATCGTCGGCACTGGACAAGGCCAGCGCTTCCGGGCCGTTGGGCGTCATCACCGTTACTTGCGGCAGCAAGTGCGCGACCAAGGCCTCGCGTAATCCCGCCCCGGCCAGTGCCGTGCCACCTCCGGCCGCCAGTATCGGATCAAGCACCACGGGAATCTGCGGATAATCCGCCAGCAGCGCGCTCACCGCCGCCACCATGGCCGCGCTTCCCAGCATCCCGATTTTGATGACTTGCACGGACATATCCTCAAGCACCGCACGGGCCTGCGCCAAGGTATTCTCTGGATTCACCAGCGTATAGGCCTGTACATTCACCGAATCCTGAACGGTCAGCGCCGTCACCGCCGTGCAGCCATGCACGCCCAGGCTGGCCAGGGTCAGCAAGTCGGCCTGCAAGCCCGCACCCGCACTAGGATCAGAGCCGGCAATAGTGAGGACGACGGGCGGAGGCGCCGACGCTTCCGGGTGACTGGATTCCATCCAGGATGGATCGTACATTGATTTCGCCCCGATTGACCTGCTCTCGCCCCGGTGCCCAATATATCTTATTTATAAAAAAACATTTTTCCGATAACACCCTTCCCGCTGAGTTCATGAAGGATGGCGAAAAGTACATGCCCACCAAGATATACCCACGCGGTATAAGATATTATCCTATGAACCACAGCAATCTCAGTATATAGCACAAAATCGTTTGACTGCAGGCCAAGTATCGAGTTTCCACGAGGCAACACCAAAAGCAACAGCATTCCGGTTAACGCCATTAATGTAAAAGACATTATCCCGATTCCATGCCAGAACCCTGATAGCCCAATGGTGTTGCCGCCCTCTGGGAGAATATGTTCCCCTAAATTTTTTATATCTCTAAGAATGCGCTGCATACCCGCGCGATTCCATGGGAACAGAATAGAGAACTGCGACGCGGTATATATCCATAGCCATTCCAACAAAATAATAATCGTTGACGCGATACCAACATATTCATGCATATATAGATATGACTTCGTACGCGGGTCATGGACAACCAACCCAAGAAACATCTGACCAGTCAATACGATAGCCATAACAAGATGTATTATCTTTGTCGTATTATCAAATTCGGTTACGCAACCCTCGGTTGTGATGCCGACATCTCCATTTGACATTCTAACCACCTCTCCGTCGATTAGCGACGATCGCAACGTCGCGAGCCAACACTCGATGTTTTTATATGCATACAGTCCATATTATACGATGCCGGCTTTTCATAAGTTACATACCGATGGATTTTTTGATTGTTTCCATCGCCGCCAACGGGTTCTTTATATACTGCACCATAACCCCTAGATCATCACCAGCAATAACTACGGAACCGTAATTAAGTTTGGATCCAATCCACGTCTGTTTAATTCTTATGTCTCGAACAGATGTCGCCGGGATGGAAACGTTCTGCCGTCGTGCCATTCCGTATTTTACTACCAGGCTGCCATTATCAACAAGACATCTGGTAGTTAACATTAACGTCGCTAGATTTGCTGCGTCAATTATTGATAGGACAATTATTACGGCCCCGATCATTACCAAAAACCCACTACCAAAAACCATAAATGGAACGCTAACAAGCAATATCAGCAATGAACCAAAAAAGGCAGATGGTGCTACGTTAACGTCGTCCAATACCACGGCTGCAGTATATTTTACGTCACTCCGCTGTCCAGACATACGTCATCCCCTCACCAATCTCTTTAGTTTTCAAAGTAAAAAAGAGCACCCGAAACAAACCCGATCATTCACCGACACGGCCACGTAACCGATGGAAATCACTTGAGCCATTTTATAAAATGCGAGTTGTTCGTAATGCCCCATGCACCAGTCACATCATTTATGCTAGATCACTTACAGTCCCGGGCATTATCCAGTTTGCGGATCAGGACCCAGTGTGCTGTATATCCCTGCTGTACCTTTGCCAACGGACCCCGAATGTTTACTACCATACCACAAGGCGTCTGGCTTCCTAATTGTATCGCCTCTGCTTTGCCATGCACGTTGCCGCCCAGTGAAGCTGCCGGTATCGGTAATTGTACGCGCACCGGTTCGTGCGCAATTTTCTCCGGAATCTGCCGAGAAGAGGGCGTTATTTTACCCATCTCTGCACCATTCGCCAAACCTCTGTACGCAAGCGGTTGCATGCTCTGCGTACTGGCTGTGGTAGCACAGCCGACCAGAAACAAAAGGAGGACGGACGAGAACAGCAGAGGAAAGAGAAAACGAATATTCCTTGGATAATTATAATTTTCCATACGAATGGAGCCCCGATAAAAATAAATTAACACCCAGAAAACAGAATGACACAATCCACAGACTAAGAAACGACCACCAGGCCATATTCGTGCCTCGCCATCCCTTCACCGTGCGGGCATGCAGATACCCTGCATAGTTTAGCCACACAATAAGCGACCATGTCTCCTTGGGATCCCACGACCAGAACCCGCCCCACGCCTGAGCCGCCCACACCGCTCCAAGAATGGTGGCAATAGTGAACAACAGGAACCCAAATGTAATGGCCGCATACATGATGTCGTCCATTATCGGCTGTCCAGGCAGAATTAAGGCCAGCCTTCCGCCTCGCTTCTGGGAGGCGCCATCCAGTATATATGCAAAACCAACGAGCGACGCTATAGTGAAGTTCGCATAGGCTATAAACATCATGGGAACGTGTAGCTTTATCCAGAAGCTTTGAAGCGCGGGGATCAGTGGCTGTATTTTGTCCATGCTCTGAGCGAAGGTGATCCACAGGAAAAATAGCACCGCAGCGCCGACGAGAGGCATCACAAATGCTCCCAATGCTTTCGCCTTATATCGCGATTCGTAGAACAGGTAGAATAGTGATGTTGAAGCGCAGAATAACAACATCACTTCCCACAAATTTCCAACCGGGATATGTCCCCATGACGGATGGCCAATATAGGTTTCTCTCCATCGCACACCTAAGGCTGTAAATCCCATTACGACACCAAGCCACGTCATGGCCGTACTCGCGGCTGCTACAGAGGATTTGTGCGTGAATAAATATACCTCATAACCGATAGTGGCGAACAATAGGAAACCGCTCATCCACAGCGCCGCGACATCACCCTGGAGAACATACCTCATTACCCAATTATTGGCTGGGGTCTGACCAATACTGTACAACCACACGGCAAACATAGATAAGGCAACCACGACATAGACCACGTTTTGAAGTGGGCGCCAATAAAGACCTGCAACGATAAGTGCCACATACCAACTTCCCAGTATCACGTACTGCCAATACCCAAATGACTTGGAAAACAACAGCAGTAAAGCTACAGCACCGCCGGTTAGTAACAGCGCCCACAGCCCATCCATACCTCTACCATGCCAACCGGGGCGCAAGCCATCATCATTATTTAACCCACCGAAACGAACATGCACACTATTCATTATGTTCTCCTTCGCCCTCAGTTTTTAGGCGCTCGTAAAGAGACTGTATAACATCAGGTATATTGTTCACACTACGGCTACTATGGCCGTTTATTACCACATCGGTGCCATCGCTCACCGCGGTCAACTTCGCCATAAGCCGTCGTTGCGGCATATAAAACGATATCATGATACCAAAAACCAATAAAACACTTCCGAAATACAGGAGAATGGTGCCAGGCCATTTTGTCACCTCAAGTCCGGCAGCCCATTTATGCTTATATGCATGAACAGTCATAATAAACGGAACGGGATACGCCTGCAGCTGAGTCATCGCATTCATAGTAGCCTGAAAGAGCCGCGCTTGCTGCTGGTAATTAGACATGATAGATGGGTAGCTAGTAATCACTAGCCTTTTGAAAATCCTTGTAGCAACCGCCATGCTAAGATCGGTCCCATTCGCTGTGCCGTCCCTTAACTGCGTCAAGTAGGCCATAAAGAAGTTTATTCCACCATTGGGCCCGACGGGTATTAGCAGATATTGATATACTTGCGACTGTTTTGTTCGCACCCCCTGCAGAAAATAGTTCTGTCCGGAACGGGTAATTGGAGACACAAACGTCTTGAACTCTGCCGCCTGTCCAGATGAGGTGGACGCGATGTACGTCATGCTGGGTCCGAGATCCACAAACGGACTCGAATGGCTTGCGGTTACACCTGCAGCCTTTGCGGGTATAACATTATAGAGTGAAAAGGACTTTAGTTTAACCTGGTACCCATCATGCACAGTCAAGGTATCGCCCATTCGCGCCGTAACATGTTTCGGTGACGTCCCTGGATTCGACAACGAATGGTTGTCCAGGCGCAGCAGGGTCCCACCGTCGCTGAAGCTCGCCTGATATATGTCTACCCCACGATATGAAAGTGGATGATTGACTCTAACAACGGCACGTTTTAGTACTTGCCCACGCTGATTCTCTATATATATATCTGATACAAAATTCTTTGGCATTCCGTTTGAGTAATAGGTTATGTCAAACTTATGCAAATATATCACAAATGGCAACGGCTGCACCAAATAGCCATTACCGGATGGAACAAACGCATTGTCCGTTGAATCCCCGGCGGGTAGAGTGACATTGCCTCTGTATGCAGGGTTATCAAGAGGCAGCGTGGACACTCGTGGCACCTCAGATACCGGCTCAGAAAAATTAGTCTCTGGAACAATCGATCCATTCCAGATTTTCCACTTCAGTGGCAAATTGGCATTGTACATCGCACCTATGCAAAATATAACAATTGCCACATGTGTCAGTATATAACCTGCACCATAGAAACGCCCACGGACCGATACCAGCGAAGCAGATGTATTCGTAGCTCTAACACGCGGTTCATATCCCGCCGCAGTCATCCAAGAAGCAAGGGCTGATGTCGCGTCCGCTAGACGTAGTGAAGTGCGATACACATCCTGCTTGCCCCCGTCACGTCCGTGGTCTCTCCATATATTTACCATGCCCATTATTCTGGTCGGGATGTTTCTTATCAGGCAAGACGCTGTAGAAAGTACTAAAATTCCCAAGATAGCCAAGAACCATGGGGTTCCGTAAACGTCGTAAAGTCCAAGAGACTTAAATACAGTAAACCAGAACGGGCCGAACTGATGGGCATAGTCAGCATAGGGCTGTGCCTGTGGCAAAATGGTACCGATGATAGCGGCTATTGCCAACAGGACGAGCAGGGATACCGCGAAACGCATCGAGGTAAAAATAACAAAAAATTCCGCCATTCTCTTCTGCATGTGGTACCCTCTTTAGCATCATACATACCGCTTCATAACAGCACCAGGCATTCGAAGTACCGATAATCCAATTAAGGCATCAGGCGCTGGCTGGTCCACAGCTGGCCATTTTTACGGTACGTAAAGCGATCATGCAAACGGTCCTGTCGCCCTTGCCAGAATTCAAAATAGTTTGGCACGAGACGGTACCCTCCCCAACTTTCCTTGCGTGGCACGTTACCATCCTGGAAACGTGCGCTGAGGGCCAGGACGCGATCTTCCAACTCTGCGCGGCAGGTTATAGGCTGGCTCTGCTCTGACGACAATGCGCTGATCCGACAGGCTAGGGGTCGCTCTTTAAAATACCTTTCCGATAGGTCTTCCTCAACTCGTTCCACGTTCCCAGAAATCCGCACCTGGCGCTCTGTTTCAGGCCAGTAGAAGCACAATGCGGCTTGCGGATTAATCGCCAACTCGACCCCTTTCTGGCTATTACTGTCCGTATACCAGCAATAGCCACGATCGCTAAAATGTTTGATCAGGACATATCGAACCGATGGCTGCCCCTCGGCGCTCGCGGTGGCTAACGCAGCAGCCGTCACATCTCTACACTCAGCTCGAATCGCGTCGTTAAACCAGTATTCAAACTGGCTGACGGGGTTTTCAGATAGGTTAACACTACGCAGCGCAATGTTGGAATATTCTCGTCGAATTGCCCCAAGGTCAGTTTCGCTATCGCGGTGCGCATCCTCGCGTACGTCACCTTTAGCTTCAGGCACGCTCCAGAGGTTTACTAATATCTTTTTCTTATTGAGCACGCAGCGAATGGATCGGATCTGACCACGATCCGCCATACTAACGGTTAGTGTGCCAATTCGTTGCGGACTTAAGCCTGTGCTGACTGAAATCTCGCTGTTTGTCATAGGGCCGCTTGTAAGTGCCCGCATGACCATCGCGCAATCTTTCACAAAGCGTTCGGTCGTAGCTACACCAGCCATACTGTAAAACTCCATCCCAAAAATAAGTTATTTACTTTTATCGCCGCCGTCCGGTTGTACATTACCCCTCCGTTTTACATCATCACGTCTTACCCGGCATAATGGTGCCGCTTATAACTACTCGTCATTCTTACCCATCAATATAGGGGCTACTGTATCATGTGTATTCTCAGGATCGGCATAACGCACCCTCGCTTTTTTAGCCAGAATCGATGTCAGCCCCTCCTTACCTATTAGTCCGGTAATCAATCCGAGATGGCCGTCCTTCCGCCGATAAATGATGTCCGGGAGCTGGTCAACTTTTACCTCTTGCAAAAATCCATTATTTAGCTCTATCTCTCTGATTGTTGCCATATCTCTTGGGGACGGGCTATCGAGAATATGGGCAACATGGGGAAGCGTTACGTGGTTTTTATTATCCATATTATCGCCAATAATTCGCTCTACGCTCGACAACTCTGCGGCCGGTGATTTGGCCTGTAATATGTATACAGCCTCTGACATGCTACTCGGCTCAATCATCGCTACTGGGACGTAGCGAACCGTTAAGCGCCCCTCACTGACGAGGTGCTCTTCAGCGTTATACATGATGTGGCAGTATGGGCAATTAGTATCGGTAAAGTCATATATTATAGGGCCGCCGTGGCCTCGCTGAATGTACGTTAGGTGGCTGGCCATCATACTCCAAAAACGGGCCGCAGAGACCTCGGATAACTTAGGCGCTTTGGGCTTGGTTACTCCAGCAAGGTCACTCACCTTACTGGGGATCACCGAAGTCGTTGCCTTTTTTGCACACGCCGATAGTAGCGCTACCATTACTACCATAAATAGTATTCGCATGGTAAATGACGGCATATCTCCGGCTTTCTGAGTCAACCAAACCACCCATGATCCCATCGCGGGGAGAAGGGGGCTACTTTGATCATCACCTCATGCCTTGAAGCTCAATGGGCTTACCCTGGGATAGGGCGGTCAGATAACTGATGAGCGCCACCATCTTCGGGCCATTGTAGGATAACGGCATCCCGCGAAGGCCGTTGGTTATACAGGAGTTGACTTGCATCCCCAGCGTTATTACTTTCCCGGCGCGTTCATTATAGTGAGGGAAGCTCGCTGCGGCTCCAATAAGGCTAGGAATCTTTTTGCCCGTTGGTAGCATACCGTCTACACGTCCGCCACCACGATGGCATGTCATACAGCTATCACCGCC
Source organism: Acidithiobacillus sp. (assembly GCA_037440305.1). Taxonomy (GTDB): domain Bacteria; phylum Pseudomonadota; class Gammaproteobacteria; order Acidithiobacillales; family Acidithiobacillaceae; genus Acidithiobacillus. The sequence goes on from JBBIUH010000013.1 coordinate 19,129, forward strand.
AACGCCCAAGGAAGCTGCGGCGAACAACTGGCCCCCCTCGTGAATAGCTGCTTGCATTGGCCTCTCCGTCGCCGCCAAAGCCGGGGCTGTAAAGGCCAATGCAGCCACGCCCACCACAATACACGAAATTTTCTGTAAAGTCATAATGTTACGCGGAGTCCCTTGGCGCAGGCGCCAAGTCTGGGTAGCTCGCAGGCATTGTAAAAACACCCGCCCTCCCCCGCACCTCCTTTTTGTGCAGCCACCTTGCGGTCACAATAGATTCCGGTGCCTTTCGGTTGGTGGCACCGAATCCGCCCACTGTTTTCAACATATCACAAAAATAATTGTTCATACAGCATCACCTATTCGGTTGGCACGGCGCAAAAACCCCTCTCAACGGAGAGGGGTAAAGAGGAGACAGCCATTACCAATAGGTTGTTAAGCCGGCTTGGGTGCAAACGCCAGACAGTACCCGTCAGGCACCACTGATCCAGCCACAACCTTGCAGCAGTGCGGCGCGATAAAGTTCGCGCACACCGAGCAATGGTCTTTACCCTTGGGATGCGGCTGATATTGCAGCGCAGCCTTAGGCGTGGTTCCCGGACACTTTCCAGCCGCATGAGCCGCGCCGATAGGATTTACGCCGGCCATTGCTCCGACGGCCACTACCCCAGCCGTTATGGCGATACCTTTTAAGACCTGACGACGACTCACGTTCTCAGTCTCGGTCTTTTCGATTCCCTTTTGTTCATCACTCATGATATCACTCCTTAAAATAACCGGTTTTACACTTTTGCTTCACTATGCTCCGCGGCTTACCGCGTCACAGACCCAAATCATAGCAATTCACTTAACGTCTTTCCAATACTCCTTTTTGAGGAAATAAGCAAAGATGGTGAACAACGCTAACAAACCGAGCACCCAAGGCCCTTCATCGTGCCGCTGCACGACCGACGGATCGGACACAAACCTTAAAAAGGCGACGATATCAGTGACTTGCTCCTTGAATTTCTGAGGAGACTCGTCACCCGCACGAAGCACCTTTCCCTGCTTATTCACGATCCCACCAGACGGTGCTAGCACATCTGGCATTGCCACATTAGGAAATACATGGTTATTCCAGCCGGATGGACGCTTGGGATCCTGATAGAATGACAGCAAATAGGTATATATCCAATCCTGACTCTTGTAACGAACGATCTGACTCAAATCCGGTGGGGGAAGGCCAAACCATTTATGGGCCATGTTGGTTGGCATCGCAGATACCATGTTTCCCTTAAATCCGGAACCATTCGGCAACATGATATACTTGTGTACATCGGCCTTAGACATTCCCAGATCCTGCGTCAAAAACTCATAACGCATGAATTTGATGGAATGGCATGCCATACAGTCGGTTGCAAACAGCTTGGCACCGGCAATGATGGTCTTTGCGTTGTAGGTGTATTGCGGAGCCATCAGTTTGGGTCCGTTATCCGCAAATGCTCCAGGCGCACTAGCAAGCAGCCCCAAGGCCATGCCCGCCCACACAACATACTTTTTCATAACTCCTCCTCTCTGCCCAATATCAGTGGGCACGAAAACGAACGCGTGCCGGCGGTGTCCGAGTCGGCTCGAACTTGCTCACAAATGGCAGCAAAATGAAGAATGCCACGTAAATAACCGCCCCCAATCGCTCCGGGAAAAAATATTTAGGCAGCGGGGGTTGCTCTCCAAGATAGGCAAGCACGAAGAAGTTGATGAAGAAGATGATGAGCATGACACGAGTAACTGGGCGGTAACGCGTCGATTTTACCGGATTTCTATCAAGCCACGGGAGCACGAACGGGAACACCACCGCCACCACCATTAATATAATGCCCCCATCCTTGTTAGGTATGGATCGCAACATGGCGTAAAAGGGCGACAAATACCACGGTGGAGTAACGTCCGGCAGGCTCTTCAACGGATTCGCAGGTGTCGACATGGTACGTTCCAGGAAAACATGATGGAAAGTCGGTGCATAGAAAATTATCGCACCAAATATAATCAACCATACACCGAATCCAAACAAATCCTTCACGGAGTAGTAGGGGTGGAAAGGAATACCATCCACAGGATGTCCGTCCGAACCTTTGTTAGCCTTGATCTCAATGCCATCGGGATTGTTCGAGCCGACTTTGTGTAGGTAAAGGATATGAAAAACTATCAGTCCGACGATGACCAGAAACACCACAGTGACGTGCAAGGCCATGAACCGATCTAACGTGTCTCCACTCATACCGGAGCCACCGCGCACCAGCGTGGTGACCCAGCCACCGATAAATGGAATGGACTTGAATAAAGAAGTAATTACCGTCCCGGCCCAATAGGACAGGTTTGAATAAGGCAATACATACCCGAAAAATGCCTCCGCCATAAAGGCCAGATAGGTCGTATAGCCAATGATCCAGACGATCTCACGCGGTGCTCGATAGGAGCCGTAAAGCATGCCTCTCGCCATGTGTATATACAGAAGCACGAAGATCAGGGATACGCCGTCAACATGCATATACTGCATAAGCCAACCGTAATGCACGTCATACATGATTCCATATACGGAGTCGTATGCATCCCTGGCAGTTGGTATGTAGTGCGCCAGAACCAAGAATCCCGACAGGAACTGCAGCACCACCATCAGTAAAAGTAGAGACCCTGCATAATAAAAAATGTTGAAATTCTTTGGCGCATAGTATTCAGCCATGTGCTCCCGCCACATCTCCGGCAATGGTGAACGCTTGACAAACCACTCTTTGAAACTCATATCAGCCTCCTTTCTCGGCTACCACACTCAGCACAAATGCGCGAGCGGATACATTTTGGTTACAACGACGCTTTTCTTTTCCACATCGATGTCATATTCAGGAACTGCCATATTATGGGGTGCGGGTGACCCTTTGATTACGCGTGCGGAAAGATCGTACATGGATCCATGGCAAGGGCAATGAAATCCGCCGAGCCACCACGGGGCGACGCTGCCTTTTTTGGGCCGGTAATGCGGTATGCAACACAGGTGGTTGCATATTTTTATGCCTACATACCATTCCGGCACCCGTGATCTATATTTGTTTTTGCAGTAGGGGGGCTGTTGCGGAACATTGCAGTTGGGATCTTTCAACAGGCCTTTCTGCTCAGTCTCGTCGAGAGTGGTGAGCATTTCCGGCGTTCTGTTTACCACAATAACCGGCTTTTCCTGCCACAGCGCCACCATTTGCATGCCTGGCTCGATGGGAGACAGATCAATGGTCGTGGTGGCTAATGCAGCGGCGGCAGCCGTTGGATCCAACGACTTTACCATCGGTACCGCAATAGTGCCCGCTACCGCTGCGCCTGACACCGTCACCAGAGCAGTGAGAAAGCGGCGACGCGTTACATTTGGAGCATGCTTGTTGTCCTGCGTTTCGTCTGACATGATATTGATTCCTATGTGCTGTTTGATGGATTACATCGTAGAGGTTGCCAGATCCCTTTCAGTTCTGTCATCCAAATCAGGATTGATAAAATCTTGGCCATAAAACAACTCTCCGTTATGACCCAACACGTCACAATCCATTAATCTCGTATAGATACTGGTGATCGCTTCAGGAGGCGTATATCGCTTCATCGGCATACCGGGATGCGTCAACAGGCGAAGCCCTGTTCTACATGGTCCAGGATCTACGATATTCACCCGGATACTCGTGTTGGCATACTCTATCGCCCACATGCGAGCCATATGCAATATGGCGGACTTGCTCACGCCGTAGGCACCCCAATAGCCTTTGGGCTTTATACCGGATTCATCCGTTGTGAAAATTATAGATGCGTACGTAGCTTCTTTTAATAACGGAAGACACTGCTGCGTCACCAGAAGAGGAGCCTTTACGTTGACCTGAAATACATGATCCCATAGAGCCCCTTCATAGATCTCCAGTGGAGTCAACATCCCGAGTTCCGCCGCATTATGCACTATGCCGTTCAACTGCTTGAACTCGCTGGATATCGCAGCGCCTAGGGTTTTAAACGCATCGCCTGTCGGTTCGGCCAGATCCACCACAAGAATAGCCGGCTCCGGGTATCCATAGTCGGTGATTTCATCGTAGACCCCCTCCAGATTACGCTTCGTCTTTCCCAACAAAATAACCGTAGCGCCCTGACGGGCATACTCAATGGATACTGCCTTTCCGATGCCGTCTCCAGCACCGGTGACCAGTATCGTTTTCCCCTCCAGAGTGCCATCACCCCTCGGTTTGGTGTAATCATTTTCAACCATGGGGTTCACCGGGACCTTATGTAAGCGGCCAGCGCGGTAATTTGCTTTTGATTCAATCTGGTGGCTATGTATTGCATAATGTCTTTATGCGTAGCGACCCGCTGCCCTGACTTGAAATAGGTCAGTTGGTTGATCACGTAAGTGCGTTTTTGCCCTGCTAACATTGGGAAGTAAGGGGGCAGACCGGCCAGCGTGGTGCCATGGCAGGCCATGCACGCCGGCATATGTTCCTTGGGCAAACCTCCGAAGTACAGTTTTTTCCCCTCGGCAACGAGTTTGGGATCGTAAACATGTCCCGTCGCGGGCTTCTGAGAAGAAAAGTATTCGGCGACTTGCTGCATCTGCGCGGCAGTCAACGGGGCCACCATGCCCCACATAATGGATGATTGCGGATCTGCCCGTGTATGCGCTTTGAAATGGTCGAGTTCTCGCAGGATATAAGGCTTCCATTGCGCCGCCAAATTGGGGAACATGCCCCCATCTGCCGACACACCCTGCAGGCCATGGCAGGCCATACAAGAGGACTGCACCACCGTGGGAACCCCGCTTGGGGTGACGGACGCCGTTGCAGCGGTAACGCTCATAGCACTGGCGGTAGCCGCTGTAGGAGAAGCCGTAGAGACCGTTTTAGCGAGAGTGGAGCCATAGGCTACTGACGTCATGGCCACGGCCATCGTTAACACGGGAATAGCTGATAAAAACGATTTTTTTTGTAGCATATATAGCACCTTGGTTGATAGGGCTAGCAACCACCAAGCTCCTATTGCAGACTCTCGATAGTTATAGGCCGGTTATAAACAAACCCCATATTAATTATACGCAGGCGTAATCATATTATATAGACATTACCTGCCGATACACCATTCACGTTTCTTGCGAGTCCATAGATACGCCTTATTTGACCGCAAGAATTTAACGCTACAACTCCTTTTACAACCGCGATTGCGAGCAGCATCAACTAAATGCGATAACGTCGCAACCGCGATAAAGTACCCTTCCGTCAATGCAGACCGGACAGATACGCCGCCACATCCTGCATTTGCTGGATCGTCAGCTTCGCTGCTATAGGCTGCATAATAGGATTCGCCCTGCTTCCGTCATGCAAATATTTCAGTTGCTGAACCACATATCCATATCGCTGCCCCGCCAATCGCGGAAAGGTTCCTCGACCTGTCGCGTTCACCGCGTGGCAAGCCATGCACGCCGGGATACCCTGTGAAGCAATGCCCTGCAGGAATATCTGTTTGCCCGCAGATACACCCGGACGCGACGAGGACGCGCTGTGCATGGGCGACTGTGCCGCATAATACTTCGCAAGTGCCTGTATATCCTGCTGATCTAATGCCTGCGCGACAGGCCACATGTAAATCTGCGCATTTTGATCCGCACGTGTGTGCTTCTTGAACTGCTGAAGCTGCCATGCGAGATATTGTACCTGCTGACCATTCAGGCGTGGAACAATCGGATAGATGGTGTTCTCTCCGGTCTGCCCGTGGCAGACCATGCAGGACTGTTGGACCGATTGGGGTGCCTGCGCCAGAGCCGGGCCCGAGCCCAATAACGCCAGCGCCGCGACGGTACTGCGGATAACGCCCTTTTTTCTAGAAAGAGCCAAATTGTTCAACGATAATACGGGACACATAATCCACCCCCTCCTTAAAATGATATCCAGGTCAGCAGCTCAAGCGTATTGTATGCTGACGCTTTTTCAGGGCCTACCGCACCGTTGGTCAAGCCGCGGAATTTGTTGTAGAGCGTATAGCGCAAGGAGAAACGCGTGTTCCACCACGGCAAATAAGACGCCTCAATCCATTCCCCGTTGGTATCCGGAGATCCGTTCGCGGAATAGCCCGTTCCCCAGAGATCAGCGTTGGCCGAACCCCAGGTGTCCAGATACCCACCGGATACGCCGTAATGATCGTGTAACCAATAAGCTCCATTTATATTGAGCGAGTTGAGGTTTCCCGTTGTCGTGCTTGAAATGGCGCTGCCCGGACCAAAAGTCTGATCCTCATGTATCCAATCCGCACGCAACGTGACATTGCTGTTGTCCGCCGTATCCAACCATTGCAGTTGGCTATCCAGGTCATAGTCATCGAAACTGTCTACAGGGCCGCCTTTGGTGTTGGGACTATCATAGAGGTGGCTCCACATGCCATAGGTGCCGACCTCCCAGTTCCAGTTACCCCAGTCGCGCTGATAGGCCAGACGAACATAGGGAGCGACACCCTGCATTCTGCCATCATTGCCATATCCGAATGCCCCCCCGGAGTTCGCCGCGGCACCTATGCCATCGGCGTTGGTATAGCCATCGGCTTCGAAGTAGATCCAATTGGCCTTATTCGGTCCAAAGATGTATGCCTCATAAGTGCCAACACCCACTAGCGGATAGCCGGCGCCATGCGCCCCTTCGATAAAGGTGGTGGGGATCTGCCGAATCGCACTATATTTGGAGCTCGAGAAGGGCGCATACCAATCTGGTACGGTGTTGTAGATGTCGGGCTCGGTCGGTGTATTATTTACTTCGACGCCAGTAATCAGTAACTGGCCTGGACCAAAGCTCCATGGATGAGCCCAGCGGAAGTCGCTGTCGTCCATGGCAAAGCCGCCCCGACCACTATAGGTCAGATGCATGAATGCCCCGATATGCGGGGTAATTTCACCCGCGTAGAACAAGCTCACCTGCTGCGGAAATTGAATGTCATTCTGGTTACCCGGCGGGTTAGAGACGCCAGCTCCATTAAATGCCTCCTGACCACCGGCCACATTCGCATAACTTGCTTGCGCAAATACCGAAAACTGCGACAGACGCATCAGCAGCAGCGCGGTGCTCTTGCCAAATTTCGCCTCCAGTTTCTGCTGCCGCTGCACATTGTTGGTGGTGTAGCCCAACAACTTGAACATGCGGCCCATCGGGGTAAGCTGCGGATAGGATGTATGGCAGGTTGCGCAAGACCACCCGGTCTGACGAGCGAACGTCGGCAACGCCAGCGCGTTGCCGGAGAACGCCGCCGCCCCAACCATGAGCGTAGCGCATGTAGCCCAACGGGCCTTGTTTTTCCACTGCAACTTTATTTCCATGTTTGATCTCCTTTTTAATATCTCTTCCGTTCCTGGCGGGAAAACCCATACCCGCCCTTGTTGCTACTTCGTCAATCATACCGCAGGCTACCCACCCCACCAGAGGCTTGCTCGTCTATACCAAAAATACAGCAAACTCTATGCCAGGCCGCTGGCGTTTTAGCGTTCAGTAACATCATGATTAACTGATATGATTTCACAAAAAATGCCGTTGTAGCCATCAGGTAATGCCACTTTTGACGTAACGCTTAAGTCATACTGCCATCTCTGGCATACACTCCTTACACTCATCTCTCGTTGTCCAAGCGGCTTCATATAGCAGTGTCGCAAAAAGATCGCGAACACTTCTAATTTGTTGGCCGAAGGGCAGCTGTCCGGCACCTCGAAAGAATAGCCCATGCTGCACATCGCCGCGTTGCGCAGCCGCCAACTGGGCCTCTATGCAGAATTGTCCCGAGGATGAATTGCCATCCTTGAACCCGCAATGCACCAAGCACTCCGTCTGACTTGGGCATTGAGAACGATCCTGACTTGCACAGGCGCGCAGTTTTTCCTCACGCCCCAAGTAACGGCGCAACCAGGGGGTAAGCACTGCACGCGCGGGCAGACCTGCCGAACTCATAAATGTCACCAGGTCTTTAGGCGTCGCATCGGCGAGGACACGCTTAAAATTGATGTGCGCATCGCCCTCGGTGGTTACAGCGAACGGCGTGCCCAACTGAACCCCGCTCCCGCCGAGAGAAAATATCTCCCGTATTTTCTGAAAGGAAGATATCCCTCCAGCGGCAACGAGCGGAATCTGGTCTGGTTTCAGACCCATTTCTTCAAACAGTCTGCGGATCGCGGGCAGGACATTTGCAAAACCATACTTGGGATCTGAGACGTCCTCCAACCTGGTGGCTCCCAAGTGCCCGCCCGCGAATTGGGGATTCTCGATAACAATAGCGTCTGGAAGACGTTTCTGGCGCATCCAACGGCGCAGAACCACTTGAACGCCGCGCGCTTCAGAAAGGATCGGGATCAGTGCGACCTTGGGGAACTCCGCAGCCAGCGTGGGCAAGTCCATGGGCAGACCCGCGCCCACGATCACCGCGTTAACCCCACTCTTGATAGCTTGCAGCACATGCTCTCGATAGCCGGAAATAGCATGCATGACATTAACTGCGATAAACCCCTCCCTTCCCGCGATCCTGCGTGCCTCCTGAATCTCGCGATCTAAGGCGACCAGGTTCGCCCTGGCCGAGGCTTCAGTATCTCTCAGGCGCCGCAAGTGCCGCATCAAATCCTCGTGCAAACGGCGTAACTCCACGCTTGCAATCGTTCCGATGGCCCCTTCCGCCGCCACAGCCCCGGCTAAACTGTGTGCTGAAACACCAATACCCATACCCCCCTGTATCACTGGGAGCAGGGACCGTCCTTTGATCTTCAAGTATGGGAAATCCATGTCAACCACCTCGTTTGCGCCGCGCCGGACGCATGCCAAAAATACTTCCACATCTGTTTGTTGTCTGATATGGTATATGAATAATGCTTTTTTAACGGAATGTCAACAAGGCGATTGGGTATCCAATTGCACGCGACAACTGACTAATAAGGAGAGGTGGGGAAAAGGCAACCTTACGCTTGCCACGCTATTCCTCCCCGGCAGAAATGCCGGGGTTCCCCGTAAAAACTAATGACGACAAAACTCATGCATCAAGGACGCGCGCTAACACGTCCATTTATCGCCACAACAACAATTTTGATGGATCCGGTGCTCACCGTTATCTTCGTGGGCACGGCCAATTGGGTTCTGGCGAAGCATCAACCAGATCTCTACCAGATAGAGAGGCGGCGCATTGTGGTCGAGGTGTCCGACCTCGGAAAATCATTCCGCTTTACAATAAGGCGAGGAAGGATTGTTCCGGCCCTAGCTGGACCGGTCGACTTGCGCATTGCAGGGACCGCCAAGGATTTTTGCCGACTCGCACTACGCCTCGAAGATCCGGACACCCTTTTCTTCGCCCGCCGCCTGGTGTTGGAGGGAGAAACATCCATCGGACTGCACCTTAAGAATATTTTGGATTCGATAGACTTGGATTGGCTCGCCCCAATCAACGGTCTACCAGCCCCATTTGGTCCCCGAATAAGGCAAACCATAGATCGCGCTATCCGCAAAACGCATGCCGACAGGCGCTTGCATGACGTACTTGATCGCGCTCTTCAGCCTTGAGTGCATGTATATACCTTTAAATGAATTTGACGGCCTCCATAAATACTTTCGGATCGCTTGTCCGTAGGAACACGGCCTGATTGTTGTACCAATGAGGTGCTTGGTCTGCTCGCCGAATACCAAGACCGCGGCCATTCGGCTCTGAATTGCTGAGACGAGCGACACATCATGGATTATATGCTTAACATCAGGCATTCTTCCATCCAGTGGGTTTAATAGAAAGGACATCATAATGAATGACCATAAACCGGAGTTGGTTTGCCCCGCAGGCGGATTGCCTGCTTTGAAAGCTGCCATTGATAATGGCGCAGATGCTGTGTATATGGGCTTCCGCGACGACACTAACGCGCGCAATTTTCCTGGACTTAATTTTGGTCCCGATGATGCCGCACGCGGTGTCGAATATGCGCATCGCGCTGGGAAAAAAGTCCTTCTAGCCATCAACACCTATCCACAGGCACACAACTGGTCTGCCTGGACCACCGCAGTGGATCGCGCTGCGGTGCTTGGGATAGATGCCGTGATCATGGCGGACCCTGGATTGCTGCGTTACGCTGCAAGGCACCACCCCAACCTGCGTCTGCATCTTTCCGTGCAGGCGTCTGCTACCACCCATCAGGCCCTGGCGTTCTACCACCAGCGATTTGGCATTCAGCGAGCCGTTCTCCCAAGAGTTCTCTCTTTACAACAGCTTTGGCATACCATAGCCAACAGCCCGGTAGAAATCGAAGTATTCGGTTATGGAAGTCTATGCGTCATGGTAGAAGGTCGTTGCGCTTTGTCATCCTACATTACGGGCCGCTCCCCCAATGCCAGCGGGGTTTGCTCACCAGCCGAGTCGGTACGATGGGAGGAGACCCCCCTGGGCCGCCAGTCTCGCCTAAATGGCGTATTGATTGATCGCCATGGCCTTAATGAAGCGGCCGGGTACCCTACCCTGTGCAAGGGCCGCTACTATACCAACGCGCAGCCGTACTACGCCATTGAGGAACCTACCAGCCTAAATGTCTTGGATATCCTGCCAGATTTATTTCGGCATGGCGTAGCCGCCATCAAAGTGGAAGGGCGCCAGCGAAGTCCAGCCTATGTCACCGCTGTCGCGCGCGTCTTGCGTGAGGCCATAGATCTTTGCGCTTCGAATCCTGAACGATATTCCGTAAAAAACCAATGGACCTCCGCCCTGGATCGCCTTTCTGAGGGACAGTCCCATACTCTCGGGGCATATCACCGGCCTTGGCATTAATTCCCGGCATTATTCCGGCGGCCCGTGCTGTGATTTAGCGATAGCCTATTGCTTTTGCATACTGCTTCAGCGATCCGATGGCTATAGACATTCATTCAACAAGATAGCATCCTCAAAAGGAGATTCGGGAATGGGGCTTGCAACACAGGCCACGCTATCCCTCCCCGGCATAAATGCCAGGGCTTCCCGAGCAAATAAATGAAGATCTCATTAGGCCCAATTCACTACTACTGGTCAAAGGAAGACATAGAGCAATTTTATCGGTCCGCAGAACATTGGCCAGTAGACATAGTTTATTTAGGAGAGACCGTGTGCGCAAAACGACGCGCCTTACGTAGAGCCGACTGGCTCGACATTGCTGCGCGACTTACCAACGCCGGTAAGGAGGTCGTGATTTCCACGTTAGCGCTTCTAGAAGCCAACTCAGATCTTCTACAATTAGAGAAGATTTGCGCAAATGCCAAATACATTGTCGAAGCCAATGACATGTCCGCCGTTCATTTACTGGCGGGACGAGTTCCCTTTGTCGCTGGGCCCCATATAAACTGTTATAACAGCGAAACTTTATCGCTATTAGCCGAACTTGGGGCAACGCGATGGGTTCCTCCGGTGGAGCTACCCGCCACGACCATCGGCACGTTACAAAACACGCGGCCGGAGGCGATGGAAACCGAAGTGTTCGCATACGGATACTTACCGCTATCGTTTTCGGCGCGCTGCTTCACTGCCCGTGCGGATAATGTCGGCAAGGATGAGTGTGAACAACGCTGCATACAAGATCCGGAAGGGCGGCCACTTTTTACCCAAGAGCATGAACGCCTGTTCACCATGAATGGCATCCAGCTTCAATCAGGCATTCCATGCAATCTGTTACATGAGACTGGGGCAATGCTGAATATGGGCATAGACATAGTGCGCATATCTCCACAGCTAAAAGATACAGATACCATTGTGACAACATTCCATACAGCTTTAAATGGGGCATCTATTTCCGAGGGGGCGCTTCGCTCGCCTGCTTGTAACGGCTATTGGCATGACTTACCGGGCATGACGTTCATGCATGCGCATAACGACTGATGGAAAAAGGATTTATGAACAAGCTAACCTGGGGGGATAGCGGGCTTCGGCACGGCGCCGATAACATCGTCCTGGATTCCCAGCAAATTATCGTTACACGTACAGACCATGTGCCATTGCTTCGATTTTACGAAAGCGCACGAACCGTAGCATTAGGTGCCTATGAGGACGAGGATTTTGCTGTACGGTTAGCATATTGTCAGGCTAAGTCCATACCGATCATTCGGCGCTTAACTGGCGGCGGTACGTCGTATTTATATCCCAAGCAAATTAGTTGGAGTTTAACGCTTCCGGTGCAAAATTTAAATATCGAACAATGGCTCGATATAATTTGCATGGCCGTTTGCAATGGTCTATCTAATAGTTGCAATGAAAACATTTATTTCAATAGCCCAAATGACATCTACGCGAATGGACAAAAACTGGGGAGCGTATATGTCGGCATATTAGATAATGCTCTAATCGCAAATGGCACGCTATTCAGGTCGCTGGACATAAATACGATGCTTCACGCGCTACGCGTTCCAAAGGAGAAATTAACACCCGCAGGCATACATACGGCCACGCATCGCTTCACCACTCTG
>JBBIUH010000014.1:0-31113 GCA_037440305.1 Acidithiobacillus sp.
CTATCGGCCAGTTACGCGGGCAAACCCATCGTTACCAGAATATTCCATTGATTGTTACCTACCACCCGGCCTATTTACTCCGCAGTCCTCTGGAAAAGCGCAAGGCCTGGGAGGATTTGCAGATGGCTGTGCAGGTATTTGCCGCAGTTTCGATAGCCTCTTCCTGACGGTACTGGGCCTGCAAACGGCACCACTGCGTTTCGGTGTTCATTGTATTTGAACCTCTGTGTTTTCACGGAAATGTTTTTTATATATATGATTATAAAAAATAAATTAAGCGATCCGAAGTTCATAAAACTGTAACATTTCTCTGCTAGCATCTCTACAAAATTAGGGGGCCACCCCCGCAGAGAGGGAGCGAAGGGCATGAATAATGCTTTGTTAAGATTGTTTGGAAGTAACGCTGAAGCTGTTGCGAAATCTGTCTCGGCAACCGGGGCGTCCATCACTACGACCGGGGGTAAGTTTACCTATGTTCCGGTCTCGGCGTGCCGCTATTCTTGGCTGCATGTGGCCAGGATCTATTGCTGTCGAACCCTGGGTGGTAAATCCGAGCTGCAGCCCTGGTGGCGGTATCCCCAGGCCCGATGGGGGAGGGTTTCGCCCCAACTGCGCGCCTTGGCGCGTTCCCAGGCGGGTCTGCATCAGGAGTTCCATCTTCTGGATGGAACACACCTCTTCTATGCCCGTCTGCTGCGTCACAATCGGCGTCTTATCGCCGAAATGGAATTACAGCCGTCTGCCGTGGCGAAGCTGCCCTGGTCCGAAATTCGTGCATTGCTTACCCGCGTCATCGAGTTGGTGCCCTTCATTCCGCCCCTGGAAGCAGAGGATCGCCAACTCGCTCGCCTGCTTTTGCAGGGCAGACGGGGGGCGCAGCTCGCTCATCTCCTCCAATGGCCCGCGAGCAAAATCCGCTCACGCATGGCGCGCCTGTGCCGACTCTTCGGCGTCCAGTCCTATGGCGAGCTGGTGGATTGCCTGTGGCAGGCGCATCAACGCAAAAAATTTTTATGAACTAAAGAGGTGACGGATGCAAAAGATCTGGATTCAGCTTCCGCTGATGGTCCTGTTTTTGGGGGCATCGGCCATCGCCCAGGGTGCCATGCCCGGAACGAACCTGCCTTTCCTGCAGCCCTATCCGGGCTCCACCATGGAGGGCTATGTCACCCGCCAATATGACGAGCTTCGCATGCCTCTGGGTCCGTTCAAAACCGATCAAAGTCAGATGCAGCAATGGCCCGTAAAATCGCAAATGGTTGCCGGTCAGGCGGTTTACATTCGCTACGAGACTCCCAAGGATCGCTCGCCTTTCGAGATTATGAGCAATTATCGAGAAACCCTTCAGAAAGAGGGGTTCCATGTGCTTTGGCAGTGTGTCTCCAAGCAATGTGTCGTAGGTGGGGATACCAAGCCGAGTGTGGATAGAGATCCAGTCTGGCCTGTGAGTGACCGTTCTTTCGGAACTTATTTTTTCAACAATGATGGCCGGATGCTGACTGCCCGGCTCGATTCTGGAAATAGTGCTCAAACCTGGGTCTATCTTTGGGTAGGCGGTCCCAGCAACGCAGATGGCGGTACCACAAGGGTTTATGCCGTACAGACCAAACCCATGCATACCGGTTTGGTGCAGGGCAGCAGCGAACTCCTCACCGCCGCTGCCATGGGTCAGGCCTTGGGGCAGCAAGGACGCTTTGCCATGCATCTGCCCTTTGATTACAACCGGGCGACTCTGCGTCCCGACGCCATGGCGCAAATTCGTCAACTGGCACAAGCGCTGCAAAGCCATCCGAATTGGCAGATTGGTCTCGATGGACACACGGATGCCGTTGGCGGCGCGGCATTCAATCAAAAGCTTTCGGAGGAACGTGCTGCCGCCGTCAAGACTGCTTTGCTGCGTCTGGGCGTTCCAGCAACCCAGGTGGCAACTCGTGGTCTGGGGGCCACCCAGCCCGTGGCCAGTAATGCCACCAAAGAAGGCATGGCCCAGAACCGGCGGGTGGAGGTGGTGAACCTCACTCCGGGCTTCGTCCCCACCCTCGCCTCTGCCCCGCAGGCCGTACCCCCTATGCAGGCTGACGGCGCGGTGCCCGCCATGACCAGCCCAGCCCCTGCTCCGTCCGTAGGCGACAATGGGCAGCAGGGCGGTTCCCGGATCCAGCAGGCGCAAAATGCCGATCTGCCCGCGCCGGTCAAGGACGCCGCCCAGACGGCTACCGACGCCGCCCGTTCCGAAATTCATTACCAAATTTATCGGGGTGTAAGCGATCTGGTTGGGGGGCTCTTTCATTAGGGCTACATTTTGCCGGGAATGATATGGGAGGGAGAGGAATGTTCTTTCAGGCAGCAGCGAATCAAGAGAAGCAAAAAGGTCAAGGGATGACGGAGTACCTGATCGTCGGGGCTTTGATTGCCGTAGGTGCCATCGTGGTGTTTTCAATGTTTGGTCAGGTGATGCGGTATCAGGCATCTGGAGTATCCCAGGAATTGGCTGGAAAAAATTCCAAACCGAGCATCAAGGAAGCCAAGAACAAGGCAGATTTTGCGCGAAGTAATGCCAAATATTCCAAAAAGATGGATGACTATAAGTCCACAGTTTATCTGAAAAAAGTGTACGGTGATAATCACTGATTTTTATTAAGGCTTGCGTAGGTAAGGTGGGTTATTTTTTTCTCGATGGAGGTGAGCTATGCAAAAGTTGGTATCCAAGAAAATTCGTCGTCAACAGGGTCAGGGTATGACGGAATATTTGATTGTGGTCGCCTTGATTGCCATTTCGGCCATCGTGGTGTTCTCGTTCTTTGGCCAGACCATGCGTAATCAGGTGGCTGGTATTGCCCAGGAATTGGCTGGTAAGGATTCTTCTTCTTCAGTCAGCAAAGCCGCTATAGCAGCAGGCAATGCCGATTCCCAGGGAACCAAAAAGAAAACCATGGGTGATTACAGTTCTTACTCAGAACTGAGTAACGCTAAGTAATCCACCAGGTGGCCGCCATCGGCGGCCACCCTTTCCAGAGAAAGTTGACCGTTGGCTTTCTCTGGAAAAGTTCAATGAATTACAAAAAACCTGGACCGGCAGGGCCAGGAAACCAGAGGGAGCCCAATGAAAATTATAAAATTTCGGAAATGCAGACAAAAAAACAATGCTGCTGCCGCGCCTCGACAGGAGTCGGGTCAGGCGGCCATTTTTGCCTTGCTCCTCATTCCCACAGCCATTGCCGCAATGCTTCTGGTATTCAATACGGGGCAGCTCACGGCCAACAAGTTACGGGTCCAAAACGCCGCTGACGCTGCGGCCTTCAGCGCTATGGAATTACAGGCCCGGCAGATGAATATCGACGCCTATCTCAACCGCGCCATGCTCGCCAACGAGGTTGCCATCGGTCAGGCCGTGGCGATTCTCTCCTGGTCGCGCTATGCCAAAAGAGCCGGTGAGAATATCGAAGATCTGACGAGTAAAGTGCGAGGGGTCCCTTATCTGGGGCAGGCCATTGCTGGCGCGGGAGAAGTTATCAAAGCCAGCTCATTGCTCGTATATGGCAGCGGTGTGGCATACACCAATTCCTTCATGGTTGTTGCCAACACCATGGACGCCGCTTACTCCGGTGCCCAGCAGGCCTTTAATCTCGCCCTGGGCGTTTCCACCCCTAAGGGCGCGGTGTACCAGACCGTCAAGCAGGTGGTGCAGCTCAACGCCCCTGGTGCCGAGGTCCTCGCGTCCTCTTCTGATGTCAGCAAAGATCCATTTCTCTATGGCAACTATTGGAATGACCGAAGGAAATTCGTTACCACCTGGGGCGGACATAAGGATCAGAATGGCAACGATCCCGGCGGCCGAGCCCGTATGGCCAGCATGATCAATGACGGGGCCAGAGCCCAACCCTTTACTGTTGACCGTGACCACGATGTGGGTAACCCTCTGAGTTTCTATTTGTACATTGCCCGCAGCAAGACACACAAGAGCGGCGGGGGCCAGATCGCCAAGGATGAGGGTGGACACTACTATTGGTCTGCTGCAGATTCAATCCAGACATCCGTGCAAATGCGGAAGTTTGGTCTCTTCGGTGGCTGGCGTACGCTGTATTCAAATTCGTGGGGCTGGGGCGGTGCCTTCTCTTCGCCCAACGAATCCATTTTTGATTACTACCAAAATGATCCCGTGCGGTGGCAGGGTTGGCAAGATCCTCAAGTCAACCCGCAGGCACAAGGTAACTCCAAGAATGTGCAGATGGTCTCGTACCCTGCCTATAGGGGCGCATGGTCCAACGATGCACGCGGCATGAACAAGGTCGTCAATGAGGACGAAGACTCCCGCAGAATCCCCACGGATTTCGTCCCTGTACCCGGTGTGGGCCGAGCTGCAGAAGGCGGCATTGCCCGCTACCGGGACTTGGACTGGGACCAGCGCATGGACTCCAAAAAAGGGGATATGACGGACGAGACGCCCCGCTATGTGGTCGTGGTCAATCTGCCCAAAAATCGTGTTCGTGATTCTGTTACTGCCCTTGGCATCAGCGCCGACCCCAGCGAGGGCGGCAAGGCCCCGAGCCTGGGCTGGATGAGTATGCGCCTTGACACCCAGGGTGCCAAAGGGGGTGGCGCAGAAGGGGTTCGCGCTGCTGCTGCCGCCCAGGTCTATTTCCGTCGTCCAAGTGCCCTCTGGACCCGTGCCGATGGCCTGGACGAGCGGGCCAACCTCTTCAGCCCCTTCTGGTCCGCTCGACTGGTGGATTTGGATTCGCGCGAAAAGGCCTACATTTTGACACGGTATGCTGGGGTCACGAAATGACAAGGCCTTACCACTGTCTCTTTTTGCTCCTGGGCCTGGGCGTATCCTGCTCCGCCCTCGCCCAGGTCGCCGCACTGCCCGTGCCCAAGGACTCACTGGCGGTGGACGCGAAGGGGACAGGCGATCCATATCCCCGTGCGGATGCTATGGTGCGTAGGAATGTGTCTGCATTAATGGAACGGGAAACAGGAAAATTACAGGCCTGGAACCCCGGCGACGGTATATATGGAATGTGGTCCGACGGTGATTCCACCAACCCACCGCCCGAGCTGGAAAAGCGATTTCGGGATACATTTGAGCGTTGCGTTCCGTTGGATCATGCGATTATGCCCAACGGATTTCAATGGGGTGGCGATGTCCATGACTTCGTGTTCTCCCCCCAGGCCATGCAGGCAACGCTTGCCTTGCAAGGTGCGCTCTTCGCTCCCTTCGGTTCCACTACGTGGAAAATCCTTCGCTACTCTTCCTATCTCACCACAAAAGGAAGAAAAACTCGACTACAATTGTATACACGGCTGATGTGGTTTGTGACTACCGCCACACCCACGCAACTGCGTAAGTCCGTCATCAAGATGTCCGCCGATTATGGCTACAGGCCTGCCGACGAGTCGCTACGCAAGTCTTCCGGCTGGCTGGCTGGTGATAGTGTTACCATGCTTAGCCAGCAAGTGACACCGCATGTCAACACTTTTGCCATGGTAACGGCAGATACCTTAGGCGGGGAGGACGCTTCAGACCGGCAAACTGTCCCAAAATCCCCTGACCATCCCGCAAAACCCTGGTCTCTGAATTGTCTGGTAACGGACGATTTTGCCAAAGACTGGCTATCCAAAGTCAAGCCGGGCAGCACGGAACGATGGCAGATCAAGGATATTTCTCTGGGATATGTTTGGCAGCTTGCCGTGCTCCCTCTGGGAGAGAAGACGGAACCGTACACCATGGCTCATGTAGATGCGCGTCTGGCAAGGGAGCGGAATCTCCAACCGGAGCAGGTGGCGGCTTTGCGCAAGGCCGAGCAGAAAGAATTGACCAAGGAGGCGTACCGAGACTTCCCCAAATCCCGAGCCAGGCTTGCCGAGATTGCGGCGTTACACGACAAGGCAGCAGATGTGACGGATCAGCTTCGGCGCGGAGGCTATGTGGAGAAGTGGGCTAGCATGACTAAGGACATTACCCATCGCCTCGGAATGAATATTGATGACAAAATTGACGCCATGGCGATTGTGATCGATGTGCGATTTCAGCAGACGATACAAGGCCTTCGGCGGGCGGCACGGCAAATCCGCGATTTTCTTTCTTCTCTATAAGAGGATAGAGCGGATATGGGATTCCAGGTAATTGAGCATCGGCCGCATCCACTCCTAGACGGCAGGCAAGAGGATAATAATCTGCGTTCAGGAACCAGGGCCCCCGAGCGCAGGGAAGGGGGGCAGTCCCTGGTGGAGTTCGTGGTGCTGGCCAGTTTCGTCCTGGTTCCTCTGCTACTCATGATGGCGTACGTCGGAAAATGGGCCTACCTGCAAAACCGTAGTATCGAGGCAGCCCGTTACGCTGCCTGGGAGCGGACGGTATCCCGAGTCACCCCGCCCAATGGCCGGGAGTGGGCAGCACTCAAGTCCGACGCCGATCTGCGGAACGAGGTGGCTATCCGCTTTTTCGGTGCCCGTAACGAGCGCCTCACGGCGGTGACGGGGAGTGCCGATGCAACGAAGGTGGTCAGTGGCAGCAGTGCCGAGCCCCTGCTGCACAAACATGACGGCGAACCCCTGCTTGTGGAGAGGGAGAAGAACATCCAGGTAGAGACGGCTGAGCGCCCCTTTGATGGCGGTTGGACTCAGGGCGCTATGAACGCCATCAACAAAATTACCGGTAATCCCATGCAAATGACCGGCCCCACCGTTGCCACCGTGAGTGTTACGGCAGCCGGTATTCCCCAGCGCCTTTTCCGCGAGGTGGGTTTGCAGGACCCCCTCGACTTCACCGCCCAGGCGGCGGTTTTGACCGACCCCTGGTCGGCCAATGGTCCACAAGAGGAAGCGCGTCTGTTGCGGAACAATTTCCTTGACAAGCAAGAACTGCTTGCTAAGGGCAAGGTTGGCTTTGGAGCGACGGGATATGCCTTGTACCTGGAAGGGTTTCTGCTGGACTGGACGGGTGGAGGTGGTTTGTTCTCGGAGTTCCGGAAGTTTTGGAATGATCCTGATAAGTACGGCATTCGCATGGATACCGAACAACAATTCGGCGATCGGCTGCAACCGAAGCCCAATATCCCCAATTACACGGGACCGTAAGCCATGGGCTCATCAATTCAGTCTCGCGCCTTTTGGTCCATCGTCTTGAGCACCATTGCCTATGCTGGATCCGTGCAAGGGGAGGATCTGCCGCTTTGGCCTTTGCCGGAGGGATTTGTGAGTCGTCCGGTAGCCAGGGAGATGCGTCTCAACGGGATGCCCATGCGCGTTGATCTTATTCAAGGTGTGGGTCGGGAAGAGGGATTTCGTCAGGAGATGGACCGTTCCTGCCGCCGGGAGGGGGGAAGGTTTCAGCAGCTTCCAAGCGATATGGGGAAAGAACTTTGGTCCTGTATTCGTGCGCCGTACTCGCAAACGCTTCGTTGGCACCGGGTGGGACCACGGATAGAGGGGGAAAGCTCGGTGATCAACTGGCAGGCGGAGGCCCAAAAACTACTACCCATTTTGCCTCTACCAGGGCAGACCCAGTTGATCTCAGACCTGGAGACCAAGGACGGTGCCTTGCAGGGAAGGGTGGAATTGCTGGAAAGCAGTCTCAGTATCGCGCAGATGCGCGCCTATCTGCTGCGCGCTGCCCAGGAACGGGGTTGGGCTAGCGACGGCATGTTAAGTAAAGCCATGGGTCGGCTCTCCCTGCAAAAGAAAGGAGAGTCGCTGGATATGGTCTTCCAGGCCCAGCCCATGGGCGGAAGCCGGGCGGTCCTGGTTTGGCAGGGTCGATGAAAGAGGGACATCGTCATGAATAAAGGTTTTCGACGGGATCGAGCAGAAAAGCAGGAGAGTGGACAGAGCATGATTGAATACCTGCTGGTGTTGTTGTTCGTGATCGTGCTGCTTTTGGCACCCTATCCTGAGTCCAAGCCAGAATCCCACGAGCCGCCTGGACCACCATTGTTGACTCTGTTGTCCGAGGCCCTGCGCGGTTTTTACAGCGATTACTCGGCGGCAGTCTCCAAACCTTGAGTTGCCACGATATTACATTACAGCAGTGGAGAAGGAGCGATTGTGGGAACCCCAATTCCAAGTGATTACGAGCCCGGTAATGTGCAGAAAAAGCCGGTCCGCAGCCTGCGCGCCTGGTTGGTTCTGGTCGTTGCGGTTCTGGCGGGCCTGGGCGCCGCCTATTTGGCGGTAATGACCCTCAAGGACCGGGAACATGCCGCCCTGGAGCGGATCATGAGTCAGCAGGAAAAGGATACAGTGCGGGTCGTGGTACCTACCCGTGATATTCCGGCAGGTACCATATTGGACCTGTCCATGGTGGCAGCGCGATCCATAGCAGCCGAGACGGCTCCGGCAGACATTATCACGCCGGAGGACTTCGATCGCTTCGCGGGACACCGCGTCAATGTCTCCCTGATGCAAGGTCGCCCGATCCTGCAATCCTACCTGAGTGGTCGGCGGACCTTGGCCGATCTGATCGATCCGCAAAAACTGGCCATGACTTTTACCGTGGACAATCTCAGTACCATGGACGGGATGTTGCAGCCCGGAGATCACGTGGATGTCCTCTGGTTTTTTTCCAGCGGGAAAGACGCCGGAGGATCATCTGTCTCCCGGTATCCGGATCTGCCAACAGCGGATTCCCTGCCGGTCTCTGGGGAAGGCGGCGGCGGACTTCAGACGGGTGGTGCTGGTCGTTCGGGGCCTCTGATTTTTCGCGCCCGATCCAGTGGCTCGGAGGACAAGCTCCCCAAGGAAACGGTTCGCTACATTGAACATGATTTGAAAATCATAGCTACGGGCATCCGTACCGTCGCTGATGACTCGGCTGCCAACATCAATAACGACCCGGCACAGTCGGGATCTGTCCAGCAATTCCAAACAGTGACCGTTGAGCTAAGTCCCACGCAAATCGAAAAACTCCAGCTTGCCCAGCGGTTGGGGCAATTGACCTTGGTTTTGCGGGGACATGGATCTCAGGTCTCGGTTCCAGCCAGGGCCTATGGCGTCCGCGACATTCTCGGTATTCGGAATACCCGCTCGCGTGAGCATCTATATGCTGCCGACGCCATCGAATACATCATCGGGCAAACGGAAGGTGGGTTGAAAAGCCGGACGGAGCTACGAAACTTGCGGCGGGTTGCCGAAGAGCGGATGACGAGGCGGATGCCTCCAGCGACCAACACCACTACGGACACGGGAAATGCCATCTCCGGGGACCGCCCGATACTTCCCGAAGGCTTGCAAGCTTCTGTTAACCGGCCGCGTCCATGATTTCATCAAAAAAGGGAAATGTTATGCGTTTTCGGGGTGTTGTGACGGCATTTGGGCAATCTGCTGCGACGGCTGTTTTGTTGTTGGCCGGACCTGCGGCACTGGCTACCGGTTCCTCCGATCAAGAGATTGATCTCTATCAGGGAGAGGTAAAGGTCATTCCCAGTAAGCCCCTCAAGCGAGTGGCCGTGGGCGATGGCAAGATCCTCAGTACCACCGTCGTGGATAGCAAGGAGCTTCTCTTGTTGGGAGACGGACCAGGGGAGACCAGTCTGCGGATGTGGTTCAAGGACGGCAGCGAAGAAGCCTACCGGGTGCTGGTAGCCCCCAAGGATATTGGGCGAGCTGTAGAGGAAATGCGAAGTTTGCTAGGTAAGAGTAAGGATGTGCAGGTGCGGATCGTGGGTGATCATGTGGTCGTGGATGGCCAGAATCTTCCTGATGCTCTTCTCGCCCGCATTGCCCAACTGCAAAGCCTCTATCCCAAAACCATCGTCCTGGCGAGCAAGGCTCCGTTCAAGATGGAAAAGATGGTCTGGCTGGATGTGAACATTCTGGAAGTCAAGAAAAGCACCCTGGAAAACTTCGGGGTGGACTGGACCAAACAGATCTCTGGACCGTTTGTCGGCTATGGCAAGGATTTCATTGGCCCCCAAAATGTCCCCACTGTTCCCTTGGGGCAGGATCTCACCCAGCCGCCCGTGGCGGGAACGGGGATTCGGCTCACGCCGCCGGATCTTCTCAATGGAGCCATTGACGTTGCGAATCTGGCACGGCCGCTGGCAGGAGGCTGGAATGTGGGCCTCATTACCGGAATGCTCTCGAAAATCAACTTTGCGCTCAGCAATGGCAACGCCTATGAAATTGCCAACCCGCAACTCAGCGCCCGCAGTGGCGGTGAGACGAAATTCCTGGCCGGAGGCCAAATTCCCATCCTTCAGGCACTTTCTACAGGCAATGCGGCATTCCAGAACGTGACCTACAAAAACTATGGCATTCAACTGGATTTCAAGCCCCAGGTGGATGACAGCAACGACATCACCATGCACGTCAAGGCGGAGGTCTCGGATATCGATCCCAGTACCAGCGTGGTTCTCAATGGTCTCAATGTGCCCGGTTTTATTACCCGCAGCAGTGAGGCCGATATCAATGTGGGTGATGGGCAGACCATGGTGATCTCGGGCCTGGTCAATCCCAAAACCGCCAAGAGTGCATCCAAGATCCCGTGGTTGGGCGATATTCCCATCTTGGGGAATCTTTTCAAGTCCACGGATTTCAAGTCGGGGAACACAGATCTGGTGATTTTGGTGACACCGCGTGTGGTTTCTCCTGCCTCCCTGGAGAATATCCGGCAAGTGTCCCGGGCGGTGATGTACAAGGACGAATACCAAAAATCCTTGCCCAAGGATTCCGCTACCAGGGGAGCCATAGACCAGACCCTCGGCGGCGCCAATCGACCATATCCTGAAACCCAGGCAACGGCGGCTCCCAAGCCGCAGCCACCCCTGGTAGTCACCCGCCCCTCTTCTTCTCCCCGATCGGAGTAAGCCATGTTCCAAGTTCTGGCCCAACATCCCAAGCATGGTCCCCTGGAAGTCCTTCCTCATGATGGCATCTGCCTGATTGGTCGCTCTCCCCAGGCGCACCTGCGTCTGGAGGGGTGGAATGTGGGGAAGGAGCATGCGCGCATCGTGCGCCGGGACGAGGGACCCTATATCGAGGCCCTCGGACCCATGAGCAGTGTCATCGTCAATGGCGAAAAAGTGAAATGGTACGGACCGCTCACTCCGCAGGATCTCGTCGAAGTCGCCGGGGTGAGGCTGCGCATCGCCTACTTGGGCGATCGGGGAGATGCTTTGACCGCTCTTCAGGAAAACCTTCCGGAGGAGAAGCCCATCCTGGCAACGCCACAGTCTCAAGCACAGCTTTCTCAAGTGGTTGCCAGCAGTGGTTATTCGGTGCCCGTGCCGACAGCCACAAAGCTTTCCCCAGCCCCCCGCACTGCTGGGGTAGATCCGCAGTGGATGCAGTGGCGGCAAGCCGTTCAGGAGCGCTTGCGGGCACAACTCGATCTGCGCCGCATGGATTTGAGCGCCATGAATCGCGAAGAGCTTCAAAAGATGGTCTCCGGCCTGGCCGTCGAGGTACTTCAGAACATGCGCCTGCCCGCCGATGTTGATCGGGAGCGACTCATTCGCGAGGTGGTGGACGAAGCCGTGGGACTCGGCCCTCTGGAGGATCTGCTGACCGACGAATCCGTCACGGAAATCATGGTGAACCGCTACGACGAGGTGTTCATCGAACGGGGCGGAAGATTGGAACCTGCACCGACGGTTTTCAGCAGTGATCAGGCCGTCCGGCACATCATCGACCGGATCGTTGCCCCCATCGGCCGCCGAATCGACGAGAGTTCGCCATTGGTGGATGCCCGTCTCCACGACGGGTCTCGTGTCAATGCGGTCATCCCGCCGGTGGCCTTGAAAGGGGCCAACATCACTATCCGGAAGTTCAGCAAAAAACGGCTACAGATGGGGGATCTCATTACCTTCGGCTCGGTTGAACCGCGTATGGCCGGTTTTTTACGAATGGCCGTGGAGCAGCGGAAAAATATCGTGATTTCCGGTGGTACCGGCTCTGGCAAGACCACCTTGCTCAATGTTCTTTCCAATTATATTCCTGAGAACGAACGGGTGGTCACCATTGAAGATGCTGCTGAATTGCGCCTGTATCAACCCAATCTAGTCTCCCTGGAGGCCCGACCGGCCAATGTGGAAGGCAAGGGCGCCATTCCCATCCGGGAACTGGTCCGTAATGCCTTGCGGATGCGGCCAGACCGCATCGTGGTGGGCGAATGCCGGGGCGGCGAAGCGCTGGACATGCTGCAGGCCATGAACACCGGTCACGATGGTTCGTTGACTACAGCCCATGCCAATAGCCCCCGTGACATGCTCTCCCGTATGGAGGTGATGGTGATGATGGCGGGGATGGAGCTTCCCTTGACGGCGATTCGCGAGCAGATCGCCTCGGCTATCAATATCATCGTCCAGATTACCCGCTTTTCCTGTGGCTCCCGCAAACTGACGGCCATCGTCGAGGTGACCGGGACCGAAAGCGGCGTCATCCAGTTGCAGGAGTTGTTCAGTTATCGCCAACAGGGTTTTGGAACTGATGGCAAGGTAGCCGGTGCTTTCCGGGCGAGCGGCAGCATTCCAGAATTTTACGAGGAAATGCGGGCGCGGGGTTTGCCGGTAGATATCGGTATCTTCCGGGAGAGTGATCATGAGCACGTCTGATCTCATCATTGCCACCCTCGTTTTTGGGTCCGTTCTGACTCTCGTTTATCTTCTGATCAATACTTCCCAGATAGTTCTCGCCCGGCAACAACAGACATTCCAGAAGGAGACGAAACGAAGTCTGGCAGACATGTTCATTTTTGCCGACCCGTCACTCCTCTGGCGCCTCAATCTAGCCGCTTTGTTCTTGCTCCCCCTACTGGCGTATCTGCTTTTTGGATCTCTGCCCGTTGTTGTGCTGGTGGGACTTCTGGTGGCTCTGGCCCCGCGATTCATTCTGCAATTCCTGAAAAAAAGGCGTTTCAATCAACTGCACAAGCAACTCCCCGACACTTTGTTGATGATGGCCTCGGCTCTGCGCGGTGGTGCCAATCTCGGGCAGACCCTGGAGGGACTGGCCAAGGACCTGAGTCCGCCCATGAGCCAGGAGCTCACCCTGGTGGTCCGTGAACAGCGTTTAGGGGTCCCCTTTGAAGACGCCGTAGCGCATTTGGCCGAGCGGATACGTTCTCAGGACTTCGACCTGGTGGTTTCCGCCTTGCGCATCAATCGGGAGGTGGGCGGCAATCTGGCCGACACCCTACAACGCCTAGGGGAGACCGTCCGGCGGCGCTTGCTGATGGAGCAGAAGATCCAGGCTCTGACCTCCCAGGGCAAGCTCCAGGGATTGGTCATGACCGGTCTGCCCATCCTGATCATTCTTGCGTTGTTGCGCATTGAACCGGAAGCTGCCGGGGCACTGTTTCATACCGGTAAGGGCTGGGCGGTGCTGGCCATCATTTTTGTGCTGGAACTCCTGGGGTATTGGGGGATCCGCAAGATTGTCGCCATCGAGGTTTGAGCCATGGCCATGGCCCGGCGACACTGGTTGCTTTTCTTTGGTCTGGGAGTACTCATCCTTCTGTTCCTGTTATTCTTCTCGTACGGCGGGCAGTTGCTGCAACTGTTGGTTACCGGAACGGGGCAGCTCCCTTATGTGTTGGTCGGGCTGCTGGTGGCCCTGACGGTTTTTGGTGCGACCTATGGTATTGCCAGTCTGCTCACTGCTGTAGAAAAGCAGCCCCGGGAGTATCTGGATCCCTTACCCGGCGCTTTGGCGAGAATCTGGCCGCTGGTGCGCTTCGTGGATTCCACCATCGTCGCTTTTGTCCCCGAGCGCTGGGTGTATCGCAGCGCCCCCGGGATTCAGCGGGCCGGGCTCAACTACCTCATTACTCCCCGCGATTTTCTCGCCTTCAAAATTCTCTCTGCGCTTTTTGCCTTGCTTTTTTCCCTCCTGGTCTATTTCGCCATGGACGTATTCCGCTGGGAGTTCACCTTGCTCGGAATGTTGCTGGCGAGTTTTTATCCTGATCTTTGGCTGGTGGAACAATCCAAAAAGCGGCAGAAGCGCATTCTGAAGGATCTTCCCGTGTATCTGGATTTCACCACCTTGATGGTGGAGGGGGGCTTAAACCTGACCAGTGCCTTGCAAGTGGCCGTGGACAAGGGGCCAGAAGGGCCTTTGCGCAACGAGTTTCGGATCATTCTCCGGGATCTACGGGCGGGAATGCCACGGATCGAAGCCTTTCGGCACTTGGGCGAGCGCGTCGCCATGCAGGAGCTGCGCAGTCTGGTCACGGCCATCATTCAGTCCGAAGAGCGTGGCGGCAGTCTGGCTCCGGTGCTCAAGGCTCAGGCGGAACAGCGCCGGGAAGAACGCTTCCTACGTGCCGAGAAGGCTGCCCTGGAGGCTCCGGTCAAGCTCCTCGCCCCCTTGGTCATGTTCATTTTTCCCATTGTCTTCATCGTCCTAGCCTTCGTGATTTACATGAAATACGTCCAGGAGGTGGCCACATGAGCCATGTTGGGTGTGTGTGGCGGGATGGTGTCTGCCTTTGGTCCGATGCCCGTATGGCCGACAGGGCCTGGTCCCGCGCTCGGGGACTCCTGGGCAGACGTGCCATGGATAGCCAGGAGGCGCTCTGGATTCGCCCCTGTGCTGCGGTGCATACCTGGGGCATGGGCTTTCCCATTGATGTGGTATGGCTTGATGGTGAGGGGCGGATCCTGGCCTTGCGGGAAGAATTGTCGCCCTGGCGCTGGGCATGGTCCGGCCAAAGCAGGGTGCGGGATACCCTGGAGCTGGCTGCCGGACAGATTCGGGAGAGAGTCTTGCAGACTGGACAACGATTGGCGTGGCATTCGATTCCGTAGAGGAGGGAACGATGCAGGGAGCGGAAAAACTTCGACAGACAGGAAATCAACGGGGCGCGGGAGCGGTGGAGTTTGTCATTGCCATTCCCGTGCTCCTGGGACTGATTTTGGGCATATTGCAGGCAAGCCTCCTCTATCAGGCCCGTTTACAACTGGAGGTGGCCGCCCAGGAGGCCGCCCGTGCCGGGGCCCTGCATGGAGGTGACATGGATGCCATCCGGGAAGGCCTCGCCAAAGGCTTGATGCCACTTTACGCCCATGGACAGGGACCGCGCGATCTCCTCGCAGCCCGTGCCAGGGCCGAGGCGGCGGCAAGATTGGCGACGATCGAAATCCTCAGTCCCACAGTGGAGGCCTTGCACGATCACAAAGAATTTGGGCGCTTACCACTGGATGATTCGACGGGACAGAGGGCCACCCCGGGTGGTAACTGGGGTTGGGGAATCCCCGAAAATCATTTGGGGTATCGCAAGACGGCGCTGGGGCAAGAAAGCGGTCTGAGTGTACAGGACGCCAATCTTCTGAAGATCAAGGTGACCTATCACCATCCTCTGATCGTCGCCTTTGTCGATCGTCTCTTCGCCCGCTTAGACGAACGCAACGCAGGCAAGGGCAGCGTATTGGGTAGCTCCCAAGGGGGCACTGGCGCCTTCGAAGCGGCCCAAGGGGTGCAGGATCGAGCGCTGAACACCTTCCCCCTGACCGCTGAGGCCATTTACCGCATGCAAACCCCCTTCACCCATTTCAACGGCCTGCAGAAGGTCAATCAACTGAGCGTACCCCAGCCCGGCGGCCAGGAAACCTACACTCCACCCAGCGCCAACCCTGGCGGGGGCAATGGTGGCCCGGGCGATGTCGAGCCCATCGAACCCCTGGATCCGGGTATACCCGATTACGGGATCGAACTGCCGCCGCCACCGGAATACGCGTGTGGGAACTGAGTTGGAAAGCAAAGTAAAGGAGGGAGCCAATGATGCAGTCGCAACGAGAGTTGTGGTGCGCTGTTATTGTAATGACCAGTGGAGCGTTGATGGCGCCATCGGCCTTGGCCTTGGATTGTTCCAAAGCCAGGACCTCTACCGAAAAGGCCATTTGTGCCGATCCGGAACTCAAAAAGCTGGATGCGCAGATCAACCGGGACTATGCAGCGTTTCGTGCGCATTACCAAAAATCGGGCAAGTATGACTGTTTAGTGGAAGATGAAACAAAGAAGCAAAAAGAATGGCTCCGTAAGCGGGATGTTTGCGGTGCTGACAAACAATGTATTCGGAGCGCATATGAGTATCGCTTGCAAAATTTAAATAAATACACGGGACTGTGTTATCCGCAGGACAGTTCGTTCGTCAATGCGGGCCGCTCCTGCTATGACCCGCCTTCACCCACCGCGCCGGTAGCCTCTACCGCCAGCCCCACGGCACCGACGGCCTCTACTCAATCTTCGCAGTGCGAACGTATTAGTAGCGCGTCAGAGGTGCCAAACAAAGAAGATAAAAAGGCAAAAGCCGAGAGGATAAAAACAGAGAGGGAGGAGATTTTGGCGTATAACAAAGTATACTTTGTTCCATCGGAGTCTGGATTGCAGTACATGGCACTAAAGGAAGGTATTGCACAGTGCATGTATCATGATTCGCGAGGTTTGGCTACGATCGGCATCGGTCATTTAATCCAGCCAAGGGGATCGATCACGGCCATGCCGACCAAGGCCCCAGCTAAGTTTGAGCAGTATCGGAACGGTCTGACCGACGAAGAGATCAACGAAATCAAGCGTCAAGATATTCAAAAAGTAGTCAAAGACGTCGCCGATCCGCGTATAAAGGTAAAACTGAATGCTTGCCAGACAGATGCGCTTATCTCTCTCTTTTTTAATGCAGGAGCAGGGGGAAAACAGCGTTTATATGACTCGTTAAATAAGTGTGATTTTTCCGCTGCCGCTACCTATATAAAAAATTATGGTAAAAAAAAGGACGGCACATACATAAACCCTGAGTTAGAGCCGAGACGTCGGGAAGAGGCGAACCTGTTTCTGCATTGCAAGTATCCATCGGGCACTGCGGCTAGAGTTCGATGCTGCACTTACAAACTGACAAAAACCTTCCCCGAGGTGAAACCTGGGGAATATCAGGCAAAGTGTAAAAGTAACAAAGGTAAAACCGGCTGCCAAGAAGGGGGTAAGTGTTATGGCATTTAAGAGAGGCTACATGTATAGCCATGCTTGGCTACAAATGATTGTACTCATCCTCGCGATGAGTTCCATGGAATGCTCGCACGCCAAAGATTGGAGCGATGGCTGGAGGGAAAGCTGGTCAGCCCAAACGCCCATCGCCCCGGCTGTGAGGCGGGTGATGGAACACCCAAATGATCCTAAGGCCATTGCGGCGCTGGTGGCGGGAAAATGGAAAGTCATTGCCACCGTTGGTCTGGACGATGGAATTCTCGTTGCCAAGGATGCATACAAAGAGGTCTTGGGCAAGGAAGGGCGGATCGTGCTCTCTGGCAAGGCGCCGGAGGTTGTGTCCTTCGGTTGGGAGAATCCAAACTGCGGCCTAGCAAAACCCTATGGAGAAATTGAGAGTTGGTGCGAAGAACAGTGCGTTCCAGCGCCGGGTTTCTTACAGATGAGCTGGTCTTGGGCGGGGAGCGCTGGCAGAATCCGTACATGGAATGGCAAGCCCCTGAGCGAAGCGCAAATACGCGCCTTGACCCCGCTCAATCTTAGTCTTCTAGACGAAACCGTAAGTGGAGATAACAAAAAATGGCTTTTCAAATGGCTATTACTGGGCTTCAAGCGGCAGTGTAAGGGAGACAAAAAGCCAGAGAGTGTTCTGCTCCTGGAGCCCACGCGGGGAGGGATGCTCGTGCAGTACTATGTGAATGGCTCAATCATTTATGAGCGTGTCGGATCCGAGGAGGCGAACGCTAATTGCTCCCAGGCCCACACCGCCAGTGAAAAGGTCATCTGTACCAACCCTAAGCTCCAGGCATTAGACAGTCAACTCGCCCAAGCCTACCACCAAGCTTTTGTCCGCACCGGGGCCAAAAGCCCCGCCCGGCAAGAACTCATCCAAGCTCAGCGGACGTGGGTCAAGGAGCTCAATGCCTGCAAGGGCGATAGCACCTGTCTGCAACAGGCGTATCAGCAGCGGATCCAGGAACTGGGCGGCCCCAGGCTCCCTTGAGGCGCGTGGTGCGAAGTAATGAAATTGGAGTGGTGAGGAGTGGTATCTGGCTTCGTTGCATCCTGTATCAACGCAGTGCAGGAAGGGGCAGCGTATTGGGTAGCTCCCAAGGGGGCACTGGCGCCTTCGAAGCGGCCCAAGGGGTGCAGGATCGAGCGCTGAACACCTTCCCTCTGACCGCTGAGGCCATTTACCGCATGCAAACCCCCTTCACCCATTTCAACGGCCTGCAGAAGGTCAATCAACTGGGCAGACCCCAGCCGGGGGGTAAGGAAAGCTACACCCCGCCCAGTGCCAAGCCCGGCGGCGGTAATGGCGGGCCGGGCGACTTTGAGCCCATTGAACCTGTGGATCCGGGGATTCCCGATTATGGGATCGAATAGCCGCCGCCACCGGAATATGCCTGTGGCTAATTGAATCGGAAAGAATAAGGAGGGAGCAAATGACTCAATTGCAAAGGCAGTTACGGTACGTCATTGTCGTAATGGCGAGTGGAATATGGACGGCTCCAACGGCTTTCGCCTTTGACTGCCGCAAGGCCTCCACGCCCAGCGAAAGAGCCATCTGCGCAGACCCGGAACTGAAAAAGCTGGATGCGCAGCTCAACCGGGACTATGCAGCGTTTCGTGCGCATTACCAAAAATCGGGCAAGTATGACTGCTTGGTGGAAGATGAAACAAAGGAGCAAAAAGAATGGCTCCGTAAGCGGGATGCCTGCGGTGCTGACAAACAATGTATTCGGAGCACATATGAGTATCGCTTGCAAAATTTAAATAAATACACGGGACTGTGTTATCCGCAGGACAGTTCGTTCGTCCATGCGGGCCGCTCCTGTTATGAGCCGACACCGCCCACCGCATCGGTAGCCTCTACCACCAGCCCCACGGCACCGACAGCTTCTACAGTAGTATCCTCACCTACTCAACAATGTAGTGATAACATTACTCGGGTGCCACTAGAGGTAGTTAAGGCGGTTTACCGCAATGCAGATCCTGTACAAATAACACAGTGGAGTAATGATATTAATACAGCTTTGAATAATCCAAAAATTTCCGATCAATTAAATACCAAATACAAGTTAGCTTTTTTCTTGGGGCAGGCTGCGGCAGAAACTGGAAATGGTCATGACCTTACAGAGTCTCTCAATTATCAATCAGATGTTGCCTATAAACAGTACTCATACTTCAAAAAACATGGGAATGAAGCGTTTATTTATGGACATGTTACAAAGAAGTTTATCGATTATCTAAATACTCATCCTGATGAAGCCAAGAAATATGGATTAGACACTAAGAAGAAGATTCTCACAGAGAAAGATGTTCATGAGGCTGACGAAGAAGCGATAGGCAATCGCGCATATGCTAATCGGCCGGGTAGCGGTAACGGGGATGTTGCTTCCGGAGATGGATATAAGTATCGTGGTCGGGGTCTAATACAGTTGACTTATAAAAATAATTATAAGAAAGCGCAGAAAAATTTAAAGGATTATTTTGGTGAAGATATTGATCTTGTTAAGGATCCTTACTTAGTTGCCGGTAATCTAGCCATGAAGGCAGCTCTCTCCTATTGGACAGACCATAAGATAGGTGGAGTTGTGGAGAATGCCATGGGGAGTGGTAAGGGCATTGCGGAGGCAAACAGCACGGCTACAAAATTGGTTAATGGGCCAGGGTTGGATCGTTTGTCTGAACGACTGGCGCAAACCAAAAGGATTTTGGCAATGGATTTTTTCAAACTTTGTAAGAACATTGAAAACGGTTCAAAAAGGATTGTAATGAGTATAATTAGGTTGCTTCAGTTGGCGTAGAGTACTCCGGTGAGCCGCCGGTAAGCATAAAATTTGTATTATGGAGATACAGTATGAAACGCTTTGCATTGATGATGTTAGCCCTACTCATGTTTTGGGTGCCCTCCAGTTATGGATCATCAGAGCCGGTTACTGTTGCAATTCAGGAATTACCGGAGCGGCAGTATCAAATGATACTCCGGCAAGGAGATAAAGTCGTTGTATCGATGCAAGAGGATGAGGAGGGTGGAACTATGGGACCGCCTGAGGCGCAGACTTTTCCTACCCATTATTGCGGCGTGCCGGCGCAAGTTGTAGTGCTCAAAGATGAAGGCGGCCCATCGGCGTGTGGAAAATCTCCCGGATTCAGCTGTGGTATTAATTGGAGATTTCTCATCTATAACGCTAAAACTTGGGCCCTGATGGATGATTTCACACAATCCGATTTAAAGGATAGCTATATAGGCAAATGGACGAGTCGCGCTGACGGAGAGTATACCATTGCCGTGCTGCGTGCTGGTCATTATTATGGGCCCGTATGCCGTATCTTTGACCTTTACACTCAATCCTTGCCTAGCACAGGCCCTTCTTTTGACTGTCGCACCGCTAGTAACCGGGCAGAAGAAACCGTCTGCAAATATCCCAAACTTGCTAAGCTGGACCATGCCTATGGTGCTAGACTGCGGGAGCGTTTACTCAAAGCACCTGCTGCAGAGCGTCAAAATATCGCCAATGGTTACTATTGGGATATGGAAATACGGGATGACGCGGGGACGAACATAAATGAATTAAAGAAGGCGTACAAGAAAGCGCTTGGTACGGATTCTGCCCAATATTTTCAGGAGAAAAAATCTGCTTCCAACACGGGCTTGGATTGTAGCAAAGCTCATACCGCCAGTGAAAAGCTCATCTGTACCAACCCTAAGCTCCAGGCATTAGACAGTCAACTCGCCCAAGCCTACCACCAAGCCTTTGTCCGCACCGGGGCCAAAAGCCCCGCCCGGCAAGAACTCATCCAAGCTCAGCGGGCGTGGGTCAAGGAGCTCAACACCTGCAACAGCGATAACACCTGTCTGCAACAAGCTTATCAGCGACGGATCCAGGAACTGGGCGGCCCCAGGCTCCCTTGAGGCGCGTGGTGCGAAGCAATGAAGGAGATATTCGATGGCACGACAGTTCATTTTTGGCATGACCGTATTTCCGGCGATGACGCTCAATGGCAGCGCGAGCGCAGCGGAGATGTCCCTCAACTGTCCGGCCATCGCGGCCAAAACCCCAGACAACTATGCGCGCGGCTGTAATCCGCCACTGACCCCGCTGCAAGACGCAATTTGCCACTACAAGCCCAGGAAATGGACCGATAATCTGCTGCTTTTGGATTCTACGGTCGGCGTCACCTACGTCCGCAATCTCCGTGCGGCGGGCATTGGCACGCCGCAATGCAAGGCTTTGCTTGAAGGCCACAAGGCCTACGAGAAGGTGCTCCAAGGCTGCGGAAACAACGGCGACTGCGTCCTCAAGGTCATGAGGAATTGGTTGGGGACCATGCATCGTATCGAAGATCGCCTGCGCCCGCCGCTGGACGAGGCGGCCCTGAAGAAATTCGTCGGGGGAATGAAGTTCCACGATGGGCAACAGACGATCTCCCTGCTGCAGCGCCTGGAACAGGGCATGGATCTCTACCCGTTGCCCCAGGCGACCTTACCCAACGGCAACGTCCTGGTCTGGGGTTTCCAGCCCCACAATGCGCAGGTGCAGTCGCTGGCCGTGGTCAATCGCCAGGGCGCGGTGCAGCTTCTCGGCATCGTGGATGGGATTTATTCTTCCTTGCCCTCGGGAAAGACGCAGTGGGCCCCCGAAAAAGACGCCCGGATTGCGCTTTTCGTTCGCGCTCCGGCTGTCCTGAGCCAGAATTTATCCGCCATTCGCGCCTGGGCGGCGGCCAGCATCCTGGGCTTCGAACAAGAGTGTCCGGGCAAGGATCAGACCCGCTGCCAGGCGGCGGCAAAGCTCCCCCTGCCCATCCATGCCTATGACCTGAATTGCAAGACCAACAACGGCAAAGTCATTGGGCAGCGCTGCGCCCTTCCCTTGCCGCAGGTGCCGGAGGACGTCTCGCCGGGGCTGTTCTGGCAGTGAGCAGTCGAATCCATAAGTTACGCAGGATGTTGTTTTTACCTGAGAGAAGGAGCGTATCCGTGTACTTAAGCCCCTGTTCCTGAATACCCCATCCCGTTTTGCGACGTTGCTAATCCTGTCCACCGCGCCTTTGGCCTCGCCCGCCGAGGCGCAGGCCGACCTGCCCGCCGCCCAATGCAGCCGGGCCGCCACGCCCACGGAAGGAGCCATCTGCGCCAACCAGGAACTCCGCGCCTTGGACACGGAACTTGCCGAGGCCTATCACCACGCCTTGTCCGCTACCAATAAGGATAGCAATGAGCGGCAAATGCGCATTGCCGAACAGCGGCAGTGGCTTACCATGCGTGATGCTTGCAAGGTGAATGTCGGGTGCCTGGCGGCGGCGTACCGCGAGCGTCTGGCGCAATTGCGTCCCGGCGCGATCCTGGAGATATCTCCGCTCGCGCTGCCCCAATTTCTCGCCGTACTCCCAGACGCGGTCATTCAACTCACGAGTCGTAGTCCAAGCTGTATATTCTGTACGGATCAGGATCGCAGAACATTCGCTGAGGTTGCGACGCATCTGCCCGCGCAAGTGGCTATCGCCCGAGTAGAGTGGACACCATGGGAATTTTTCCCCGAGGAAGTACAACCACTATTCATCGACGGCTCTGGGTGGGGGATTCCGATGATCGCGGTGATTCATAAAGGTAAAGTGGTCAAGAACATATCTGGTTATCAGAATGATACGGCTGCGCTATTCAAAGCCATAGCCTCGTCGCTCGGTATTCGCTATCCCTTGTAACCTCGGCGTTTCGGGAGTGATCTGTTGAAAAAGAAGCAATAAATGGAAAAACGCCTTCCTCTCGCCTGACAAAAAGATGTGAGGATGTGGCAGCGATGTTTCTGCATTGCCAGTGTCCATCCATTACCCCGGGTGTTGGTGGTCCCATGCTGCACGTACACACTGACAAAAACCTCCCCCAAGGTGGCATCTGGGGAATATCAGGCAAAATGTAAAAGTAACAAAGGTAAAACCGGCTGCAAAGAAGGGGGTGAGTGTTATGGCATTTAAGAGAGGCTACATGTATAGCCATGCTTGGCTACAAATGATTGTACTCATCCTCGCGATGAGTTTCATGGAATGGTCCCATGCCAAAGACTGGCAGGATAGCTGGTCAGCCAAAACGCCCATCGCCCCGGCTGTGAAGCGGGTGATGGAACACCCGAATGATCCCAAGGCCATCGCGGCGTTGGTGCAGGGAAAGTGGAAAGTCATTGCCACCGTTGATTTGGACGATGGCATCCTCGTTGCAAAGGATGCGTACAAAGAGGTCTTGGGCAATGAAGGGCGGATCGTGCTCTCCGGCAAGGCGCCAGAGATCGTGTCCTTCGGTTGGGAGAATCCGAGCTGCGGTCCCGCAACACCCTACGGAGAAATTGAGACTTGGTGCGAAGAGGGGTGCATTCCGCCGCCTGGTTAATTGCAGATGAGCTGGTCTTATTTCCACGATTTAAGCGATATTCATACTTGGAATGGCAAGCCCCTGAGCGCAGCGCAAGTACGCGCCTTGACCCCGCTCTATGATGCAGACGACACCGTAAAAGGGGATAACAAATGGCTTTTACTGGGCTTCAAGCGGCAGTGCAAGGGAGACAAAAAGCCGGATAGCGTGCTGCTCCTGGAGTCCACCCGGGGAGGCATGCTCGTGCAGTACTATGTGAACGGCTATATCATTTACGAGCGTGTCGGATCCGAGGAGGCGAATGCTAATTGCTCCCAAGCCCACACCGCCAGCGAAAAGGCCATCTGCGCCAATCCCAAACTTCAGTCACTGGATCGTTCACTCGCCCAAGCCTACCACCAAGCCTTTGTCCGTACCCAGGCCCAAAGCCCTGCCCAGCAAGGGCTGATCCAAGCCCAGCGGGCTTGGATTCAGGGGCTTAATACCTGCAATGGAGATACCCGGTGTTTGCAGCAGGCCTATCAGCGGCGAATGGAAGCACTAAGCAAGCAGAATCATTATGAAAAATCTCCCGCGCGAGCTTAAAAAGAGAAGCCATGAAATATTGTTGAAACAGCGCCCCGGTACGCTCGCGCTGCGGCTCAAGATGGATTGTCTTATATGGAGAGATAAGGAATGAACATGTGGAAATGGAAAGTGATACTAGGCGTAGGGGTGTTTCTGTTGGGCACGGACCTGGCCTTTGCGGGTCTAGATATCCCGCAGATTGTGCATACAGTCTTCCCTGATGCCAAAGCACGTGTGCATTCGGAAGGGGAAAATCTGCAGCAGTATGATTTTATCATCCCCGCCTCGGCTGGCCAGGAGCAGCTACAGGCTTTGACGCAAAAGCTACTGGCAAAAACAGGCTGGCACAATCCCATGCGCATGCCGGGTATCCCAGAAGACCTGGGTGTCATGTATATGGGTCCCAAAAGCTGCATGTTGCAGGTGACCTTGGTTAAACAGGATGCGAGTCTCCCAAAAGGAAAAAAGAGCCTGTTAGTGTCGAATATCTGCGGCAAATCATGACGCCTGATGGTTCCGACTAAAAAAACCACCATTGCACGACCGCGCCATACAGTCCAAAATCCACCCCTGATATGAGGGGGACCCATGTTTGACAATCTGACCCAAAAACTCACCCAGACTTTTAAAAACCTGCGTGGCCAGGGGCGTTTGAGCGAAGACAATATTCGTGACGCCCTGCGTGAAGTGCGTTTGGCCTTGCTGGAAGCCGATGTGGCGTTGCCGGTGGTGAAAGACTTCATCAACAAGGTGCGCGAATCGGCGCTGGGGGAGGAAGTGGTGAAAAGCCTGTCTCCGGGGCAGGTGTTTATCAAGATTGTCAATGATGAACTGGTCAAGCTCATGGGTGAGCACAACGACCGGCTGGATTTGAGTGCCCGTCCTCCGGCGGTGATCCTTTTGGCCGGGTTGCAGGGTTCCGGTAAAACCACGACCAGTGCCAAGCTCGCTTTGTGGCTCAAGGACAAAGAAAAAAAGCGGGTCATGATGGTGAGTACCGACGTCTACCGGCCTGCTGCCATGGAGCAGTTGGCGCATCTGGGCAAGGATATTGAGGTAGAAGTATTTCCGTCCCGTCCAGATCAGCAGCCGGTGCAGATTGCCAAAGATGCCTTAGAGGCAGCGCAGCGCGGGGTATTTGACGTGTTGATTGTCGATACCGCCGGACGCCTGCATGTGGATGACGCCATGATGGCGGAAGCCCAGGCTTTGACCGGCGCCGTCCAGCCGGTGGAGTTGCTGTTTGTGGTGGACGCCATGACAGGTCAGGATGCTGTCAACACGGCCAAGGCTTTTAATGATGCCTTGCCGCTGACCGGTGTCATTTTGACTAAGGCTGACGGTGACGCGCGTGGTGGCGCTGCTTTGTCGGTGCGGGCCATTACCGGCAAGCCCATCAAGTTTATGGGTATTGGCGAAAAAATCCGCAAGGGTCTGGAACCTTTTTATCCGGATCGACTGGCTTCGCGTATTTTGGGCATGGGCGATATTGTCAGCCTGGTTGAGCAGGTTCAACAGGATGTCGATGTTGAGCAAGCGCAGAAAATGACCGAGAAGCTGCGCAGCGGGAAAGGTTTTGATCTGGAAGATTTTCGTCAGCAACTCCGGCAGCTGGAAAAAATGGGGGGCATGTCGAGCATTATGGATAAATTGCCGGGTATGGGTGAGCTCCCCGCTGAGGCACAGGCGGCCATGCAGGACGGTAAACCCATGCGTCGTCTGGAGGCCATTATCAATTCCATGACGCCCGGCGAACGTCGGCATCCGGAAATCATCAAGGCTTCGCGCCGTCGCCGCATCGCTGCAGGCGCTGGAACCACCGTAACGGAGGTCAACAAGCTGCTCAAGCAGTTTGAGATGATGCAGAAAATGTTCAAAAAAATGGGAAAAGGGGGACGTGGACTCAGCCGTTTATTGGGGATGAATCCCAAATCGATGTTAAAGGGCGGTTTACCCTTCCGTTAGAGCTTGTTTTTAGTTACGATACGCGCCTTTCTCCCGTCCAGTGGGAGAGGACATGGTTAAGGAGAACACATGGTAGTTATTCGTATGGCCCGGGGCGGCGCCAAAAAGCGGCCTTTTTATCACATCGTGGTGACGGATAGTCGTAACCGGCGCGATGGCCGTTTCATTGAGCGCCTGGGTTTTTACAATCCCATTGGCGCTACGGCCGAATTGCGCATCGACAAAGAGCGTGCCGCTTACTGGCTCAGCCAGGGCGCGCAGCCTTCCGATACAGTAGCCGGCTTTTTCAAGAAAGAAGGCGTGAGTAAGACGGGTGTCGCTGCCGCCTGAGTCTGAAGAATGGGTGGTGCTGGGAAAAATTTCCGGCATCTACGGTGTGCGTGGAATGGTAAAAGTGTTCTCTTTTACGGATCTGCGTGATGCCATTCTCGACTACTCACCCTGGTTTTTGGGTTCTGAACTACGGCCTTATGTGTTGGAAGAAGGACGTATGCAGGGTGAGGGCGTGGTTGCCAAGCTGGCGGAAGTCAGTGACCGGGAACAGGCCCGTGCCCTCATTGGTCAGGAGATCAGAATTGCGCGGGCGTATCTACCGGATCTGGAGCCCGGTGAATATTACTGGCGTGACTTGATTGGCATGCGGGTGCTGAATCAGGAAGGCCTGCTTTTGGGAAAAGTGACGGCTTTTCTGGAAACCGGTGCGAATGACGTTATGGTACTGGACGATGAAAAAGGCGGGGAATTGCTGATTCCCTGGTCAGATACAAGTGCAGCTGGGGTGGACCAGAGTGCCGGATTGATCACCGTGGACTGGCAAGCGGACTGGTGATGCGTTTTGATGTCATCACTATTTTTCCGGAGCTGATTCACGGTTATCTGCGCGAGGGGGTGCTGGGGCGAGCCCAGGCGCGTGGGCTGATCCAGATACATGCCTGGAACCCTCGCGATTTTAGCGATAATGCGTATCGCCGCGTGGATGACCGACCTTTTGGTGGTGGTCCGGGAATGTTGATGATGGCGCCCCCGTTGTTGGCAGCCATTGCTGCGGCACGCGAAGCAAACCCCGGGGCGCCGGTGATTTACCTGTCCCCCCAGGGGCAGCGTCTGCAGCAGGGAGCCGTGCAGGGCTTTGCCGGTGCAGACGGATTGATTTTGCTGGCAGGCCGCTATGAAGGCATTGACGAGCGGGTGCTGGCGGCGGTGGATGCAGAATGGTCCATTGGCGATTATGTACTGGCAGGTGGGGAGTTGCCTGCCTTGGTATTGATTGAAGCGGTGGCCCGGCAGTTACCGGGTTTGTTGGGACATGCGGACTCGGCCGCCGAAGATAGTTTTGCGGATAACGGCTTGCTGGACTGTCCACATTTTACGCGCCCGGAAGTGGTGGGGGGCGTAAAGGTTCCGGAAGTTTTGCTTTCGGGAAATCATGCCCGGATTCGTAGTTGGCGCCTGCAACAGTCATTGGGGCGTACGGCTGAGCGGCGTCCGGATTTGTTGGCGCAGCGCGTTTTGAGTGCGCGTGAGCAGAAGTTATTGGATGATTATCGCCGTCAGGACGGCGAAGTGCAGTAATACTAGGCGAAGGAGCAGGGCTGTGAACATCATTGATGAAATCAACAAAGAACAGGTTCAGTCGGAACTTCCGGCTTTTGGCGCAGGCGATACGGTTGCCGTGCATGTCAAGGTGAAGGAAGGCGACCGCGAACGTATCCAGATTTTTGAAGGAATCTGCATTGCTCGTCGCAATCGTGGCCTGCATTCTGCCTTCACGGTGCGGAAAATCTCTAATGGTGAAGGTGTGGAACGTGTTTTCCCCTCTTATTCACCGCTGGTCACCAAGGTGGAAGTCAAGCGTCGCGGTGATGTGCGTCGTGCCAAGCTTTACTACCTGCGTAACCTGTCTGGTAAGGCTGCCCGCATCAAAGAAAAACTGGGCTG
Organism: Acidithiobacillus sp.; assembly: GCA_037440305.1. Lineage (GTDB taxonomy): Bacteria > Pseudomonadota > Gammaproteobacteria > Acidithiobacillales > Acidithiobacillaceae > Acidithiobacillus. Next base: position 27,764 of record JBBIUH010000014.1, read on the forward strand.
ATGATTTCTGCTGCGCTCCCTGGCGAAGGCCGGGTTCGCTTTGGATAATCTGATTATGACGCCGGCGTCCAGGGAAATCCTGGAGCGCTGGCGTTCTGCGTCTGTTGATGGGCGGGCCGCCCTGTGGGCCGACCCTGCTCAGCAGTTGTTGCTCCATTCGGCCTGGCAGGAGGATATCCTGCCGTACTGGTGGAGTGCAGCGGACAATACGGAGGCCTTGCAGGTGGTGGTGGATAGTCAGTCCATCTGGGCCGCTGCTGGGCAGCTTCCTGTCGAGATCTTGGCCGCTGCGGTAGGTATCCAGGAAGAAAAACGCGCGTTATTGACTGCCGTCCCTTTGCCGGATTTGCTAAAGCTGGAAGCCAGTGCACCCATGCCGCTGGATATGGAAGTCGATCTGCTGTCCAAGGCGGTGGAAGAAGCCGATCTGGAGCATCTGGTGCCTTTGCTGCAGAGCATGGCCGATGACGAAAATGCCCGGCGTGTGGTGCTGAATCGGCTGGCCCAGCGGCTGGCGGATGACAGCCATGCGCAAGGCCTTCGTAGTATTCTGTTTGGGGAATGGCATGACGCGGCAGCCGGGCTGCCTGCCCGGTCTTTTGCTTTGGGGGCTTTGGCTTTGCTGCATAGCCATTGGCAGCAGGCTCCCGGTGTTGCGGTGGTCGTGCCAGAAGGGCGGGCGAGCCGCGATCCTGAAGTGGATAAGCCCTTGCTGCATGCCCTGCGGGAGCGTGATCTGCCCGCCTTCATGGGGCGGATCCGGGCTTTGGGCGACCAGCCTCTGGATGCCATTCGGCAGTTGTTTCTGACGGTAACCCTGATGATTATTGAGGGGGGTCATCGTCATGATCCCCAGGCGCTGATGCGTTTATACGTCTGGCTGGGAACCCTGCTGACCTTGCCCCATCGCAGTTTGCGCCAGGCTCGTAAGGTGTTGTTCAGTGCTGCCGCCTGCACTTTTGGCTTTGCCGGTTGGCAGCGCCGTGAGGATTGGCCGGATTTCAGTACTCTCGCTGCTTATCGGGATAGGGCGTTGTCCGAACCGGTCCCTGCGCATTTTACCTGGCAGGGAGCGCTCTATGCCGCCGCTTCCGGAACGTCTGCTGATTGGTGGCTACAATTGGCCGAACGGGCGGTAGCCCAAGGGAATCCCACGGGTTTCTGGCCGATCTGGCGAACCGCGCAGCGCGCCGGACAGGTCACAGGAGGACCATTGGCATGGATTCACCCTTTGGTCGTATTGCGTTTTTATTTCGATTAAGTAAACCGCCTCATGACGATGGCATCGCCCCCGTCTGAGGATCGTCAGCGTATTGATGTCTTTCTGGATGCGCTCTGGCTCGAAAAAAATCTGGGTGAAAATACCCTGGCTGCCTATCGGCAGGATCTGCTCCAGCTTTGCTCAGCACTGGCAGAGCAGGACGCGGATTTATTGAGTGCAGATGCCGGGATGCTGGCGCGCATTCTTGGACAAAAGCTGCAATCCGGCGCAGCAATGCGTTCGGTAGCCAGGATGCTGTCCAGCATCCGCCGTTTTTATGGTTATGCGCTGCGTGAGAGTTGGGTAACCCACAACCCCAGCCAGAATTTGCAAAGTCCTCGTCTTGCCCGCTATTTGCCCCATGTGTTGAGTGAAACACAAATTGAAGCCCTCCTGGCCGCGCCCGATCAGACCCGGCCGCTGGGGTTGCGCGACGCGGCGATGCTGGAGTTGATGTATGCCTGCGGCTTGCGGGTTTCCGAGCTGGTCAATCTGGAAATGCGGCAACTGGATCTAAGTGCGGATCTGGTGATGGTTTTTGGCAAAGGCCGCAAGGAACGGCTGGTGCCCATGGGGGAAATGGCGGCTGAGCGAATAGCGGCTTATTTGCAAAATGCCCGCCCCCGGATTCTGGGTGGGCGTATTTCTGCAGCCGTATTTGTGACAGCTCGCGGGGCGGCGATGACGCGGCAGCGTTTCTGGCAGAATATAGAAGCTTATGCAAAGGTCGCCGGTATTGAACAGTCGGTTTCACCCCATAGTTTGCGCCATGCTTTTGCCACCCACCTGCTCAATCATGGTGCTGATTTGCGCAGCGTTCAGTTGATGCTGGGGCATGCGAATCTGGGTACTACCGAAATTTACACCCATGTCGCCCAGGCACGTCTCAAAGCCTTGCACGAAAAGCATCATCCCCGCGCATAGGATTATTTTTCGCTAATTTGGACTTGCAGCCTGGCGCGTTTCGACTATCTGTAAAGTCAGGTTTATGACCATCGAGCGTGGCAGAATATGATGCAACTTCCATCCATCCGTCCCCAGCGTGACCCCAACACCGGCATAGTCACCATTGATAATGAGCCAGTGATTTTTCACTGTAATCATTACAATCGCTTTTTGCAGTTGGTGGTCGAAGATTGTCACTACATTCAGCGTGATCCTATTCTCAAGCAATCGGCGGCTGAGGTCAGCTTCCGGCAATTGCAGCAACATTTTAAATCCTGTCCGGACTGGTCAGTGGAAGATCGGCTGGCGTATGCAGAAGCTGTTTACCGATTTTGTGGATTCGGTGATTTGCCTCTGGCCTCTTTTCACTTGCCTGAAAATCCCGAAAATGCTTTTCAGATTATCGAAAAAAATTCCCATTACGGTTTTGCCCTGCGTCTGAATTATGGGAAAAGACGCTGGGCAGGAGAACATTTTGATCTGGGATTTGCTATTGGTGCCTTATCTGCAGTTTATGAGGCGCCATTTGCCGGTCATTTGGGAAATCGTCTTGGTGATCAGTCTCTCAGCCGTGGGGACGAACAAACAGAACTATGGATGAGTCAAATCCATATTGCCAATCCGGACGGAAATATTGTGGGTACGCAGGCCATTGCGGAGGTACGATTACCTTCAGAAGCGGCGGATATCCCTGAACGCACGGTTGGTCTGCATGTGGATGAAGCGGGTATTATCGCGGCAGTCAGCGGTATGCCGCTTCAGGGCGATGAACATGGACTGATACGGGAATTTGGCGTTTGTCTGACACGTCATTATGCGGACTACTACAATTTGGTGTCTTTTCGCTTTGAAGCGGCGCTGGTTAATGCCCTGGCGACGCATCCTCTTCTCGATGAAATGCTCTGGTATGAATATCCCGCCCTGTTTTATTACAAGGAAAAATTTGCGGGATTACAGGGTAAGGATCTCGCTGATACCCTGCTTATTGAAGCCGGTCATATCTGTGGTTTCAATACTATGGGTGGCATTATGCGCTCGGATCCCTGGTATCAACTGGTGGTCCCGCAATTACGCTGTCGTGAGGATTGGCTGGCGGGTATTGTCGCCTGTATTAATGCTCTCGGCTGGGGTGTCTGGCGAATTC
>JBBIUH010000015.1:0-30752 GCA_037440305.1 Acidithiobacillus sp.
GGGCATGAAGGTGCTCTGGATAAAGGTGCTGGCAGCCCCGAACGGACCGCCAGTGGCGGCCATGGCGGCAGCGGTGCCCAGAATGGTCAGACCCAGACCCGTGAGGATCTGCCACTTGGGACGGATGTGTGCACGGTGCGACTCGATTACCTGATGCATAAGATGCTCTCCTTGCAAGAAGAATGTCCCTGAAATCCAGAAGCGGGCGAAGGGGACCACTCCGGCGCGCTCCAGCCAGTTCAGCTAATCGGGTATAGCCACGCGAAAAGGGGATAAGCACCCCCCATGGTCTGGGGCGGCATCCCCAGCCTCCCGGTCAACCGGCCAGAGGCGCGTTATGAACGATGATCAGCTTGTCCCCCATCAGGGCAAAAGTCCCCTGGATGTAGGGGATACTGGCAATCTGGAGCAATAGTTTGATGGCAGGCCGTGGGCGGTTGTAGGGCAGGTGCTGCCCAATCATGGCGTAGTCCGGCCCGGTGAACTGCACCTGGATGTGCAGCGCGCGTGCCAGATATTCCAGGGCGCCGCGCTCCGACAATCGGTACCGCGACGGGAGTGATACCGGCTGATAAAAAGACGAGGGGAAATCGTGGTCTGTGCGCTTCGGTTTCACCGGCAATGGTATGACTGGATGCAGAACCACCGTGGCGGCCGGTGCTGCAGGCTCTGTCTGTATGGCAGCAAAAAAGCCGGCTCCGGCCGTCGCCGCATTTCCCAGGAGTGCCGCCGTCAGCGCGGCGACCAGCGGTTTGGACATTACGGCATACCACATGACGTTTCTCCTCTTTATCGAATCGAAGGGCGTTCCCAGATCGCCGTGATACGGCGGCCTGCAGGACTGGCGGAATCGCGGGCTATCTGGACCACCACATCGACGGCCTCAGCAATCAACGCCTGCTGCGAAGGCACCCCGGCCTCCTGACAGAGCTGGTCCAGCCGAATGAGGGCCGCTTCCGGGCTGTTGGCGTGCAGGGTCGCCAGCCCTCCGGGGTGTCCGGTGTTCCAGGCTTTAAGAAGGGCCAGCGCCGCACCATCCCGGACCTCGCCGACCAGAATGCGGTCAGGCCGATACCGCAAGGTGAGTTTCAGCAGGCGGGTCATATCGATGCCCGCGTCCGGGTCTGTCAGCATCTGCACCGTGTTGGGCGCCTGGCAGACGATTTCGCGGGTGTCCTCGATGATGACTACCCGCTGGTCCAGGCCGGAGATTCTGGCGACATGTTCGGACAGGGCATTGAGCAGGGTCGTCTTGCCCGAGCCGGTGCCGCCACTCACCAGAATGTTCCGGCGTTGCGCAATGGCCGCCACCAGTTGCTCTTTCTGGTCGGGGAGCAGAATGCCGACCCGCTCGTAGTCGTCGAGAGAAAAAATCCGGGTCGTTGGCAGCCGGATGGAAAAGGTCGGCATCGGGGTCAGGGGCGGGATACATCCCGCAAAGCGGGAGCGCCGGAACTCCGGCGGCATCGCCCCCTCCACAATGGGACGCTCTCGCCCGACCACCGTCTGCCGATAATCCGCCATGAGCGCCAGGAAATTGAGGGCTTTCTGAGGGGGCATCCGGGTCAGCTCCTTGATGCCCTCCCCATGCCGTTCCACCAACACCCGGCCATCATCATTGAGCATGATCTCGACTGCCTGCGGGTCTTCAAAAACCGCGCAAACCGGCTCCCCCAGAATCCGGCGCATCTGTTCAATCAGCCGGGAGTGGGATTCCGCCCGGGCCCTGTCCATGCAGTGGATGCCAGCCACGGGACTACTCATCGTCATCCCCACCTTGGACTCGCACCTCCAGTAATCGGGCGATTTTTCGCAGTGCCTGGGGACGGTCCCCGTCAAAGCCCGTCTCTGCCACCTGTTTCAGGAAGCGTTCATAGCGGGTCAGCGCCGACGACTGAACTGCCTCGGCTTCATCCAGCAGCGGTTCCGGCAAATGCAGCAGCATGAGTTTCACGAAGAGATCGAACATGGCCGTCAGCGTGTCCAGACCGGCCTGCACCGCCTCCACCTCCCCACGCATGGATAGCATTGTCGCCGAGAAGCGGCGCTCCCGGCTGGCCCATTCAGTATCTTTGCCGGAGTCGGCGGCCTCGATCCCCAGCAAGGCGTATGTGGTGATCAAGCCGGCCTTGGAAACCCGCTTTTCGGCGGCTTCCTTCTCGACACGGTCAGCATAGCGACCGATGAGCTTCACTTGTCCATATACGGTAGGCATGGGTTCTGCCGCTCCTGATAGCGTTTCCTGCTCTGGTATAGCCATGCGAAAAGAGGATCGGCAGATCGCGGGAGGGTAAAGGATTGTCCATGGTTTCGAGCCGGATACTGTGAACTGGGTTGCTTGTGACTAGATGATCGGGGACTTATACTGACTAGACTGACTAGCTATTCAGAGGTGAGCGATGCGCGAATGGGCTCTGCAAGATGCGAAAGCACGTTTGAGCGAGGTGGTGCGGCTGGCAATGAAGCACACCCCACAGGAAATTACCGTACGCGGTGCGCCCGCCGTGGTGGTTCTGTCAAAGCAGGATTATGACCGCCTGACCAAACGGGCGGTTTCGCTGACAGAGTTCATGCGCAACTCACCCCTGAGTGGCGCGGATGACGTAGAGTTCACGCGCGATCAGAGCCTTACCCGCGAGACTGACCTGTGAGTTACCTCATCGACACGAACGTGCTGTCTGAACTCAAAAAACGTCAGCCTCATCCCGCGGTCGTCCAGTGGTTTGACGAGCGTCCACCCTCTGCCTTGTATTTGTCCGTATTGACCCTGGGCGAACTGCGCAAGGGCATCGAGGCCATAACGGACCCTGCGCGCAAACCGCGTTACCTGGACTGGCTGGAAAATGACCTCCCACAATACTTTTCCGGTCGCATCCTGCCCGTAGATGTACAGGTTGCCGACCGCTGGGGACGGATGTGCGCCTCAGTCTCCAGACCTCTGCCCGCCATCGATAGCCTGCTAGCTGCTACCGCTCTTGCGTACAACATGACCCTGGTCACACGCAATCTACGCGATTTCTCCCTGCCAGAAGTGGGCGTCTTCAATCCATGGGAAGGCTAGGGAATATCGGTCATTCCAACTCTACATCGTCCCGGCCCGGGGCAGATCTCCCAGGTGTGGGAGCAGATGTTTTGGACGCGCTCGGCACTACCTCTCGCGATTGTTCCTCGGCTTCCTTCCATTTCTGTTCTTCCTTTTGTTTCTCCAAGGCCCGCCGACGTTGCCGCTCCAGAAGCTGTTCATGCCAGTAGCGCTGAAAACCGGTATTCGCCTGTGCGGCCGGCAGCAGTCCGGCATCGAGGGCATCATCCAGGGCCTTTTCCGGCATCTTCACCGGGGCGGGCTTGTCAGGGATCGCCAACCCATAATCCTCGACGCTGGCATAGGGAATGGCCTTGCCGTCTTTCTCAAACGCCTTGCCCTCGATGGCGACCAGGTGCCGCAGTTGCAGGCCCTGGACTGCCCGGGCCTTTTCGATGGCCGCTGTCTGGTACACGATGTGCGCCCGGTAGTCCGTGCCCTCGATGAGGAGGTAACTCCGGTCATTCTGCTCATCCAGTCCCGTGCCGAGCACCCGGCCTACGATCCGCTCTCCCGGCTTTATTTTTGTGACCTGGGGTGGGCAACGCGGATCCGTCATCAGGGCGCGGGATTGCGCTACCATCTTCGAGCGGGTCTGTAGCACTTCCAGCTCGCGCAGTCCTTTGGTCCAGCCTGCGTCAAGAACCCAGGTGGACGAACCCATCTTTTCCGCCAGCCCCAATCGTTCCAGCGCTTCCAGGCGCTGCATCCGCAATCGTTGATCGGCGTAGCCCCGGTCTCTGGGCGACAGCACCTGCTCCGCCAGAAAGGAGTTGCCTTCCTTCAGAGGCTTGGCCCGCCGCTCGATCTCCCGGTCCAGGGAGGTGAGCTTGCGGGCATCCACCTGTTTTTCCCGAGCGCGCCGGATTTCCCCCGGCGAGCGGTAGCCCAACCGTTCCGTCGCCAGACCAGAGGCCAGATCCCGTATTCCCGTCCGGATCATCTCCGGCGCAATCTGCAGATGGTTGTTGCCACGGATCAGCAGATGGATATGGGGATGCCCCGTGTTGTAATGCTCGATGGCCGCCCACTCTATCCGCTCCGGGTGTGCACTCAGATGGGGGGCTAGCTTGGCCATGTATCCCCGGGTGAACTCCCGCAGCGCCAGACGGTCGCCATCCTCGGGAGACAGCACGACCTTGAACAGGCGGGGATCGCCCGCCATCTGCCACTCGTTCAGGCGTGAGGCAAGAGAAATTTCCTCATGGCTGGCATCAAATCCCCGCCCCCGCTTATCTTCCTTCTGGGCGCCCTCCCGCTCCAGATAGCTCCCATGCGCCGCCCACTGGCCCTGCTTGCGGGCAGGCGCATAATTCACCTTCACCACCACCCTGCGGGCAGCCACCTTGTCCGGAGCCCCTTGGGGAGCGGGCCTAAGCGGATGGCGCCCGAATAAAACGCGGGCAGCGGAGCCCGCACCACGGGACCTGGTAACGGACCGCCTCTCGGCCGTAATCCGGCGCACAATACGGGCGGCCTGCGGCCGGCCATGGCGCTCCTCTTCCTCTATCGTCCGGCCACGAACGAACGACTTGCCGGATACCGACGTTTCGGAGCGTTTCTCGCTCACGGCAGTAATCCGCTGAACAGGACCAGCGCAAACAGGCAGACCAGCCCCCATCCCCCCGCCTGCCAGACACGCCGGGGGGCGTCCTCATCCGCTGCCTGCACAAAACAGCCCAGCGCCGCCAGCAATAACAACAGGGCACCAGAAGGTGCCAGCAACAGCGCGCCCAAAATACCCTCGACACGGCCGCCTGCCATCCAGGTCGGGGTCCCCCTCGCCAACACATAGCCAAAAGACACACCGAGCGCCCATGTGGCTACCAGCACGCCCAGAATGGCCAGCAGCGGTCTGGCCCACTGCCCAAGATCCTCGGACCTTTCCGTGCGGTCCTCTTCGGGAGCACTTGTAGTCTGGGGCTTCACTGACGGTAAGGCCGTATCACCCGTATCGGGTGGTGCGGCCTGCACATCAGGCGTTTCCTTCGTCACACGGACGGTTGCCGGAAACCGTACCTCGCGGCCAAAAAGGCGGCCCGCCCACTTCCATCTGGGGACCCACATCGTTCCGCCGGGCACGTCCGAGCGCAATGCGCGCGGTGGAATGGTCTGGGGTGACGGTTTAGTCGCAGGCATCCGGGTTCTCCTCCAGAACGCGACGGCGCGCGTAGGCAATCAGGTCATTCTCCCGCGAATGATAAAAGCCTTCCACCAACAGCTTTTTTACGAGCATTTCCGCGTCATCGCCGAGACTCGCCGCCAACCAGTCCGCGATCTGTTCGTCCGTGTCCATGTCGTAGACGGTGAACAGCAACGGCAGACACCGGACCGGGTTGTCGATGATCTCCAGCGCTTTACTCCGCATGGAATCCCTCACAGCCAGAAGAGCACGGCTTTCTGCCGGTGCTGCCGGTTTGCAGAACCTGAACGCAGGACGATCCGGCCCTGAATGGTCGCTCCCCGATCCAGCGCCTGAAGGACCACAGGCCGGTTGGCATCCTTACGATATAACCAGCCCAGGGGAATGTTCCGAACGTCCTCCAGCCAGACGCCTACGGCATCCACGTCGAAAGGATTCTCCCGATCCCGGCCCAGAACGACCAGGCTCTCCAGTTTGATTCCGCTCCTCCCGGACGCGGCAGGGAAGTCCTGATTGAAAGCGAGATTCGACAACCTACGCATGGCGCACCTCCTCCGTGTTTTGCGCAATGACAATGCGATGATCCATCGTGACGGACAGCACCCGGGGATGGACCCGCTCCAGAAGCCACTGGACCCCCGGTCGGTCCGGGCGGGCCGGGCCGATCTTGATCCCGGTCCCCTGGGGAAACAGGACAACGGTTTGCCCACGCTGCAGTGCCTTGGCCAGCGATCGCAGACCGAAAGGGGATCCCGTATCCAGGGCAATCATGCGATGCCCGCCCACCAGGGACCCGTAGGTGCGCAGCAATCGGGACCAGACCGGGTGCCGGGTATAGGCGGGATCCACGGGAAAAACCGCACCACGGATACCTGCACGTTGAGACAGCCACCAGGCCAGGCGCGGTCCATCCAGCAGAGACACGTGTGGGCGCGCGAGAATGAGCAGGCCGGTCATAGGTGACCGTCCTGTCGATTCTGGAAAAAGATTTGCCTGCCTGTCCGGGCCAAACGGTTCTGGGGAATGGGCGTGGGTTGAAAGATTCTAGTGTCGTATGCGACACTAAGAACACGATGAGCACGCACGAGAAAATGCTGTCCAGGATGCGAAACAACCCGCGAGACTGGAGGATTGCTGATCTGGTGGCGGTCGCCAACCGAATGGGATTGGAGTGCCGCAACGAAGGAGGCAGCCATCATGTATTCTCCTTTCCAGGAGTGGAAGAAGACGTATGCGTGCCTGCACATCGCCCTATCAAGCCTGTGTATGTGCGCCAGTTTTTGTCGTTGGTCGACAAGGCCAAGGAGTTACGAGCATGACCGAGATCAAAGTAAAACATGTGAATCCGCCATACCCATTCGAGGCGTATGCACATGTTGTGGAGCCGTTGACCGAGGCGGATGGCGGGGGATATTTGATCACCTTTCCCGATCTTCCTGGCTGCATGTCTGATGGGGAAAGCATAGAGGAAGCCATTGCCAATGGTCGGGATGCTTTTTCCGCATGGATGTCGGCACGCATGCATCTCGGCAAACCGATTCCGAAACCCACCCGACACGGAGAGGCTGTCGAACCGGTGCGCCTCATGCAACGGCTGCCACGCAGCCTGCACGCCAGTCTGGTGGCGCGCGCCAAGACGGAAGGTACCTCGCTGAATACACTGGTAACCATGCTGTTGGCCGAAGGTCTCGGAAAACGGGAACATCGTTGAACAAGGCCGTGCTGACAGGCTACGTGGTGTAATCACGACGCTCTGACCCCGAAGGGCTTGCCTGGCTTGCCCTTGTCATCAGCCAGCAACGGATGGGCATCCCGGTTCGAGCAGGACCAGAAATACACCCCCTTTTTGTTTTTGGATTCCAGGCGCCGGACCGTAGCTGTCCCCTTACAGATCGGACAGGGTATGGCCTTTCCGGCCTTTCCACCTCCCTTGCCGGTTCCTTTACTGCCAGACTTTCCGGTGCTGGCGATGCCCGTGCCTCCCACCTTCATGCTGGCGGTCGCTGTTTTGACACTGTCCACCACGGCGGCCAGAAACTTATCCGCCGGTACCCGACCCTCGGCCACCGCCGAGAGTAGATCTTCCCAACGGGCGGTCGTGACCGGATCGGCAAACTCACGCAAGCCACGCTGTTCCAAATAAGCGATCAGTGCGCGGCCCTTGGCCGTCGAGATCAACTGCTTGCCCTTTTTCATCAGATAGTCCCGATTCAACAGCGTTTCGATGATGCTGGCCCGCGTAGCCTCCGTGCCGAGCCCCGACGTTTCCTTGAGTTTGGCGCGGGCCTCCGGGTCCGTGACAAACTTGTGGATGTTGCTCATGGCCTCGATCAAGGAGCCATCGGTGAAATGTGCCGGCGGCTTGGTCTGCTTCGCCTGCACCTGGCCGCCAGTACTTTGCACGGGATCGCCCTGATGTATCGTCGGCAGTGGGGCAGCGGCTTCGCCCTCTTCCTCGTCTTCGGAGCCCACCCCCTGGCGGGGCGCAAGCCCGGTGCCATAGAGCCATTTCCAGCCTGGATCGAGGTCCAGGCGCCCAGTGGCCTTCCAGCTTTCTCCCCCGAGTTCTACCAAGGCAGAGAGGGCTTTGTAGCGGTATTCCGGCAGGAACAGGGCCACATAGGACATCCAGATGAGGCCAAAGAGCCGTGACTCGGTATCGTATAGTCCGGATGCCCGTTCCCCCGTGGGAATGATGGCGTTGTGCGCTGTGATCTTTTTGTTGTTCCAGGCGGCATGCTTCCGGGAGGAATCCAGGAGACTGCGAACCGGATCCGGTATCGGTAACGCCTGAAGAATCCGGGGGGCGTCCGCCAGTTGCTCTTCAGGCAAATATCGGCAGTCCGTGCGCGGGTATGTGGTGATCTTCTTTTCGTACAGGGACTGACAGGTGTCCAGGACCTGTTGGGCCGACATGCCAAAACGGCTGGATGCCACCTTCTGCAGAGCAGACAGGCTGAAGGGCAAGGGCGCCGCCTGCTTCTGTTCCTTTGCCTCGAATTGGGTCACACGGCCCGTGCCGGTTGCCTTGGCTGCCACGGCGTCCGCCAGTCGGCGGTCGATCAGGCGGCCCTCCGGATCAAACCCCGTTCCATCCGTACTCTGGGGGGGCCACTTGGCCAGAAAGACGCCATTCTGGTGCTGGCACTGGGCCAGGACTTCGAAGTAGTCCTTGGGCTGAAAATGCTCGATGGCAAGATCCCGCTGCACTACCAAGGCCAGTGTCGGCGTCTGGACCCGTCCAACAGAGAACAGATCCCCAGACTGGATTGTCACTGCCCGGGTCAGATTCATGCCGACCAACCAATCGGACTGGCTGCGGGCCTCGGCGGCGTCTTTCAGTGGGCGGTATTTCTCATTGCTCTCCAGGCCCGCAAAGGCTTTCTGGACATTCTCACGGTCCAGGGCCTTCAGCCACACCCGCTGCACATGGCCACGATAGCGAAAGTGCTCCAGAATCTCGTCGATCAGCAGTTGTCCTTCCCGGTCAGGATCGCCGGCATTGATGACGGTATCGGCGGACTTCAATAGCAGACCGATTTTCTTGAGCTGTGCTGCCGCATCCCGCTTGGGATGCTTGATCCACTGGCTGGGCAGAATCGGCAGGTCCTCCATCCGCCAGACCTTCTTGCCCTTGGCTGTCCTTGGTACCGAGTCGGGCAGATACTCATCAGGTTCCGCCTGCTCCAGGATATGCCCGAAGGCGTTCGTGATTTCATATTGGCTGGCCCTGGAACCCAGGCCCTCGCGGATGGCACGGGCCATGCTGGGCTTCTCAGCGATGATGACGGTGGTCACTGTGGCAACTCCTGTGCAGATGTCCTGGTGAGGTATAGCCAAGAGGAGTTGCGATCGGCAGGGGGTGCCAGATCCGGGCAGGTCGGGCGAACGAATCTCAGGCTCGGACCGGCGTTGGCACGGTAGGCCTGGCAAGGAATCTCACGTGTTGAGGTAATGCACTTGCATTGACATGGCAAGGTGATTGCATTATCGTGCGGGGTATCCCACTATTTGACCGGAGAGCGCCATGCCTGCCACCCTCGACGTCGAATCCACCCTGACCGATCGCTACCAGACCACGGTGCCGGAAACCGTGCGCCGTGCCCTTCGGCTCGGCAAGCGTGACAAGATCCATTACACCATCCGCCCCAGCGGCGAGGTGGTGCTAACCCGCGCCGAAGCCCCCGAAGGTAACGACCCGGTGCTCGGCCAGTTTCTGGCCTTCCTGGCCCGAGACATCGCAAGCCATCCCGAGCGCCTGCAGGCCGTGGATGCGGGTCTCGTCGAACGGCTCCATTCCCTGGTCGGTGGCATTGAGGTCGATCTTGATGCTGCCCTGTCGGCAGACGATGAATGAGTTCGGGCAGGCCCGCGCCCTTGGTCATTCACGGCTGGACGGTTTTTGCCCATCCCCTGTTCCTCGCACAGATTGAAGCACTGGCGCAGCAGGTCGAGACCCTCAAGCAGAAAGACTCGGTCGGGTATGTGAAGAAGAACGCCAGCAAGCGACTGGCGGCGATCACCAAGTTGGCGTTCGACGTCATCCCGCAAGACCCGACCCGTCCTGAATACCGGCAAGGCGGCACCCTGGGCGACGATCACAAGCACTGGTTCCGGGCGAAGTTCTTCCAACAGCACCGGATCTTCTTCCGCTACCACACACAATCCAAGGTGGTCGTGTTCGCGTGGGTCAATGATGAGGACACCAAGCGCGCCTACGAGAGCAGCGACGATGCCTACCGGGTGTTCCGCAGAATGCTGGAAAGCGGCCATCCGCCGGACGACTGGAACCAGTTGCTGGCCGATGCGCACGCTGAGGGAGAACGCCTTCAGCGGTTTGCCTTTGGCGTTGCGCATGAACGTGGCCCGCGCCCTTGATCCCCGGTTGACGACAGGGCTCACGCCACGGCAAAAGAAAGCTATACCAAAGCCGTGAGCCCTTTATCTTGCGTTCTATTCCCCTTAACAACGGCTTGCTCGCAGGTAACGCCTGAACAGGAGGATCTGTGGCTACTTTCTGGTATTCAAGTTTGCACAAGGCCGTTCGGATCGGCTAAAGCTCAGCGGATGACCGGTAGCGCTGCTGAATTGACGCCCGACAAGTCCTCTGCGAACGTCAGAAATTGGCCGGTAACCGCCCATTCACGTAGTTACACTCCCCCATGCACTCCCCAGAACTCCATTGGAGTGATTATAGGATATCGATCCGCCAAAGCCTGGAGCTCTTTGTCCCCGGTGACGAGGTAGTCAGCACTAGACGTGTTGAGAGCGCCCAGCAGAGTGTGCAACACCGGTTGGTCCTTGTCGTCGCGCAAGTGCGGGTCCAACCCAGGCCATGGGGCGATCAGTTCTGCTTGGATGGCCAGAATATCCACCAGATCACCCATCTCGGCCACCGTCAACCCATGGCGGTGCGCCAGACGGGGCAGTACCCGGCGCAGTTCATCGAGGATATAGTCCGATAGCAGCACCTCGACGGAAGCATGTCGCCACGCGGTCAGGATCTTACCCGGCACGCTGGCCGGGTAGGCTATCCCGGAAAGCAGCACGTTGGTGTCCAGCACCACCCGCAATGCCGCCATGAACGGTTAGTGATCCTCAGCGGGAATGGACGATCCCCGCTGTTCCTGAGCGACAGCCGCCTCGATCTCCCCTATCCCTGTAGATTCCGGCACCTGCGAAAATCCCGTTTCGATCCTTTGGCACAGCGCATCAAAGCGACCCTGCATCCGGCGAATACGCTCGAAAAGACGAGCATCGATGAGCACGGCAACGGGTTTCCCATCTTTGTTGATCATCACGCTGTCGTGGCGATACTGCACCTGGTTGAGCATTTCTCCCAGGTTCTGGCGAAAATGGACCGCGTTGGTTTCCGTAATCATGGCATCTCCCTCATTAACCATAATGATCATTATGGTCTAGTGTCATACCAAGATCAATCCGGCATCGGATCTTTGCCGCCACATTACTGAATTGGTGGGCGTTTGGGAGACTCGGGTGCATGCCCTCCGTGGGTGCACACATTGTCGGGAAGTCACATCTGTGACATGGTGTTCCCACTCAAAAAACTCCCAAGAGCCGTCACATGCATATCTGGGTTGATGCTGACGCTTGTCCCAACGTCATTAAAGACATTTTGTATCGCGCCAGCGATCGTCTGAAACTGCCCTTGACCCTGGTAGCCAATCAAGCTCTGCGCGTACACTGCTCTGCCTATATTCGCACTGTGGTCGTGCCGATGGGCTTTGATGTGGCTGATGAGGAAATCGTCCGGCACATCGTAGCGGGTGATCTGGTAATCACCGCCGATATTCCGCTGGCCGCCGCCGCGCTAGAGAAAAACAGCCTGCTCGACGTCAATTACCTTGGCCTATCGGATCGCGGTAGGGACGCCCGTTACCGGACGCCCCCCGCACAGATCCCAGCAACAGCCATGCCCTCAGCCCGCGCGGGGAGCGTTATTCCCCCGAAACCATCCACGAGCGGCTACGGATTCGTGACATTATGGAGCAACTCCGGGACTCCGGCGTGCGCACTGGCGGCCCCGCTCCCCTGAGCCAAGCTGACCGCCAGGCATTTGCGAATGCACTGGACCGGCTACTGCCCCGCGTCTGATTCTTTGGGTGGCACGGTATGGTCATCAAAGGCCAAGAAGAGGACCGCCTCACTCATTCGATAGCCATTCAGGAGGCGGGAGAAACGGTTATAACCTGAACATCTCCCGATAGGTCAGCAGAGCAAGGGCCGGAGCATTACCGCTAGGCCACCCAGGCTGCGATGGCGCCGTTGCTCCAAGAGTCGAAGGCGGGCAAGAAGCGGCATAATCGGTTTTTAGAAGAGTTGCGGCTGGCAGGGTTGCCTTGATGGTCGATGAATACGGTGAGGAGCCATGTCAGAAAACGCTGCAAAGGGCCCTTTTGGGAACATGCGCCCGGCATGATAATTCATTATCAGCGAACAACACCGGATATTTGTGCCGCCAGTTCCGGCAGCGCCGTCTGTACGGTATCCCAAACCACGTCGAGATTGATGTCACAGTAACCATGGGCGATCAGGAGAGTCAGCGTGCTCAGCAAGCCTTTTCGCGCGTCGTTGCGCGATCGGCCTTGCGCTGCCGACCAGATAATAGGCCCCAGCCGCCCTGGTCACCGGCGCACCGTCACGCCCTCGTTGGGGCGCCGTCGGTGCACTCGTCTCCCAAATGGCTCGACGCCAACCATGCGGCACAGCACGCGCCTGCACTCCCAGCTTACGCGGTCGCTTCGGCGGATGCAGTACACCGCGTTGGCTTCTGGGGACTACTCGCCCCCGCTTCGCTCTCCAGGCTCGCAGCGTGAGACTTTCCAGCCACTAACGAGCTGCTCTGCGGATCGTCTCGGATGGGTAAGAAAAGGATTTTTGGTGCTCAACAACGTATCTCCAGCGGTGTTATGTCCGCGGAATAAAAAATTATGCGCGTATGGTCACGTCTGCTTATCATCGAATAACGGCAAAGTTCCCTGTGGACGTACTCTTTTTCTCGGCTGCTTTTCCTTGCTGACTTTCTCGGTTACAACCGTCTTGCGCCGATCAGCGCTAGGCTCTGTTTGTCCCCGCGGCTTCCCCTCTTGGGGTTTTTTCTGGATAGCCTTCGAAGCAGGAAGATGGTTTTGCGTTTCCGGAATCGCTGGTCGAAGCAATTGGAAAATGTGTTCCCAACGGGTGCTCTCCAGGGTATCTGACATCTGCTGAAGCAAAGGGAAACCATGCGCGTTCATCCAGTGCCTCCAAACACCTTCCCGCCCTGGATCGCGCAATAAAAGCCCGGGTTGAAAGGAATACCATCCCCGATT
The DNA here is from genome assembly GCA_037440305.1 of Acidithiobacillus sp. Taxonomy (GTDB): domain Bacteria; phylum Pseudomonadota; class Gammaproteobacteria; order Acidithiobacillales; family Acidithiobacillaceae; genus Acidithiobacillus. Next base: position 13,058 of record JBBIUH010000015.1, read on the forward strand.
CAGCCGCTGAAACAGGTGGCGATTATAGGCATGATCCCGATGAATCTCATTTTTGGCCAACAATCCAGAGAGATAACTGCGCTTGCGACGGTATTCCGGTAACACGGATTCGGGAAAGTACTGCCACTGCGATTCGATGAGGCTGCTGGAAAAAAATGTCTGGGGCGCACTCGCAGTCTCGGGAGAATCAGGCAGAAGAGCCCAGAGACTCTGGAAAAGAATATATTCACCCAAATGCCGGTCCAGGCGGACCAAGCGACCTTCGATATTGATGTCCAGATAAGAGGGTGCCAAGAGATTCCACAGGGCTGGCAAAGCGTTATGGGCATATACTGGATCTTCCATGGCTTGTCGCAGCGCCCAGTGACAGGCATTGCGACCAAAATGATCCTCTGCTTCCCGACGCGCACCTCGCGCAAGAAGAGTCTCAACCAAATCGATGTTCCCCGCCCGTGCCGCCATCATGAGGGGGGTCAGGTTCATCACGCTGCGATATTCGAGGCCGTACCGATCCAGATTGTTGAGAACTTCTCCAGGATGTTTGGGAAAGTACGGTGCCAGGTGCGTGCGGATAATCTTGGTTCGGTGTTGCATGTAGTTTTGTGCCGGGGCAAACCTGGCCTCTACTACAAGACGGTTAGCCAGCACTGCCTGATCGTGGAAAGCTGCGTAATCCAGAAGCTGTTGACGCGGTTTTGCGCCAGGGACCTGATCGACAAACACCCGTTGCTGCAAGTCCAGGAGATACTCTGGGGCAAAAACTGGCCAAGGGGGAACCTGGGTCTGGAGCAACGTGTTGCGAATTGCCTCCGCCTGTTCTGCCTTTCCCTGTAACTCGAGTTTTCTGGCCTCTCTTTGCCAGTCTTCTCGCGTAGCAGCGGTAGCAGAAACCTGCACCGCAGCCTGCTGCGTAAGACCGAGGAGTGATAACAGTGGGTGCTGATGATCCGATTCGATCCAAATGACACTTTCCCGGGACCGCGTCAGCGCAACATACAGGGCATTCACAAAAAACTTGTAGATCTCCAGGGACTTGTCTTCTTTGTTCTTCGCCCGCCGGAAGGTCAATCCACCGTTCCCCAGATCTGCGGTTCGCACCCCCTCGGCAATACTGGCAAAAGCTGCGCGCTGATCGGAGACAAAGCGGTACAGAATGACATGCGGATATTCCAGCCCTTTGGCTTCCTGGACCGAAAACAGTAGGGGCGTGGAAAAAACCTTACGCGCTGCGGCCTTGTCTTCGTCGCGCAAAACGATCACCGCGTATTGGGTAGAACGACCGGTTTGTGCGTCAAGCTGTGCCAACGTCTTGGGCTGATCTGCTACCAGCGTAACCGATCCCGCCAGGTCGCCTACGGCTTCCACCAGAAAATTGCTCTCCCGATCAATCGACCCGAAGCGCTGCTGTTTGATTTCCAGCAATCGGTTCGAAACCCGGGTGACTTCGCGACCATTGCGGAAATTGTGTGTGAGCACCTCCAACGCCTGGCTGCCAGCTATCTGTGGGTCCTGCCAGAATAGGGCCTTGACCCCGCTCCAGGAAAAGAAATTGGGGTGCACGATCTGATTGGAATCCCCACCAAGCAGAAAGGCCTCCGGTCGACGCAGTCCACGCAGAATCAGCAGCAATTGTATGGGAGTAAGATCCTGGACTTCATCGATCACGACAAAGTCATAGCGCGGCCTTACCAGTGCTTGCCAGTCCTGCGCCAGCAAGTTGAGATCAAAGAGACCAGACTCTTTCAGCCAGGCCCGATACCGTTCGAAAAGGGAGTAGAGAAGTGGGCGTTGTTCCGAGGAAAAAATTGATTGCCTAACCCCAAGCGCCAGATACTGTTCCTGACTCAGGATACCCTCAGGGTGGGCAGAAAGAACACCTCGAATTTCCTCGAAAGCCTGATGCGCCTCTATTCCCTTGTACCCTTGGCGAACGCGTTGAAACCAGCCAAAGAAGTCTCGCCAAGTGAGCTCTTTCCCCTGTGGGATACGCCAGGTTTCCAGATAGTCGCGATAAGAAAGGAAATTTGCTTCTTGCTCTTCTTGCTGATATCCATGGGCGTAGTACAAGTCGCGTGCATGCTCGGCCAGATACGCAGACTGCGTGATATACAGCACGTCCCCCGGGATCGTTTTCAGCTTTTCCAACAACAGTGCGGTCTTTCCGCTTCCGGCACCACCGACGAGTATCAATGGAGAGGACAGACGGAATAGCGCTTCCTGGGTATCGTCAAAGGACAGGGGCTTGTCCAGCCAATGAATCGTGCCATGGTTCTCTCCGAGAAACGGGAGCGCTTCCGCCTCTGCCTCCGCACCCGGGAGATCAATGATCTTCTCCGAATCAATCTGCGCTCCGCGCAGAAAGCGGGAGCGCTCATATCGATGATGGCGGATGACCTCCAGCAGGAGGATGGCTGTTTCGTCTCGGCAGCGAACCAAAGAAAACAAAAGCCGATCCGCATCATTGAGTCGCGCGCGGTAAATTTTCCCTAAACTCACATGCCGCAATTTTTTGACCTGAGCTGCTGAGAAGTCCCCCTGAGACAGGGCAGCAACCACTTTCTCCGTCACCCGCTCCAAACCCTGTGGATTGAAATCCACATACCGAAGGACCCGTAACACTGCGGTCAACGTCCCCCTCTCACAGAAGTTGCCTGCTGCCTTGGGACAGGGAATGAAACAAAAAAGAGCGGCTCATGAGTGTCGATAAAATATCATGACAGGGTTTTTACCAGAAAACGTTCCCAGTCGGGAAGTATCCGTTCCGGCAAATATCGTTCGCTATGGCGAATCCCTGCCGTGCGCAAGTCCTCGCGTTGTCCCTCGTCAGCGGGCCCATACAACAATGGTCGCAGTGTCGCAATCAAACTCCCGGTATCGTAGGGATCAAAATACCGTGTTGCTTCCCCATATACTTCCCGATGCACAGGAATGTCAGAAGCGACCGTTACCCCACCACAACGCATCGCCTCGATTCCAGAGAAGTCAAACCCTTCACCCACGCTGGGACAGACCGATACCAACGCCTGCCGAAACAAGATGCGCAAGCTGTCTGCCGGTACATTTTGCAGCAAAAAAAGGCTACCTTCTTCAATCCAGGGCGTGTGACAGGCCGCCACCACACTTTTGAACAAATGCCTGTGCATCCATTCCGTCCCTTCGGCTTCGGAGGTTTTTCCCAGCCCCGACGCAGTGCGTCTTCGCTAACGATCTTGCTCATCCCCAGAATCTGGGGACTGACCCCGTCACTCCGCAGTCCGGTAACATGGTCATACCGGTGATGACCCGCAAGAAGGGAGAGACTCCAAGTACCCAATACATCCCGCTTCTTCGGTGCGTTAGGGCTGCTGTAGGGCAAGGGACAGTCTTCTACCCAGGCAGCAAAAAAACCGCTGACATCCAGAAATTCCGCAAAAAAGATCAGCTGACCAAAAGGTGGGCTGGCGAATCATGCTCCCATGACACCCGAATACGACCACCCAGCGTGTCCACAATGATCGCCTCTGCGTCCTAAGGAATGGCCTTTTTCGGCCAATGTTGATTAACAAAGCGACAGGAAACCGTCTATGGCGTGGCCTCCCTTCGCCCCGATCAAGCCAATCCCGAACAATTGTTGCAAATCGCTCGCGGACACTGGTCCATCTAGAACCGCCTCCACTGGGTCCCTGACGTGACCTACGATGAGGACCGTTCCTACATCCGGTCCGGCTCCGGACCCCAGGTCATGGCCTCCTTACGAAATCTGGCCATCTCTCTGCAACGTTTGACCGGCGCCCAGGGTATACCTGCAGCGCAACGCTTCTGCGCACGCATCCTCCGCTTCCTCGGTATCCGCGACGATCAGGGAGAACTTTGACGGGGACCGGCCACTGATCGGGTCACTTGGGACAAAAAATGCCAGATAATCCAAGTCCTCCTTCATGCGACCGATTCTGACCCCAAAGAGGGCGGTTTCAAGTTTGAAGCAACACCAACACTAACGGGACAATTGGAGATCCTTTGTCTTATGCGGTTATCAAATGGTCAACCGGGGCATGTTTCACATTGGGCACCCCGGCTTGGCGTGTCCGCCAAAGATCATACGCGCCCTGTCGAGCGATCCAAACATCGGCACGGCCCCCATGCTCAACACCCAACCAATTCTCCAGACGCAGTGCCATCTCTGGAGAAATAGCGGAGCGTCCGTTGAGAACTCGTGACAGGGTCGAGCGTGTCACACCGAGTTGCTCTGCTGCTTCAGTGACGGTCAGCCCCATAGAGGGCAGGATATCGTCCCGCAGGATAAATCCGGGGTGGGGCGGATTATACATTGGGCGTATCATGTTCGTTCCGTTTCAGTGATAGTCCAGATAGTCGGCCAGAATGGCGTCTCCATCCTCGAAATCAAAGATCAATCTCCAGTTCCCGCTGACCCATACGGCGATGTGACCTTGCAGGGTTCCGTGCAGCGGGTGCAGTTTCCACCCAAGTACATTCATGTCGCCCGGACCCTGGGCGGCATCCAAACGGCCTAGTTGTCGTGCGAGTTTCGTCGCATGCTCCGCTTGGATTCCTGCCTTGCTACCTGTTTCATAGAAGCTTTGCAGGCCCTTGTGGCGGAGACTTTCGATCACGGCTCATTGTGCTGCGTAACGCTTCACGCGTCAATTGTTGGGCTTTCAAGTTCAGACTTTTTGCATCATTCTGTCCCATGTGCTGCCTTCAATTCAAAGCTTAATCGCTGGAATTTATAACCTTTACGATGACAAGCCCACATGAGACAAAACAATGATTTTCTTCCTCTCGGGCACGGGTAGGTATGGGGCAACTCTAGCCTATTCATACCGATACGACCGGTTCCAGTCTACTACTGCCGCTCAAAAGGCGGCACCGACCGGCAGCTCCTGGCCGGAATTGGTCATTGAGACGCGTCCCACGGATTCAAAAGACGCACGCCGGTTGGCGCGAAATCAGCAACGTTTCTAGTTACAACCGTCATACCATGCACTAGAGCAGTTGCCGCGATGAGCGCATCACGCTCTGAGCGGGGGTCTGGCACGTGAAGGGCTGCGCAGCGGAGCGCAACGGCCGAATCGATCGGAAGGGTCCGATCCGAAAATTCAGGTAGGATGTACTGATCCATCCAGACGCGAAGCTTGGCCCCCTGGGCGGGATCGCGCCGTTCGATTCGGAGGATGCCTACTTCGATCTCCATGAGAGTAACAGCGGAGAGGTAAAAAGCCGTAGCATCTACGCCAGAAAGCCAGGCGATGACCCTGTTATCGGCTTTGTCGTCGCCGGCCTTGCGCAGCTCAGAAATGACGTTGGTATCAAGCACGAACACTATGAAAAATCTGCCGGCCGGGCGAGCTCACGCGAGCGGGGCGGATCAAACTCAATGTCCGCGAGTCCGGGCATGGACAGGACATCAACGATACTCCGGTGCTTGCCGGTGATGCGCTGATAGTCTTCGATGGTAAGCAAGACATGGGCAGGCTTGCCTCGGTCGGTGATGAACACCGGCCCTTCCGATGCGGCTTTCTTAGCGCGGCTGGTATCCTGATTAAACTCTCGGCCAGATAAGGTAGTGATGGTCATGGGCGACTCTCCAACCTGCGCCGACAATGTATTAACGATACTACAAGATCCATTTTTCGTCAATGCTGCCATCAGGCACTAGTGGATCTGGAGCGAGAGTGTCAGAGGGCAACAATGTTAGTCCGTGACAGCCTGCGCCGATTAAATCATACCTGAAAAGATGTTAGCAGTTTGGACCCGTAAAACTCTAGAATCATCCGACTTCAGCCAAATGATATCAACTGTCGGTTGCCGACCCTTATGCGACATTCGGTCGCTCGTCACATGGTCCTATGGCATCGCTATTTATAGAGACTACAAATAAAATCTACTTTTAGGTTCTCAATAGGTTCATCCGTGATGAAAAACACCTTGTGATGACCGGGTAGAAATAAAACACGTGCCTATATCAAAATATTTTTTCTTGTGAATGGCAAGAGTAATATCTTGATACCGGGGCCATATTTCGAATAATAAAACTAGCACAAATAATTAGAAATTCGTTAACACATCACCACTAAGAACAGCCATTATTAAACTGGAGGTGAAAGATGTACACCCTTTCCCCAATCATAATAAGTTGCCTTTTCCCTTACCCTGAATGCAAACCCCAATAAATAAAACTTTTCTGTTACTTTGGTGAGCTCAAATAAATGCGTACTAGATGATATCCATAATTTTATGCTGATTTTTTTGATCGCGTGCGAAGGCATGACCGATGATAAATAAGGATTGGGCGGCACATCAAGCGATAACTTTCTTATACCTGCTTGGGAGAGTGTAAACGAATATCCGATGGTTGGGTGTCCATGAACATACCTACCTTCGATCTGATGAACGTCTCGGATATACGAAATTAATTTCTGAATTCTTACAAAAGGAAGTTTCAGAGGGACATTTCTCTCATGCCAACCTGGGGAAAGCAAGGAAGAATTTATCCATGAATGTGCACCAATCCTAATTAACGTTCCTGTAAACAATTCCGAATGACCCATGATATTGACAAAATCTTTTGATGTAGCGTAGTCTTCATGATCTATTGGATCTCTCTCGATAATAGAGCTGCTTCTTATATGCACGAATGTGTCCATCGCTGTTAGATGGATGCGGCAGGGAACAGACATGCTTTTATTTGCTGCATACGTGATAGATCTGATCTGATTAGCAGTCGCAGAACCCACATCGGCTTCGCAACGGAGTGGTCCGAATAAAAACATGAGAATTAGTATTCCGATACAACTCTTAATGGTTTTCATGATGTCCCAACCTTTATCCTTGTCTTTCCATTTGAAGCAATTCAGTATTATGGAGAATGTATTATTTATCATTATAAATGGGCTCGTAATACGTTCAATCTTGTCCAACTCTGTAACCTATTATTTTTTTAAATCTAACCATGCGCATAATTGAGATAGTTTATAGTCATCACAAAATAATATCAAAGATTTCAGATCCGTGATAATGTTCTTATAGTTTCTTCTGTTGCATAAAGTTGCCGAAATGCTCTATTACAAAATAAATACACTATGATGTACGGACTCCCCTCGGTGTTCTCGGTAAAAACATTGAGAAAGATTTTATCCATTAATCCGGTGGTATCGCTTCCAGTATTTGCTTTCATATTTTTCCTTTCGCCTCCAATATTGTCTATATGCTTTACGCTCCTTCCTATCAAATTTTCTTTCCGCCTTGTGCATTTTTCTGATAATCTTCAAGTCGGAACCATGATGAGAAAGTAAGGAGATTTGATACACATACATCGGCGCATACGGATCGCTATAATTACTTGGCTGCGCTGGTACAGATACCCACTGACCTACCTGTGATGCATTTGCGTACGTCGAGACTGTGAATAAGACGCAAAACACAGTAATAACTAGCCTAGGTAACAAAAACTCTTTCATGCCTGTCATGTTCGTCTCCCCTTATATATCGAATAAGACTTAATTTCCCATAAACCCATCTACATTGAGCTGTCACCAAGCGTAATGAAATAAACTCCTGGCTTTGGCTTAGAAAGCCAGGAGCTCATTAAGTCAACTAGGGACCACCAGGGCCGGGCGGAGGACCACCAGGACCGGGCGGAGGACCACCAGGACCGGGCGGAGGGCCCCCAGGACCGGGCGGAGGACCACCAGGACCGGGCGGAGGACCACCAGGACCGGGCGGAGGACCGGGCGGCGGAGGTTGCGGAGCTCCAGGCGGTGGCGGAGGGGGTGGTGGTACACCTAGCGCCGTGAAATATGATCCCGGTGGTGGAGGTGGTGGAGCGCCCGGCGGAGGAGGTGGCGGTGGTGGAGCACCGGGAGGTGGCGGAGGGGGTGGTGCTGGATAGTATTGGTAGTAATACTGAGGATAGTAGTACCACATGAGATATTGCGCGTAGAGTGGCGGAGCGTAGTACTGAACATAAGGCGTCGGAGGCGCCCAAAAACTGTACTGTGGGTAGTTAGAAAAACCGATAGCGTATCCTGGCCCTCCCAGATCGAGGCTAAAATTCAAAGGGTCGGCATGAGCCGTCAGGCTCGTACCTTCTGCACCAAACACTAGCAATGCCGCTATAACTAAACGTTGTGATTTGTTCATTTGCATCCCCACTTTTCTGCAGGCGCACCTACTGTTCCAAATTCAGGCAGTCACTTCGACTAGCGCGTCATGGCAAAATATGCGCGAAGCCGTATCTGATTCCTTTACTTACCAACACGTGTCCAAGTACAACAGGGAGCTCATCGGCATGTTTACGCACCGCAGAGCGATCGTAAAAATGCCCGCCCCCGCCTAAACCGCGAGGTTGCATGCAACGGACTTGCCAAATCAGGCACCCTGAAAAACCCGTCATCCGCGAGAATGTCCGTTCGTATCGCATTGACATACTACTGACCAGTCCTGCGCGGCGAATAAGAATCCGGGGTTTTTCGAGGCACCCAATCGCTTTACTGCTTTTAGCCACAGCCTAGCAAGTCGGATCACTGATTCATTTGGGGTAGCAGCGCGCCAGCTGCTGCGCCTGCCGCACCACCAACGGCTGCACCTACAGCAGGATTACCACCTGCTACGGCACCAAGTACTGCGCCGCCGGCTGCACCAATCGCGCCGCCACTAAGCGCTCGTTGCCCTGTCGGGCTTAGATTTGCACAACCCGTTAGCCCAAAAATCAAAAAGCCTAGAATCAGCGGTCGGATTATGATTTCCCACGAATGATTGGGGTAGGTTCGTTCATCAGCCATATTGATTTTACTCCTCTGCCATTGATTGATCATGTCATGGTCCCGGTGGCGGCGGTGGAGGCGCTGGTGAATAATACCCTCCTCCGCCAGGGGGAGGAGGTGGTGGTGGTCCATAAGCTGCCCCCGGAGGTGGCGGTGGGGGTGGGCCCGGAGGAGCCACGTAGCATCCAGACAATCCGAGTGATCCCACACCTAGGATTAGATAAGAGAAAAAAACGACGGTTTTTCTGCGGCGGATCGTTAAGTTCATATCGGCAACCCTCATATAAAAGGATTTAATCGTCCTAAGTTAAAATGAAATTCGCAATGGCGAATTACTCATACGGTAAACTCACGACCTACTACTCTGCAAAAATTAACTAGCAATATGCATGCCATTTTTTTGCATGTTGATTACTAACCTTTTCTCTGGAAATGAAAATAGGCATACTGTAGACGATTTGCTACAGCATACGCCTGTACTTGTCGAAAAAACAAAGCAAAAGGTTGTCGGGCAGAGCCGACGGTCATCGACATACTTTCAGGCTGCGGTTTGTCCTACGCCTCCGTCTGCTCCGCAATCTCTAGGGCATCGTCGAGCTCGATCCCTAGATAGCGTACGGTACCCTCTAGCTTGGTATGCCCCAGCAGAAGCTGCACTGCGCGCAGATTCTTTGTGCGTTTGTAGATCAGAGTGGCCTTGGTCCGCCGCATGCTGTGGGTTCCATAAGCGGTGGGATCAAGGCCTATCGATCTGACCCACCGGTCAACGATCCTGGCGTATTGGCGCGTAGACAGATGAGGAGATGCCCTCAGCCGGCTGGGGAATAAATACTGGTCAGAGGTCAGGCCGGCTTTGCTGATCCAGGCTGCCAGGGATTCCCGGGTTTGTTCGGTGATCTCAAACTGCACTGGTCTTTGGGTCTTCCGCTGCAAGATGATGGCGCGATGAGCAACCTGGCCTCCATGTGCCACATCTCTCACGCGCAGGGCGACCAGATCGCATCCTCGCAGCTTGCTGTCAATGGCCAGATTGAACAGTGCCAACCCCCTTGTGCGGTTGCCCAACTGCAGCCGTATGCGGATGGCCCAGATTTCCTTGAGCTTCAGAGGAGGCTTCTGCCCCGTCAGCTTCCCTTTGTTCCAGGGCTCACGACACCTGGATTCATTGACATCATTGCTCATAATAGGCTCCTTGGTTGTGTCAGGAGCCTTCATTGTCCTACTTGCTGAATGAGCAGCAACCGACCCGTTACCGCCATTCGCCCTGCAGCTAGGAGTGACAGCAACGCAGCGGAAGCGGACCTTCACGGCTGGCATGGGAAGGGCTATTATTGGCCATTTCCGGCCTGCTGCTTAATCGCCACTCTACTGAGCGCCTACCCAACACCCTCAATCTCTCTTTCCCCAGCGTGGCTGGCTGGCAACTCCTCGCCGCCGCCCCGGAAATCGCTGCATCTATGGGCCCCGCCTGTCATACGGGCGGCCATACAGTGAGTGATGTCCAGGCGGCGATGTCCATGCCCAGAGAACAAGCCTTGGATGCGATCCGTTTGAGTTTGGGCCGATGCACCACCATGGCGGAGATCGACGAGGCGGCAAGCGCCCTGATCAACGCCTGGCGCGGTCTGGCGGGCGCGGCGGGCTGACACGATGGATGCCGCCGCCTATGACGCCTGGTATGACATGCCGCGCGGTCACTGGATCGGTACGACGGAATTTCGCCTGCTCTCCGGACTTCTCCGGGCACAGCCAGGGGATACGCTCTTGGATGTGGGCTGTGGTACCGGCTGGTTTACTCGGCGCTTTGCCGAGGAGGGCCTCCTCGCCACAGGTCTGGATCCGAACTCGGACTGGCTCGCCTTCGCCCGCGCCAAGGGCCCTCCGGCGATCCGCTGGATAACCGGAGATGCCCGCTCCTTGCCCTTTCCCGACTACAGCTTCGATCGGGTAGTCTCGGTCACGGCTTTGTGTTTTGTGGATGATGAACGGCTGGCCGTGTCCGAGATCGTGCGGGTGACGCGCCGGCGTTTTGCCATCGGCTGGCTCAACCGGGCAAGCCTGCTCTATGAACAGAAAGGGCAGGCCGGCGGAAGCGGAGCCTACCATGGGGCGCGCTGGCATCATTCCGACGAGTTGCTGGATTTTTTCTCCGGCCTAACGGTACGCCGGCTGGCGGTGCATTCCGCCATATTTCTCCCGTCCGGGAAATGGGTGGCGCGGACGATGGAAAGGCTACTGCCCCCTACGCTGCCGTGGGGCGGCCTGGTGGTGGTCTCGGGAGAGAAGTAGTAGATTTTTGGGGCCAAATCAGATTAGCCCTTAACCCCGAATGGGAGGCTAACCAGGATATCTCCAGCATTCCGTTGCCTTACTGGAGAATCTGATAATCGTTTTCCATCTTCGACCTTTCAATCCTGTTGAGGAGCTTTGGGGCAGCGCTCTTCAGAGATTCTGCTCTTGTTTGAGGGGTTCGGGCAAAAGAGATATCCCCGCAGCCGCCTCAACCCGTGCGAAATACGCATGCAACTCCGGTGGCAGTGTAATATCCTCCAGGAGGCGCAAACCGGTCAGATCGCTGGCGATGAGTGTATCTGCGACTGAGAAGACCGGTGTATAGAAGCCATGACGAGCAACACGGTCTGTAATCCCCTTGAGTTCTGTCTCCACGGAGGCAAACCACTGATGCCGCTGGGCATGCAGTCCTTCCAGAGTGTCTCCCAACCAGCCCTCCATCCGTTCCCGGTAGAAAGTCATGGCGCGGGGATCGTCGCCGAGTCCAGGGTATTGCGGAAATGTGGGCGCAATCAGTCGGAAAAGCATGCCACTGATGCGCGCGCGCCAAGCCAGCACCGCCTCCAGATCGGTGCCGGCAATGGCTCCCTGATGGAGTGGCGGCGTTACGGGAAAGCGTCGATCAAGTTCAGCGATGATCTCCAGGGATTCGCCCTGTCGGCTCCCGTCCGGGTAGACGATGACCGGTAATCGCTCGAAGCCGCTGATGGATCGGAAGTGTTTCGGACCGTAAAACCGGGCTGCCGTTTCGGTGAACACCAAATTTTTGTATCCCAGCGCCAGCCGCACCCGTTGGCAGAAAGGGCAGAACGTGAAGTGGATCAAAGTCAGCATGGCAAAACCTTTGTTAGGGCGGGAGGAGGAAAAGCAGCCAGCGAAACCTATTGACAAATTATATGCGTCATAACTAATATAAGTCAGGTTACATGTGTGAAATGACTCATGTCAAGGAGATGGTCACCATGAATAGAAAATCCTGTCCCGCTCTACTCTTGGGACCCGTCTTCAAGGTCCTGGCGGAACCCAACCGGCTGCGCATCCTTTGTGCATTAGGGACGGAATGCCGACCGGTGACAGACATCATCCACGCTACCGCACTACCCCAAACCAATGTTTCCTTCCATTTGCGTATCTTGCGTGAGGCCGGGCTCGTACGTGCAGAGCGTCGGGGAGCCTTTATCTACTATTGCCTCCCTGACCCGGAGTTGTTGGCGATCCTGCAATCATTGCAGCTTTGGGTAACCTCCAATGCCCCGTCGCCCGATCTCCTGAATCGGGAAGATCCAAATAACGAAAATGTTTCTCTGAGCAACAGGAGGGCCAACTCATGTGGATGAATGAAGGATGGGGTTGGATGCCCTGGTTTTGGATCTTCCCGCTGATTTTCCTGCTACTTGCGGTGATATTCATGATCTTCATAATGCGCGGCGGCATGGGCGGCGGCCCCATGTGCGGGGGCTCGCACAAAACATCAGGCGCAGCAGAAACTCCGCGGGAAGCCCTGGACCGGCGTTACGCCCGCGGCGAGATCAGCCGCGAAGAATACCAGCAGATGCGCAAGGATCTGGAATAGCAGGGAAGGAGTAGGGATGGATACGAAAGAACAAGAGGCGTTTTTCCCGGCCACGGTCATGCCCGATCACGACTGGTGGCAGGCCCTGTGGCCCGATCCGGAAGAGATTGTCCGGGAACTGGGTGTGAGATCTGGCATGACCGTTCTGGATCTCTGTTGCGGAGATGGGTATTTCACGGCGGCGCTAGCCCGACGGGTAAGAAAAGGTCAAATCTTTGGCATTGATCTTGATGCCCAAATGTTGCAGATCGCTGAATCAGCGTGCGCGGAAATGGAAAACAGCACTTTCCTGCAGGGCGACGCCATGGCCCTGCATCGACTACTCCCCGACCCTGTGGATTATTGCCTCATGGCCAATACGTTTCACGGCGTGCCCAAGCAGACGGCCCTGGCCCGGGAGGTCGCCCGCGTCCTGAAGCCCGGTGGGCTCTTCGCTGTCGTCAACTGGCACGCTCGTCCCCGGGAAGAAACACCCGTCCTGGGGCAGGCCCGCGGACCGCGCACGGAGTTGCGCATGACGCCGGAGCAGGTGCGTGCCGTCGTCGAACCGGCCGGTTTCCTGCTGAAGCGCGTGGTCGAACTTCCTCCCTATCATTACGGCGCCCTTTTTCAGCTTCCCGGGTAACGGGAAAAGTGGGGATGTTGCAGTATCCGTGCCATCCCCTTTCCATCAGGTTCTACTGTACAGGAGATTTCAAATGGAAACGAAAGCACCAGAAGGTCAGGCAGAGAGCCCGCAGGAAGCCGCAGCGCCAATGAAGGAAGGCGGTGGTAACCCCATGGGCATGATGAAAAAAATGATGGGTCAGATGGGCCATGGTGGTGAAGGCCCGATGGCGATGATGCAGAAGATGATGGGCCAGAAGGGAGAGTCTTCGGGGAGTGAGGGCGAAAATCCGATGCAGCACATGATGGGCATGTGCATGGAGATGCACACCGAAATGCTCGCGACCATCCAGAGAACCAATGCCCTGGCGGTTTCCGCCACGCCGGCCCTGCAACCGCTGTTCCTACAATGGCTGGATACCCTGTCGGAGGAGGCGCTGCAGCTTTTGCAGAAACAGCCTGGAATGGAGAGCGCCGATCTGGCCAAGGCATTGCAGATCAGCACGGAAGGGGCCACCTATCTGCTGGCTTCCCTGTGCAATCAGGGAAAGATCCGATTGCGCGCCGAGGGAACGCAAAACACCTGAATCCGCTCGTGCCTCGGGACATCGGTCCTCCCCGGTGTTCCGGGGAATGGAGTATTGACTCAGGCCAAGAATCGCTCATATAGTTTACATATCTATTAATTATTGAATATTCGAGGTGCCCCATGTTTTTCAAGCAATTAAGCCACAGTGATGGCACGCTTTCGTACTTTTATGGTTGTGGCGGTAAAGGCTTTGCCGTGGCTGTGGATGTTGTCGCGGGCGATGAAGACTGGTTTTTGCAGGAAGCGGAGAAAGCGGGCGTGCGCATCAGTTTTGTCATTGACACCCATATCCACGCTGACCATCTTTCTGGGGGGCGGACTCTGGCTCGGCGTGCCGATGCCCCCTATTGCATGCACGAAAGCGATGAGGGCCTGGTTTCCTTTCCTCTCCGCGGGCTACATGACGGGGAAGTGCTCGAAACCGGTAATGTGCTAACCCAGGTGTTACACACCCCCGGGCATACTCTGGACAGCATCTGTCTGCTTGTCAGCGACATTCGTCGCAGTCGCGATCCCTGGTTTGCCCTGACCGGGGATACTCTCTTCGTAGGCGGAGTAGGCCGGCCAGATCTTGGAGGTACTCCGGAGGAAATGGCTAATCAGCTCTATGACAGTTTGCAACAAAAGCTCCTACCATTGCCCGATGACCTGGAAATTTTCCCGGGACACGCTGCCGGGAGTGTTTGCGGAGCGGGCCTGTCTGGCAAGCCCTCCTCGACCATGGGGTTCGAGAAACGCTGGGATCCCTTCCTGCATATGGACCGGGATCGTTTCGTTCAAGAGCTAACCGCAACAATACCAGAAAAACCTGCAGAAATGGCTCAGATCGTTGCTACCAATCTGGGGAAGGGCGCATGAGCGAAGATACTGTACGTTTCGCCCTTTTCTCCGAAGTTTTCGCCGCCCTCGCACACCCCAAGCGACTGGAGATCATCCACTATCTCGCTGAAGGGCAAAAAAATGCCAGCGAAATCAGTGCGCTGACGGGGATGTCGAAGGGTAATGTATCCCAGCACATGAATATCCTGAAGGCACGAGGCCTGGTGCACTGCGACAAATGCGGCACTTTTTGCCTTTATTGCCTGACCAGTCCCAAGGTGCTGGAAACTTGTGAGATCGTTCGGGAACTCATCCTGGATCAGATGCAAATCACCACGAAAACTCAGGCGGCCCTGGCTGCGGTGGTGCCGATCCGCAAGAAATCAACTCCATGAGTAGTTTCTCTGGAGAGTCCCCCGCTCTGCACGAGCGCGGCATCGGAAGGAATCAGGGCCAGTTCCTGCTGCAAACCATTCAGGTCTTTTTTGTGGGCCTGATCATTGGCATGGAGCGCAATGTCCTGCCGGCAATGAGCCACCTCTTTGGAGTCGACAAGAACGCCTTTTTATTCCTCGCGTCCTTCGTGATTTCTTTTGGCCTGGTCAAGGGTGCTCTAAACTTTGTCGCCGGCGGCCTTTCCGACCGTTTTGGACGCAAACGGGTACTCCTGTGGGGATGGATCCTGGGGATCCCCATTCCGATCCTCATCTTCTTTGCTCCCAATTGGTGGTGGATAATCGGCGCGAATGTATTCCTTGGAATCAATCAGGCCTTTACCTGGACCATGACGGTTACCAGCCAGATTGATCTGGCCAACACCCATCAGCGCGGCATGGCGGTGGGCATTAACGAGGGCGTGGGCTACATTGCGGTCGGTCTTGCCGGTCTGGGGACCGGATACCTGGCGGTGCTGTACGGACCGCGTTGGGCCTTGCTGGTCTTTGGGCTAGTGACCATCGCGTTGGCGCTTTTCCTGTTGTTGTGGGTCAAGGATACCATTGCCTGGGTACATGCTGAACATGCCCAGCAACAGAAAAGCAGCGGCAACACTGTGCATTCTGCGCCTGCACACTCACGGAACGGATTTTTTCATGTGTCTTTTGTGGATCCCACCTATCGTGCTTTGTGTCAGGCTGGAGTAGCGAACAAAATTGCCGATACGTTGGTATGGGTATTGTTCCCCGTATTTTTTCGATTTCAGGGCCTGGGGGTGGTTCGTATAGGTTGGATCACTGGTGTCTACGCGATGATCTGGGGATTGAACCAGTTCTGGACCGGGCACTTCGCTGATCGTGTTGGGCGCAAACCCCCGGTGCTGCTGGGGTTTGCTCTACTTTCCGCAGGATTAGCCGCTACCGCTCTGGTTCGTGGCTTCCATATCTGGTTGTTAACCGCTGCGATCATGGGTCTCGGTATGGCGTTATTGTATCCGAACCTTATCGCCGCCATGTCGGACGTAGCGCCTCCATTGGAGCGCGGTCGCATCCTCGGAACCTATCGCTACTGGCGCGATACCGGTTACGCCATCGGCGGACTTCTGCTTGGCCTGATCGCCCAATGGAGTGACAAAATCCTTCCAACCATCTGGGTCACTGCTGCAATCGTCGCAAGTTCCGGCCTGTGGATTGCGTTTGCTGTCCGGGAAACCCACCCTCGAACCGCTTCATCAGGAGACCCTACATGACCATTGCTTTGATTGTTTTGCATGCCAATCCCAATGACAGTAACCCACGTGCCGATACGGCAGTACGACTCGCCGGAGCCATGCTGGCAGATAGCAAAGACGTTCGTCTGTTCCTCGCTGGAGAGAGCGTCCTTCTGTTGAGAGATCCCCCCGATTTGTTTCGGGAGTTACTGTCACTGGGATTGGAAGCCCAGTGTTGTGGTAGCTCTCTGAAAACGTATGGAATAGAAATGCTTCCGGAAGGCGTCGAAAAAAGCTCAATGAAAGGTCTGTCCAGTTGGGTTAGCAGTTCCGATGAGGTGCTGAGTTTTTGACAGGGAACGATCAATGCGCTCACGGGTCTGAAGTGAAGCTGTAGCAAGATCTTTTAGTCTTCAATGTTCTGAACTAATTTTGAAGGAGGCGTCATGCCAGTTTTGTCCCGCAATGGGATCAATGTGCAGCAATTGATGGATACCATTGATGCCGTTAAGTCAGATTCTGCCTTAGCCCAATTCCAGTTTCGCGCAAAGACCCATTGGCAATCGGGAGCCCATGTTCTAACCCAGATCCAGGATTTTTACGGGGTGAAGGAAGAAGACCATTCTCGAGCCAAACCCTTCGTTCTAGAGGGGGATGAGCCGCCTTTGTTGCTAGGCAGCAATATAGGCGCCAATGCCGTAGAACTGCTGCTCGCTGGTATCAACGCCTGTCTATCGGTGGGCATCGTATACAATGCAGCCGCCCGTGGTATCACCATCGAACAAATGTCTCTGGAGGCTTCCGGTGATATGGACTTGCGGGGCTTTCTGGGAATTTCCCGAGAAGTCCGTCCTGGATGCCAGTCTGTTCAGGTCACTTGTCACATCAAAAGTGATGCAACAGAGGAACAAATTGCCGATCTACTTGAACATGTCCAAAACACATCGCCGGTAACGGACATGGTCAGGCACCCCACGCCGGTGCAGGTCACGATCGAGCGGATTGCCTGAATCTTCATCTGGAACGATTTATGCGTTGCAGGAGGTGATCGCCACTTGAGGGTTGGACAGTGCAAAATTTGAGTGAAAAAAAAATAGGATTGCGCTTCCGCACAACAGCCAGAGCCGTGGAACAGAAGAGATCCGAAGCAGATCCTTGGTGCAGTAAGCAGGTCAGACTTTGGGCAGTTCTTTTCCTTCTCCCTTTGGTGTTTTTCTTCGGCAATTCGGCAGCGCTGGCCAGCCCGGGGTTTCTTGCCCCCTTGGGGCAGAGCTCTTCTTTCCTCGCACCCGCAAAGGCATTTCAGTTCCACGCGCGCATGGCGCCGCATCATGTGATGGTGCTGCAATGGATTGCCGCGCCCCACTACCACTTATACCGCAACCGCATCACCCTGCATGTGTCTCCTG
>JBBIUH010000016.1:0-30041 GCA_037440305.1 Acidithiobacillus sp.
ATCGCGGCTGATTGCCTTTTGTTTTTTATGGCAACGCGGAATCAGTCTAACATCAATATAAGGACGCAGGAAGAGACAGATAAGGACTCAGAACGGCGGCGGACCAGTGCGGGATATAGGGCAACACCCCCAGGCAAGGCGCCGGTAAACGCTGTTGCAATGTCTCCAAGGTACCCTCTGCGACCGCAGGATTCAGGGTGTTCGCCACCCATCCGGCGAAGGGCAGACCCCGTGCACGGATGGCCTCGACACTCAGCAGGGTGTGGTTGATGGCTCCCAGCCGCAAACCCACCACCAGCAGCACCGGGAAATGCAGGTCCTCGGCCAGTTCGGCAAAGCCCCAGTCAGCGCCCAACGGCACGAGCAAACCACCCGCGCCCTCGACCAACACGCAGTCCATCGCCACGGATTGCGCCCGGACGAAGGCCGCGGCGCGCCCACGATCCATGGTGACGCCCGCCCGCTGCGCCGCCCAGTGGGGGGCCAGCGGCGGGTCGAAGGCGTAAAGAGTGGTTTCGGCAATGCTGCGCGGGGGCTGGCTGGCGGCGCGCAAAATTTCCACGTCCTCCCAGGTACCGTCGGCCCCGACTCCCGAGACAATGGGTTTGAGGGCCGCAACGCGCATACCGTGACCGGCGCAAAGCTGTGCCAGCGCCGCCGTGACAGCGGTTTTGCCGACGCCCGTGTCAGTACCGGTGATGAAAAGTCCGCGCGCCTGACGCAGTTGTTGCTTCGGCGATGGCTGTTTCTGCGTCACGGGCGGCGATGCCGTTGGATCAAGGGAAAGGCGACACTACCGTCTTCACGCGGAAGGGTACGCGGCCCGCCGCTCCAGGCATGTCCGTAGACGACTTCATAGGTGGCCGGTAGGCGGCCGTCGGCCCGAAAACCCTCGTAGGCCCGCCGCAGTGCCTGTAAACGGCGGGGGGTGAGCAGGCCACGGGCGCGACCTGCGGCGGCATTGGTGGCACCGATATTACGCAGATCCCGCAGGAGATCGTCTACCGCCGCATAGGTGAGCTGATAATGCTCTACATCCAGGACCGGCATTTCGTAGCCCTGACGCACCAAGGCATCGCCAATATCATGCATATCGATGAAATGACTGACATGGGGCTGGTCGTCTACCGCCGCAAAGGCCTGACGCAGTTCTTTGAGAGTGTCCGGACCGAGGGTGCTGAACATGAGCAGGCCGCCAGGACGCAGCACCCGCGCAAACTCGCGTAACACCTGATCCAGATCATTGCACCACTGAATGGACATATTGGCGTAGAGTAGGTCGATGCTGGCCGTCGCGAGTGGCAAATTTTCCGCGTCGCCCTGGCAGAAATGCTGACGCTGACGCCAGCCTTTACGACGCCGGGCCTGCTGTAACATGTTCGACGCCAGATCCAGGGCGAGCAGCCGCGCCTTGGGATAACGGCGATTGAGACGGCGGCTTTGCAGGCCGGTCCCACTACCCATATCGAGTATCCATTGGGGTTCCAGCTTGACGAGGTCCAGCCGCTCAATGAGCTGCGCGCCGACCTGATCCTGCAAGACGGCACTGGTTTCATACGCGGCCGCTGCCTGCTCAAAAGCCCGCCGCACGGCGCGTTTTTCCATGAAGAAGGACGGGTTGCCGGAGTTCATCCCCAGGTCTCCAGCAGCGCCTGGGTGCAGGCTTGCGGGTGCGACAGAAAAGGGGCGTGACCAGACTGGTCCAGGAGGGTAAACCGGCTGCCGGTCAAATGCTGGTGGAGATATTCGCTGGCGCCGACGGGCACAATACGGTCCTGGCGACCATGCACGAGATGCACCGGCATGGGTAATGCCATCAGTTGGCTACGCAAATCCACCTCCCGCAGCAGCCCCAGCCCATCGGCAAGACAGGTCTGATCCGGCATGGGCCAAGCGCTGATGCCTTCCAGAGCACGGCGTCCCTGCGGATCGTTCAACACCTGCAGGGCGAGGAAGCGCCGCCGGGTACCCTCGGGATCTTCGCGCAGGCGTTGCGCGAAATCCTCCAGCGTCGCGGCGGGGATGGCCGGAGACCAGTCGGGGCGCTGGCAAAAGGCGGGAGAACTGGATACCAGCATCAGCCCCTCCAATAATTCAGGGTGCTGCAAGGCGATGCCCAGGGCCAATAAGCCCCCGAGGGACCAGCCGAGCAACAGGGGCTTGGGGACCTCCTGAGCAAGCATCCGGCGGAGACTCTTCAGATTGGCTGGCCAAGCCAAACCGGAGGGCGCACAGGGCGTCTGTCCGTGACCGGGGAGATCGTAGCTGATACAGGTGAAATGGGCATCCAGAAGAAGCCGCCAGGAAGCGAAGACCCGGCTTTCCATCCCCCAGCCATGAAGCAGCACCAGCGGGCGTCCCTGACCACTGACCTGACGCGCCCAGTTCACAAGACCTCCCGGAGCGCGGTAGCCAGAAGCTCGATATCATCGCGACGGTGCGCCGCACTGAGGGTAATACGCAGACGGGCACTATCGGCAGGCACCGTCGGCGGCCGCACCGCTGGGCAGTAGAGTCCGGCGCGGCGCAATTGGGCGCTGACCGTCAGCGCCCGCCGCGCATCGCCCAGCAAGAGGCCTTGAATAGGTGTCTCGCTGGCCAGCCAGGGGGCGTCAGGCACTTGCGCACGCAGCTGCTGCCGGTGCTGTGTCAGGCGCTCGCGCCGGGCATCCCCATGCCGTAAAAGGTCGAGCGCGACGAGGGCCGCCGCCGCCAAGGCGGGGGGCAGGGCGGTATGGTAGATGAAGCTGCGGGCGCGATTGCGCAGGAGGTCCACCAAGTCCTGACTCCCCGCCACAAAGGCGCCGTAAACACCGAAGGCCTTTCCCAGGGTGCCCATGATGACATCTACTCCATGGACGTCCGTGTTCCAGTGCGCCGCAGTACCTTGCCCCTCCGTCCCCAGCACGCCAAAGGCATGGGCCTCGTCGAGGATGATCCCTGCACCATACCGCTGCGCCAGGATGGCGAGTTCAGGGAGCGGGGCGATATCGCCATCCATGCTGAACACCCCGTCCGTGATGATCCAGGCCTGCCCTCGGCCGCCCCGTTCCAACCATTGCGCCAGATGCGTCATGTCGCCATGCCGGTAGCGATGCAGGCGTGCGCCTGAGAGGCGCACCCCATCCACCAGCGAGGCGTGGTTGAGACGGTCGGCATAGACGCGATCACCGCGTCCGACCAGTGTGGAGATGACCCCCAGATTGGCCAGATAACCGCTACCGAAGAGCAGCGCCGCCTCCACCCCCAGCCAGCGGGCCAGAGCGTCTGCCAGCGCCGCATGGACGCGCCGCTCGCCACCGAGCAGGGGCGCCGCGCCAGCCCCTACCCCGCTATGCTGGATCTCGGCGATGGCGGCGTCACGTAAGGCCGGTTCTGCGCTCAGGCCCAGATAATCATTACTGGCAAAGGACAAGAGCGGTTCGCCCTGCGCCCCCACAAAAGTGGGCGGCCCACGCTCAGGCGCGGGTTGCAGGACCTGCAACTCCCGCCAGAGGTCGTGCGCACGCAAGGCGGACAATTCCACACGCCATTGCTCTTCCCGTTCCGTATGCATAGCTTCTTATAGGGAGGGGCCTGTGCCTTGTCAATGGCGGGCGGGGGCGAGAGAATCAGATCCGGTGACAACGACTGGCGTTGCCAAACGACTTTAATTAAAAAGCAAAGGAACTTCTTGCAACGGATACTTCCACACCTGTACCGTCTACGCGACGCAGTGGGGCATTTCAGCCGCTGGCTGTTTCCGGAGCGCTGTCGCGCCTGTGCCGCGCCCGGTGCCCCACTCTGTGCCGGCTGTTTCGGCGACTGGCCGCGTCTGCCCGTCGAGCGTTGCAGTTATTGCGCGCTGCCCTTGTCAGACAACGGGGACTGCCCGGTCTGCTCGGTGGAAGCCCCCGCCTATGACCATGTCTATACTCCGTTTATCTATGCCGAACCCCTGAACACCGCCATCATCGCGTGGAAGTTTCAGCAGCGTCTGGACTGGACCAGACCCCTGGCCGATGCCTGGGCCAGTGCCTGGAGCGAGCATCCGCCGTCCCGCCCGGACGCGCTGCTGCCCGTGCCTCTGCATCGCCAGCGCCTGCGGGAACGCGGTTACAACCAATCCATGCTGCTCGCCCGTCACTGGGGCAAACGCTGGAAAATCCCGGTTATCCCTGGAGCACTGCAGCGTCGCCGCAATACCGGCCACCAACTCGGACTGAGCGCAGCCGCCCGGCGGGACAATCTGGATGCGGTCTTCGCCCTGCGCGGGCGCGTTCCGGATCATGTCGCCATCGTCGATGACGTACTCACGACCGGAACCACTGCCGCCCAGATTGCCAGCATTCTGCGGGATGCCGGTGTACAGCGCATTGACATCTGGGTGCTCGCCCGTGCCCTTTGAGAGTCCATTGATGCTTGAGCCATTTTTGCACGTCATCCTGTATGAGCCGGAGATCCCTCCCAACACCGGTAATGTCATCCGCCTTTGCGCTAACACCGGAGCCACCCTGCATCTCGTGGAGCCCTTGGGTTTTGCCTGGGATGACCGCCGCCTGCGCCGCGCAGGGCTGGATTATCACGAATTCGCGCAGGTGCATCGCCATGCGGACTGGGCGGCCTGCCGGGCATTTTTAGGCCATGCGCACATTTTTGCATTCAGCACCAAGGGAACGCAGCATTATCACGACGTCGCGTACCAACCCGGCGATGCGCTGCTTTTCGGCCCGGAGACCCGCGGCTTGCCTGCCAGCCTCCTGGACAGCCTGCCCGCCACGCAGGTACTGCGCCTGCCCATGCGCCCCGACCAGCGCAGCCTGAATCTGTCCAACGCCTGTGCTGTCGCGGTCTTCGAGGCTTGGCGGCAAATGGATTACAATGGCGGCGTGTAAATCAGGTGATAACTGCCGCAGGTATTTACCGGCGATGTATTGCCTCAGCCGCCGCCTGCCGTTGAGATCCCCCTTCCCACGCATCCGACCGGACGGTATCTTGTGTTAAACTGACTCACCAAGACACCAAGGACGTACAGAAGGGGAATCCATGGCGCGTACACGTATCGCCGCGCTCCGTCTCGACGGCGAGCATGCAGAGCAAAAGCGGGAAGAGATTCGCAGAACCTTTCACGAGACTTTTTCGCTGTATGAACAGCTTTTTGATCACCTGGCAGAACCGGCGGCGTGGTATGAGAAGGCCATTCCCCTGCGTCATCCCCTGATCTTTTATTTCGGCCATAGCGCCACCTTCTATGTAAACAAACTCCAGGTAGCCGGACTGATCGGACAGCGTCTCGATCCACGTTTAGAGTCCGTTTTTGCGGTCGGCGTCGATGAAATGTCCTGGGACGACCTGGACGAAACCCACTACGACTGGCCCGCCGTCGACGACGTCCGTCAGTACCGGCAGCGGGTGCGGGAACTGGTGGACGGTCTGATCCGCGAGATGCCCCTGGCCCTGCCCATCACCTGGGATTCGCCGTGGTGGGTGATCCTCATGGGCATTGAGCATGAAAACATCCATCTGGAGACCAGTTCGGTGCTCATGCGGCAATTGCCCCTGTCCCGTGTCCGCCCTGTGGAAGCCTTCCGTCCCTGGACCCCCGCAGGGGCCGCGCCGGATAATATCCTGCAGGCCGTGGCCGACGGTGCCGTTCGTCTGGGCAAAGAACGCGCGGATCCCCGTTATGGCTGGGATAATGAATATGGCCTTCACCAGGCGGCGTTGCAGCCTTTTCATGCCTCCCGCTTTTTGGTGAGCAATCAGGAGTTCCTGGCTTTCGTGGAGCAGGATGGCTACAGCGAGGGCCGCTGGTGGACCGCGGAGGGGGATCGCTGGCGCCGCTTCAGCCAGGTCCGGCACCCGACTTTCTGGGTCCCGGATCAGGGCACCTGGCGGCTGCGCCTGATCGCGGAGGAGCGCCCCATGCCGTGGAACTGGCCGGTGGAGGTGAATGCGCTGGAAGCCGATGCCTTCTGCCGCTGGAAATCGGCCCGGACCGGTCAAAGCCTGCGCCTGCCCAGCGAGGATGAATGGCGGCGCCTGCATGATCTCTGTGTGCCGGCGGACAGTGATGCCTGGGGCGACGCGGTGCCCGGCAATATCGGACTCGCCGCAGGCTGCTCGCCCTGCCCCGTAGATCAATTCAAACAGGGGGATTTCTACGATGTGGTCGGCAACGTCTGGCAATGGACCGCGACGCCCATCTATCCCTTTTCCGGTTTCGAGGTGCATCCGGTTTATGATGACTTCACGGTGCCCACCTTCGACCAACAGCACAATCTCATCAAGGGCGGCTCATTCATCAGTCTCGGCAACGAAATGCAACAGGAGGCCCGCTATGCCTTCCGCCGCCATTTCTTCCAGCATGCGGGATTCCGTTATGTGGCCTCGCCCAATGCGCTGCCTGAGGTACCGGCCTATGAGAGTGACACCCTGGTCTCCCAATATGCGGAATTTCACTATGGGCGCGAATACTATGGGGTGGCCAATTTTGCGGCGGAGGTCGTAGGCATCGCGGTGGAGGCTATGGCCGACAAGCCTTTACGTCGGGCTCTTGACATCGGTTGTGCCGTAGGCCGCGGTAGTTTTGAACTGGCAAAGCACTGCCCCGAGGTCACCGGCCTCGACTTCTCGGCACGCTTCATCAGCGTAGGCGTACAACTGCGCGAGCGCGGGCACTTCTCCTACACGCTGACCGAAGAGGGTGAACTGCAAAGCTATCAAACGGCAGATCTCGGCGCCCTGGGTCTGACCGGGACGGCGGACCGGGTCCGCTTCTTCCAGGCCGACGCCTGCAATCTGAAGCCTTTGTATCGGGATTATGATCTGGTCGTGGCGGCCAACCTCATCGACCGCCTGCATCATCCCCGCAAATTTCTGGAGGACATTGCCGACCGCATCCTTCCCGGCGGTTTGCTGGTCATCACGTCGCCCTATACCTGGCTGGAAGAATACACCGCGCGGACGGAATGGCTCGGCGGTTTCAAACGAGATGGGGAGAATCTGAGCACCTTTGACGCCCTGCGGGAAATTTTGTCCGGACCATTCCGTCTGCGCGATGACAGCCCGCAGGATTTGTCCTTTGTCATCCGCGAAACGGCACGCAAATATCAGCATAGTATCGCGCAGGTGACCATCTGGGAGCGCTTATGAGCGCGGAGCAGGACGGCGTCGACTTCGACAGAGTCATTCCACGACGCGGAAGCGGATGCCTTAAATGGGATGGTGCGGCAGCACGTTTTGGCGCTGAAGTGCTGCCCATGTGGGTGGCAGATATGGATTTCGCCGCACCCGACACGGTCATAGCCGATTTGCAGGAACGCCTGCAGCATCCCGTTTTCGGTTATCCGGGCAACGAAGGAACCATATTGCAGGCCGCCGCCGACTGGCTGGCCACGCGCCATGACTGGCGGCCGGAAAGCGACGCTGTCGCCTGCATCAGCGGTGTCGTTCCTGCCCTTTACGCAGCCGTACGTGCCTTCACCCGACCCGGTGAGGCGATCATCGTCATGCCTCCCATTTATCCGCCGTTCATGACCGCGGTGGAGGACAACGGGCGGGAATT
The DNA here is from genome assembly GCA_037440305.1 of Acidithiobacillus sp. Lineage (GTDB taxonomy): Bacteria > Pseudomonadota > Gammaproteobacteria > Acidithiobacillales > Acidithiobacillaceae > Acidithiobacillus. The sequence goes on from JBBIUH010000016.1 coordinate 7,547, forward strand.
GCTACTGGCCCCGCTGATCGCGGATGACACCGGCCATTACCGCATGAATTGGGATGCCCTGGAAATCGCCGTCCAGCGGGCGAAGCTGCTGCTCCTCTGCTCGCCCCACAATCCGGTGGGGCGGGTCTGGACACCGGAAGAGCTGCAACGACTAGGTACTCTCTGCGCCGAAGCGGGCTGCGTGGTGGTCAGCGATGAAATTCATGCCGACCTCAGCCAGCATCCACACTGCCCCTTCCCCAGCCGCTTCCCGCGCGCGATCCTCCTGACCTCTGCCGGCAAAAGCTTCAATCTGGCGGGACTGGGTGGCGGGGTCAGCATCATCCCCGACGCCGGGCTGCGGCGCACCTTTCAGGACGAGGTCCAGCGCAGCCAGATTCAGCACACCAACCTCTTCGCCCTGACCGCCATGACCAGCGCCTGGCGACACGGTGCGGAGTGGCAAGCCGCATTGCGCCAGCATCTGAGCAATAATGCCCGCTTCATCAGCGAGTACCTGATGCGGGAGCTACCCGAAGTCGGCTACCGGCAACCGGAGTTCGGCTATCTGGCCTGGCTGGATGTACACCATTACGGCGACGACGAGACGCTCGCCCGGCGCCTGCTACAAGCTGGTCTCGACCTCAATCCCGGCCCCAGTTTCGGGCCGGGCGGCGAGGGTTTTGTGCGACTGAATTTCGCCGCACCGCGGAGCGTGTTGGAGGAAGGGCTGGATCGCCTGCGGCGGGCGCTGCACCAGTAGCCCGGAAGCCTCTTCGCCGGCAATACCATGCGAACAATGGGTATCCGAACGCCCCGCCCTGTCCTACAATACCCGCCACAAAATAGGGGAGATCGGGGAAAAGTGGCTGAGGTACCGGGAAATCTGCGGCAAAAGGCAGTAGCCTCGCTGGCAGCGGGCATCCTGCGCGGGGCGGGTTACCTGCCGCGGCGTTGGCGTGCGGCCCTCGGTGCAATGCTCGGTGATTTGGTGCGGCTCAGTATGACACGGGCGCGCAAAGTCGTAGACACCAACCTCGCCATAGCCTTCCCCATGATGAGCCTGGCCCAGCGGCATACCCTGCGGCGCGCGCATTTCCAGGCGTTGGGCCAGGCTGCCCTGGAGCTGGGGCCGCTGTGGTACTGGCCTTTGCCCCGCGCCCTCGGACTGATCCGCGAAGTGCGCGGGGACGATCTGGTGGACGCCGCTCTAGCCGAAGGACATGGGGTGATTCTCTTCACCGCGCACCTGGGGGCTTGGGAAGCCGCGGTGCTCTACATCGGGCAACGCTGGCCGATAACCGTACTCTACATGGAAACCCGCAATCCGGCCGTCAACGCGCGCATAGTGGCCGGACGCGGACGCAGCGGAGCGCAACTGGTCCCCAAGGAGGGCGGTATCCGCCCGCTGCTCCACGCCCTGCATCAGGGGAACGCCATCGGTATACTTCCGGACCAGAACGTCGATCCGCGCGAAGGGGATTATGCCCCTTTCTTTGGCCGCCCTGCCTGCACGACACCGGTGCTGGGCCGACTGGCGGCGCGACGCGGAAGCCCGGTGTTCGGACTCTTTGCCTATCGACTGCCGGACGGTGAGGGTTTTCGTATCGAGATTGTGCCCATGCCGGAATCTTTCCCGAGCGGCGATGCCAAGGCGGATGCCACGGCGATGAATGTCGCACTGGAGACCGCTATCCGCAAAGCCCCTGAACAATACTGGTGGGTTCACCGTCGTTTCAAGGATCAGCCGGAAGGCTGGGACTATCCTTATTAAAATGCTTACGGAACAATATGATCTAGCAGGGCAAAAGTACGCCCCAGCGCGCCACGCTGCTGCTGCAGAAACGCCAAGGCCCGGTCGCCCATCTCTGTCGCCGGCTCCTGGGTAGTCAACCACGCCCCCAACTGCGCTACCAGGGCCTCGACATCCGCAACCTGAACCGCAGCGTTGGCCGCCAGCAAATCCTGGGTGATGCCCTTGAAATTATCCATATACGGGCCGAAGGTAACCGGGCGGGCCAGTGCTGCAGCTTCCAGGGGATTATGCCCCCCCGCCGGCACAAAACTGCCACCGATGGTCACTACATTTGCCGCCGCGTAGAAGTCCATCACCTCACCCAACGTATCTATCAGAAAAACCGCGCGCCCCTCCACGTCCTCAGCACGCGAGCGCAAGGCAAAGGACACCCCCTTTGCCTGCATCCGAGCCATCACCTCCAGTCGTCGCGAGGGATGGCGGGGAATCAGCACCAGCAACAGATCCGGCCATTGGCGCTGCAAGTCTTCCAGCGCCGCCAGCGCCATCTGCTCCTCACCAGCATGCGTGGAAGCGAATACCCAGACCGGCCGCCCACCGAAACGCTGTTGCCACTGATACCCCCGCTCCCGCGCGGCGACGGGCTCCGGCAGGTCATATTTGATATTACCGGTCACCACCACATGCCGTGCCCCCAGATTGCGAAAAGCCGCCGCATCTTCCGAACTCTGGGCCGCAATGGCGCTCATACTGGCCAATGCGGGGGCAAAGAGCGTCCGGAAACGGGCGTAACCCCGAAGCGAGCGCCGGGAGAGGCGGGCATTGGCCAGCATCAGCGGCACGCCCTCGCGCCTGGCGGCATGACAGAGATTGGGCCAGATCTCCGTTTCCATGATAATCCCCAAGCGCGGTCGCTCGCGGCGCAAAAAGCGCGTGACCGCCGCGGACAGGTCATAAGGCAGGTAATACTGCAACACTTCCGTACCCAAGCGCTGACTGACTACAGCAGCTCCCGTCGGCGTTGTGCTGGTCATCAGAATGGGCACCTGCGGATAACGTGCCTGCAAAGCCCGCACCAGGGGAATCGCCGCGATGGTCTCCCCCACACTCACCGCATGAATCCAGATGGGCCGATCCGAACGGCGCGGCCCCCAGCCGAAACGCTCCCACCAGCGCTCCCGGTAGGCAGGTCGTCGCCAGGCCCGCCAGAGGGTAAAGCCCAGAACGACCGGGCTGAGCAGCCAGAGCAGAAAGGCGTAGAGGCGGCGGCTCATCATTCGCGGTGCAAAATACGGTCGGTCAGCCAGTCCAGACGATACCAGGGCCGGAAGTTCTTCAGGACGCGCTCGCGATCATACCCGTCCTTGATCCAGTCACGCAGGGTCAGGCCGGGCTGGCGGGCGGCAGCATCGTGGTAACTGATGAAAAACCAGTCGAGAATGCCGGTATTGGCGTGCCGGATATGACCGAAAGGCCACAAACGCAGTTGCCGCTGCGCCTCGCCGAGGGGTATCTCCCGCACCAGATGCAGATACAGCACGCTGATGAAACCGGCCCGATCCGCGCCGGATTTGCAGTGCAGCAAAAAAGGTTGGGGTAATTGATCCAGCACCTCTATGCCCGCCAGCAACTTGTCGCGTTCCGGCAAATCCCGGGAGCCGAAGCCGTGCAGGGTCAAATGCGTCATGCCCAGGGCATCACAAATCTCCTGCTCCAGACGGTAATGGGGTTCGTGGGGTGCCGGGGCACGCAGGTTCAATACCGCGCAGAGACCATGCTTTTGCTGCCAGTGCCGTAACTGGACCGGCGACGGCTGGGCCGAGCGAAACACCCCTGGTGCAATCTCGTGAAAATTCGCATAAAACAGCTCGCGGAAAATACCGTGATCCGTCCAGAACTGATGCCGCCGATAACGGCGGCGCTCCTCCGGCAGGAGCACCAGGGGATCATTCATGATCGGTGCTCCAGCAAAGGGGATAAGGCCGTCCAGACCTGCTCCGGGCGTAAGGCCTGCTGGCAGGGTATCAGACCATTTTTCGCTTCCGGCAACGGGCATCGGGATTTACCACACGGCGCGCAAGGCTCGAGGCTTTGCAGGCTGGCCTGATGGTCCTCCGCCACAGAAAACCGATCCCTGGCCGTCGGTCCGTACAAAGTAACCCCCGCCAGCCCCAGGGCACCGGCCAGATAAGAAAGTCCCGTATCCATGCCGACATAGGCATCAGCCCGCACGATCAAGGCGGCAAGCTCCAGCAACGTAGCGGGGGGCAGGGCGACCACATTATCCGCTTGTTCCGCGATGCGCCGGGCGCGCGCCGCCTCGCGCGCATTGCCTGCGGGCAGCAACAAACGCCATCCCGCCTGTCGCAACGAGGCCGCCAGTGCCCGCCAATAGTCTTCCTGCCATTCCTTGTTCTCCCGCGAGGTCCCGTGAAAACCCAGCACAAAGGGTTGCCGCGCCAGTTCACCCCAAGGCTGCGCCAGCGTGTCTTTACGCAGGCGCGCGGCGGCACCCTGCAAACCATAATCCGGCGGCGTTTCCGGTAGGGGGTAATCCAGAGCCTGCGCGAACAGCTGGCGATTCCGGCTGATGGCGGACTGCCCCCAGGACACCGGAAAGCAGCGATGATAAAGCCGGGTGGCACCCGGTTCGCGGGCGCTGGCGGCATCCAGACCCCACAGCGGCGCACCGCCCAGACGGCCCAGCAACGCACTTTTGTAGAGGCCCTGGGCATCAAAAATTTGATCATACTCCTCTGCCCGCAAGTCGCGCCGCAAGTCGCGCAGCGCGACCGCCAGCCCACGCCACTGTTTCTTATAGTTGCGCAGAGAGAAGGGAACCACGCGCGCGACTCCGGAATGCAGCAGTGCGATGGGTGCGAATGCAGGCTCAACCAACCAATGCAAGCGCAGATCCGGCCGGGCCTGCTGCAAATCCGTCACCGCCGGCAGGGTATGCAGCACGTCGCCCATGGAACTCAAGCGCAGCAGGAGGAGTTTCATCATTTATTCGCAGGACACACTATTCGTGATCTGTTTCGCGTTCGCGGCATTCTAGTTCATACAAGTAGGCCTGCTTCATGAATGAAGAAAAAGCACCCGCGTAGGCAATCATAACCCCGCGATACCCATCCCGCCATGCACTTTTGAGTATCAGATCGCGAAGAAAACGAAGCCAAGGTGAAAATAATAGCTTAACCGCACTCATCCGGACACCTTTTGAATACTTAACCGAAGATGTTGTCCGTGCATAGGAGATAAGCTTGGCAAGCTGATCATCCAAATCCCGATAGGTGTAATGAAGTAGATCGCCATTCAGCTTGCACACCGGACCCGCAACCTCCATGTGACCATGCGGATCCGGACCAACCCATTTTGCAGACTCCCGACGCACCAACCGAAGTCGCCACTCTGGATACCAAATATGCCAGATCCAACGTCCTAAATATTGCGTGCGACGATTTATAAGCCATCCGTCACAGTCATCTGGAGGGGCTGCCATTACCTGTCGAATGGAGTCACACAGCGTTGCGCTAAGCGCCTCGTCAGCATCAATGGATAACACCCACGGCTGCGCACACTGATTGAATGAAAACTGATTTTGTGCAACATTGCCAGGCCACGGATTACTAAAGAAATGAGCGCCATAGCGCCTCGCAATCTCTTCAGTTGCATCGCTAGACCCCGAGTCTACAACGACGATTTCCGAAGCCAGATCTGCCACCGACCGCAGACAACGTTCGAGATTACGCTCTTCATTTAGCGTTATAATAGACACAGACAGCGGAAATCCCATGGCATATCCCATTCTGTTAACAATATCAAATACATTAACCTCACGATAGCATCATACCCGTGAGGTTAATCCATCTGAATGACTTAACCCATTTTCAGAGTCTGCCACACTCTGGAACAATCACTTCATCAGAATCCGCTGAGGATAGCCTACCGACAGGCGAGCGCACATTACGGGGCGCTCAGCCCTGAAGGCTCAATCACAGACCTTTGGTATAGAGGCAAACCAGCCATCAACGCAATAGTAATGGCGTCAGCGTACCCCCAACTCAAACCATCGAAAAGTCCACCGATGAGATAGATGGAGAAGTAAGTAAGTGCGAACCAGTTCTGCGGCAGAGCTCGCGACCTCCACATTTCACGCCCCAGGGACCAGAGAAACCAGAGGAAAAGCCCAAGACCGACAATACCCAAAGATGCCGCTTCACTGATATAGCTGTTAGCCGCAGTATTCATGATAAAACCGGGGGTCACGGGAATCTGATGCGCTGCCTGCATTTTCAGTATGACGGAATAAAAATCACCTGTCCCCACCCCAAAAAATGGATGTGCAAGGAACATCATCACACCGCCGATCATAGCCAAAAGACGAATACCCCAGCTGGAATAAATAGCTGCCTGGTTCAAATTAAAACTCAACAACCCATGAACTCCAAGCATAAAATAGGAACGGATGTACGGCACTGCAGACAAACCCACCACAGCCAAAGAAAAAGCCATAGTCATCCAGTAGCGCCAGCGTCCGGGATAGAGCATCCAAATCGCTATGGGAAGCAGAATCACCAGTAGTAATTGCCCAGAACGCCCCGGGATAACAAGCAGTTGCGCCAACAGTAGCAGACCGACAAGCAAATTAGCCCAACGGGGAAAACTCCATTGCTGCCTGAAGTCCCAAGTCAGCCACAGAAGCGCGTGGGCAATCGCCAAAGAAAGGAAAATATGTCCACAAAAACCCGTATAGGCCACACCGCCGGTATTCTTCCACGGAAAAACTCCCCAAGTCATCATGGCTGCCAGGAATTCGTTGATCAACAAACCCGAAAGAAATAGCCTGATTAATAATTTTATCCAGCGCGTATTCCAGGGCAATGTGGCACCTATAAACGCCAGCATACCGTAACTGGTGGCTTCCGCGACCTTCATGCCGAAGAACATATCTGTGGTCCATAGCAGACCGAGGAGCGTCCAACCGATGAGCAGCGCAAGTGGTATCGCCCAGGGCCGCGCGAAGATCTGGCGCCATTGCCGCCAATAGCCGCTTAGGGCATAAAGCACCAGCAAAAGTCCCGCTGATATACCAGCACCCGCCGTACTCAGCGGGAAGCTGAATAATGGCAAGGCATACGCTGTAAACATCAGTCCATCCGGGACTCGCCATCTCATGACATAAAAACCTTTTTCTTGTCGATCAATCGTAAAATACAGGACACCGTCGCATCACTATTGCCACCACCCTTCTCGGTCACGACGACGGATGCTTCACTATGATAATGTTCCGGACTTGGAAAATTAAACAGCGCCAGCGTGGGCATACCCATGGCGACGGCCATGTGGTACGGCCCGGAGTCGCTGGACACGAAGATATCACAAATAGCCAGTGCTCCCGTCAGGCCGCTGGGTGTGGTCTGGCCAGCAATATCCAGGATGTGTCCGACATCACCCCAGCGGGCAACATATTGCCCCAAAAAACCTTGATTGATGCTGCGTTCGTTTGGGGCGCCGGTCAATAAAAGGACATGGGGAGAAGCGGCCGCAACCTGCCCCATCACTTCCACCAGAAAGCCTACGGAGGGGCGCTTTTTTTCCGCATCCAGCGTACCACAACCAATGTTCACTCCGATAACAGGCCGGCCTTTTGGTAACCGGGATTGCAAAGATTCCCGAAACTGGCGCCCTGCCGCGGTTTCCTTCAATATGATCCGCTGGCCATCCCGCTCAAGGCCCAGCGCGGCCAACGCCGCGAAATCCCGCTCCGTATAATCCATGGGCCAGTGTAAGCCGCGTTGACGGGCATAGTTCTGCAAACCCGGTCCCGCATCATCATAAAACCACCCCCGTCCCGGCACCTGATTCACCCCGACCACAGGTGCCTCGCAAAAAAGCCGCATCCAGCGGGCGGCGATGCTCGTCTCTATGCCGAAAGGTTCGTGGTCGATGATCAGGTCCGGTTGCAGATCCTGCGCGATGCGCCGCAGCTCCGGCAGTAATCGGCGCCACGTACTTGGTCCAACGCCCCGTATACCGGCAAAACGCCCCTCTTGCATGGGCAGAAAATGGGTGCTGGACAACAGATGATGCTCCTGAATCAGCGCCTCGCTCGGATAACCCGGCCAGCGGGTCAGAAACACGAGATGCAGCTCCGCATCCGGCCAGCGCTTTTTGAGCACCGCCCAGGCCGCCGAGCTACGCAGGATGTCGCCGATACCTGCACTGTGCGACTTGATCAGAAGTATGCGGTGGGGTTCTACGGGTAAAGGACGTGGCATCAGGGCTGCGTTCAATCCGTCGGCAGGGCCAAAGGCAGATCGACGCCGGTATAGATCTGCCCGGCCACATACTCGTGGCGCATATCGGCGCACTCCTCACCTTCCAGATACTCTTTGACAGACAAAGGCCGTAACATGGCTACCTGCATGACCTTTCCCCCTGCCTCAGCGAATAAACAGCCTCTATCATAAGACGTGGAAGCATCTGTGTCATCGCGCCAGGGTGGCCAGAAAATCGCGGGAGATGACGTCCGCATCAAAGCGCCGGGCATAATCCGGTCCGGCCGCCGCCAAACGCGCACGCAAGGAGACATCCGCCGCCAGCCGCAAAATGGCGTCCCGCCAATCCCTCCATGCCCCGGCAGGCAATAACAAGCCGCTCCGATCCGGCGCAAAGCTCTCGGGGATACCCCCCATGGCCGCCCCCAGCACCGGGGTGGAGCAGGCCTGCGCCTCCAGGCAAACCCGCCCAAAGGTATCCGGCTCAATGGAAGGCAGGGCAAGGGTGTCCATGACGCTGTACCAGGGCATTGCCGGGTCTTGCCAGCCCAGCAAATGATGCCAGGGCTTGTCCTCCAGACGCACGCGCAACTCCGCTTCATGGGTGCCTCCCCCCAACCACAGCCCATGCACCCGGGCATCCGTGGCATGGGCGGCGTCGATGGCGTCGGCAAGCATGAACACACCCTTGCCCCGGTGCCAGGCGCCGACAAAGCCCACGAGAAAATCCTCATCCGCCAATCCCAAGGCGATGCGCTGCCGCGTTCGCGCCGTGATATCACGCTGAAAATCTGCCCGGCGCAGAGGATTCGCCAACACTTCGACACGTTCTGCGGGCACGCCCTGCGAGATTAGGCGCTCCCGCAGATAGGCGGAAATAGCGAACAAACGCAGCGGCCAGCGCGAGAGCAGCCAGCGGGTGCCGGGCCTGAGTGGCAGGTCCATGTGCCGAAAGAGCGCGAGGCGCCGCCCCGCACTGCGGCTGATCAGCGCCAGCGGCCAGTATTCCTTGCTGAAGCTGCCGATAACCCAGTCCGGCTGCACTATACGGATAGCCCGATGCAAGGCACGGATGCCGCCGGGATCGGCGCTGTTGCGGAAGACCCCGAAATGCCGGGTCACCGGCGCAGTCTCCAGCGCCTGCGCGATTCGTCCTTGTGGATGCACCAGACAATGCACCTCCGCCCCCTGCTCGGCCAGGGCGCGACTCAGGGTGATCATGTGCGTCTCCGTACCACCGCCGCCGGGGTTGGTGCCCACCCAAAGCAGACGCGGGGCGGCGGTCAATGGCGGTCCTCATGCCGGGTCAGCAGTTGCAGGGGGAAAACCTGGGGCGCATGATGGCCACCGACCATCACCCGTGGCAAATCCATGAGGTCAGCACCCGGCAAGACACGGCCCCGCCGCACCGTCACTGCGGCGGCAAAACCGGCGCGCCGGGCCGCCTCCCGCTCGCGCAGCCCCGCCGCACCATAGGGATAACAGAACTGGGTCACCGGCAACGCCAAAAGCCCTTCCAACTCGCGCTTGGATCCTGCCACCTCGTCGTCCAACTCCGGTTCACTCAACTCCGGCAAACGAGGATGATGACGGCTGTGCGCCCCGATCTCCATTCCAGCCGCCCGCCAGCGATGTAGCTCATGCACATTCATCAGCGGCTTATGTGTGCCTAACTGCTGCGCATCCCAGTAATTGTCGGTGCCGATGGCGGCACTCACCACGTAGCAGGTTGCCGTAAAACCATGGCACTGCAACACCGGCAAGGCAAATTCGAGATTATCCCGATAGCCATCATCCAGCGTAATCACTGCCACTTTGCCTTCCCGCTCTCCGCGCAGATAGGGCATGGCTGCAGACATGGACAGCCCTTGATAACCCAACCAGTGCAGTAACGCCATTTGCCGGGCAAAACGCCGGGGGGAGATATAAAGGCCGCGCAGCTTGACCCCCTTGGGAGCCGTTGAGATATTGTGATACATCAGAATAGGAACGGGTTTCACGCGGGTGGATCCAAATGTACGGTGTGGCGCACCACATAGGTCCTTTTGTCCTGAGACTCATGGTAGATGCGCGCCAGCATCTCGCCGAGGATGCCGGTGTTGAGGAATTGCAGCCCCGCGAGAAAAAACAGCACGCCGGCAATCAGCATGGGGCGCCCGGAGATTTCCGCACCAAAGCCGAATTTATCGATGAACAGATACAGCAGCATGGCCGAGCCGATGCTGAGCAGCGCCAGCCCGGTCACCCCAAAGAAATGCATCGGACGCTGGCTGTAGCCGAGAAAAAACTTCACAAACAACAGGTCCACCAGCACCCGCAAGGTGCGGGTGATCCCATACTTGCTCCGCCCCGCCCGACGTGGATGATGGCGCACGGGCACCTCAACGATGCGATCCGTATAAGTCAGGGTGGAAAGCCAGGCCGGGATGAAGCGATGCATTTCGCCATACAAGCGCACCCCCTTGATCACCGAGGCACGATAGGCTTTGAGGGTGCAACCATAATCATGCAAATAAACGCCCGTGAGGCGGCGGATCAAACGATTGGCAATCCGCGACGGAATCTTGCGCAACAACAGACTGTCCTGCCGGTTTTTCCGCCAACCCGCCACCACATCCAGATTCTCCTCCAGCAAGCGCTGCGCCAGGGGCAGGATATCTTCCGGATCATTTTGCAGATCTGCATCCAGGGTCACGATTACCTCGCCCTGAGCGGCATCAATCCCCGCCTGCATCGCCGCGGTCTGTCCAAAGTTTCGTTGCAGGTGGATGATTTTGAAACCCGCGCCGCGCGCCGCTGCCTCCCGATCCAGCGCGGCGGCACTCCCGTCCCGGCTGCCGTCATCGACGATGATCACCTCGGCATCGGCACCCCCCAGGACATTACTGAGGGCTGTACAGAGTGGCGAGATATTGTCGATCTCGTTGTAGAGCGGAATCACGACGGAAACCAGGGCCATTTATCGGTCCCAGTGCCGGAGCAATGCGCGGGTAGCGGCGGCAGGATCCTGCGCTTCGAGAATGCCGGAGAGCACCGCCACACCGCATGCACCTGCCGCCAGCGCCTCCGGCACCCCTGCTGCCGTCACTCCGCCGAGCGCAATGAGGGGCAGGGAGGATTCAGCGGCCATCGCCGCGAAAACCCGAGGTCCCAGCGCCTCCGCACCCGGATGACTGGAGGTGGGGAAAATCGGCGAGAGAAAGGCGTAGCGCGCCCCGAGACGCGCCGCCCGCCGCAAGCCCGCCGCATCATGACAGGACACCCCGAATGCCTCATCGGGTTTTATGCCTGAGTCCAACTGGGTCTGGGTCTGGTGGCGGCCAGATCGCGGCCAGTCGGGCAAGGGATCGGGATGATTGAGGTAGACCTGCACGCCTCGCGCCAGCGCCTCGGCACACAGCGCCGCCAGCACATCAGTGCTAGAGTCATCCGGCACAGCCTTGCAGCGCAACACCAGCCAGCGCAATCCGGCACCGAGGGCAGCTTCCAGCGACCTCTGGAAATCGGGTAGGGGCAGCCTGCCCGGATCGGCAATCAGACAGAGGGGCGGCTGGGGCAAAGCCTCCGCCAATACGGCCGCCGTCAAGCAGAGGTTCGCGGGGAGACACTTCAGAGCGGGAATCTCCCAGGGATAAAGCCAGCGTACTTCCTGTCCTTCCCGCCCGTGCGCCGTGCCCGTCCAATGCCGCACCCGGTAGAAATGCAGACGCACCGTCCGCTCCGGATAGGTATACTCCAACACTCGGAAGGGCTCCGGTGCGGTTACCGTAATTCCCAGCTCTTCCCAGAGCTCCCGGACCAGCGCCTGTTCCGGTGTTTCGCCGGGATCGACTTTACCGCCGGGGAACTCCCAGAAGCCCGGCCAGGGCTTGCCCTCCGGGCGCAGTGAAACCAGCAGGCGCCCGGAGGCGTCTTCAATGATTCCGGTTGCGACGGGAACAGTAGGCATCAGCTACGATAATCGGCGTTGATACGTACATAGTCATAGGAGAGGTCACAGGTCCAGATTTGCGCTTCGGCAGCCCCTCTGCCCAGATCAACCCGCACCGGAATTTCCTCCCGAGCCATTACCGCCTGCCCCGCCGCCTCGCTGTAAGCGGGGTCGCGGGCACCATTCCTCACGATGCGCGTATCGCCCAGCCAGACCTGTACCCCATCCACTTCCAGGTCATCCACACCGGCTGAACCGATGGCCGCCAGCAAGCGCCCCCAATTCGGGTCGGAAGCAAAGAACGCCGTCTTGATCAATGGACTATGGGCCATCCGGTAAGCCACCTGTAGACACTCTGCTTCGTCACGCCCGCCCCGGATATGGATCGGAATAAACTTGGTCGCCCCCTCGCCATCGCGCACCACCGCCTGCGCCAGCCACTGCGCCACGGCCGTGATGGCGTCTCTCAGGCTTGCGTAGCGGGGATCCGTCGCCGCAGCGATGGGAGGCAGCGTCACCTGCCCCGTTGCCATCAGGATGCAGGCGTCGTTGGTAGAGGTATCACCATCCACCGTAATGCGGTTGAAGGACTGTGCCATGGCCTCTTGCAGACACTGTTGCAAGGCTATCCCATGCAAAGGGGCATCGGTAGCGATATAGGCCAGCATCGTGGCCATATCCGGGCGGATCATCCCGGATCCCTTGGCCATGCCGGTCACCGTGATCGTAACACCATCCAGTTCCACCTGGCGGGAACAGGCCTTGGCGATGGTATCCGTAGTCATGATCGCCGCAGCGGCAGCCTCCCATTGGTCCTCGGCAAGTCCGGCAACGCAGGCTGGCAGCACCGCGGCGATTTTCTCCGCCAGCGCCACCGGTTCGCCGATCACCCCGGTGGAAAAGGGCAGCACCGCCCCAGGCGCACAACCCAACTGCTCGGCCACCACCCGACAACTCGCCTCTGCCGCCTGCAACCCGGCCGCACCCGTACCCGCATTGGCATTGCCGGTATTGATCACCAGCGCCCGCACGCCGGGGCCGCCTGCCAGATGACGCTGCGCTATCAGTACGGGCGCAGCACAAAAGCGGTTGCGGGTAAAAACGCCCGCCACCTGGGACCCTTCCGCGAGATGGATCAGGGTCAGATCACGACGCTTCGCATAGCGAATACCCGCCTCCGCCGTGCTCAGACGGACCCCCGCTATGGGCAGGATATTCCGGGGAGGGTGGAGACCGACGGCCATACGTTTTCCTTATTGCAAGCGCCCATGACAATGCTTGTATTTTTTACCGGAACCGCAAGGACAAGGCTGATTCCGCCCCACCTTGTCATCATTGACTACGGGGCTGTGACCGGCCTCCTGTTCGCCAATGATTCCCAGCCCCGCCAATGCAAGGCCCGCATCTTCAACAGCCGGCGCCGCGGCCGCCGCGAAATCCGGATGGGAGAACTGCAAATGCTGCGGCTGGGCGGCACGGGCGATAGCATCCCAATCCATCGGCTCTGCTGGCGCCGGGCTCACATGCAGTCGGGACAAGGTACTGATCACTTCTTCGCGCAACTGATCCAGCATGGTGTTGAACATGACCAGAGACTCCCGCTTGTACTCCTGCTTGGGATTCTTCTGGGCATATCCACGCAGATGAATGCCTTCGCGGAGATGATCCATGCTCGCCAGATGATCCTTCCAGTGACTGTCCAGAACCTGCAGCAGAATGGACTTCTCAAAGTGACGGGCCATTTCACTGCCCATGAGTGCTTCCTTGGCCGTATAAGCAGACAACACCATCTCCATGATCCGCTCGCGCAAAGCGGAATAAGCCAGACGCTTATCCTGCTCCAGCCATTGCCCGACCGGGACCTGCAGACCAAAAGCCCGCTCCAGAGCCGATTCCAGGCCGGGCAGATCCCAGCGTTCTTCCATGACACCTTCAGGCGCAGTATCGGCCAGCACCGCGTCGAGGACGTCATCACGTAGTGCCTTGATTTCCGAACTGACATCATCCGCATCCATGAAAGCATTACGCTGCTGATAGATGATCCGACGTTGCTCATTGGCCACGTCATCGTATTCCAGCAATTGCTTGCGGATATCGAAGTTGCGACTTTCCACCTTGCGCTGGGCATTCTCAATGGACTTGGTCACCCAGGGATGCTCAATCGCCTCACCTTCCTTCATCCCCAGCTTCTGCATCAGGCCGCCCAGCCGGTCGCTGCCGAAAATGCGCATCAGCGGGTCTTCCAGGGAAAGGTAAAAACGGGTGGTACCGGGGTCGCCCTGGCGAGCGGAACGCCCCCGCAACTGGTTGTCTACCCGCCGCGATTCATGACGTTCGGTGCCGACAATATGGAGTCCGCCCGCCGCTATCACTGCATCATGCAGCCCCTGCCAACCATCCTTAAGTGAATCGATCCGTTGGGTTTTTTCCTCTTCTTCCAAATCCGGATTGGCCAGCACCATATCCACCTGATGCCCGACATTGCCGCCCAACACGATGTCGGTACCACGCCCCGCCATGTTGGTAGCGATGGTCACCATTCCGGGTTTGCCGGCCTGGGCAATGATCTCGGCCTCGCGCTGATGCTGTTTGGCATTCAGCACTTCATGGGGAATCCGTGCCCGCTTGAGCTGGTGGGACAAGAATTCGTTATGCTCGATAGAGGTGGTGCCCACCAGTACCGGCTGGCCACGCTGCTGACAGTCGCGGATATCCTCGACAATAGCCGTCCACTTTTCCTGGCTGGTGCGATAGATGAGATCGGCAAAGTCCGTCCGCCTCATCGGCTTATGAGTCGGTATCATCACCACTTCCAGCCCGTAAATCTGGTTCAGCTCAAAGGCCTCGGTGTCCGCAGTACCAGTCATGCCGGAAAGCTTTTCATACATGCGGAAATAATTCTGGAAGGTGATGGAGGCCAGGGTCTGGTTTTCATTCTGAACGGCCACCCCTTCCTTGGCTTCCACCGCCTGATGCAGACCATCGGACCAGCGCCGCCCGGACATCATGCGTCCGGTGAATTCATCAACAATGCAAACCTCTCCGTCGCGGACAATATAATCCGTCTCCCGCCGGTAGATCACATGGGCACGCAGCGCCTGATTGAGATGATGGACCAGGGTAACATTAGCCAGATCATAGAGATTGCCGTCACTCAGCAGGCCGCTTTCCGCCATCAGGCGTTCCGCCTTTTCGATCCCCTCCTCCGTGAGCATCACCTGCCGGGCCTTCTCATCGACCGTATAGTCCTCATCGACCACAAAATTTCCGACGAGTTTATCCACCCGGTAGTAAAGGTCGGTATTCTCTTCCGTGGGACCGCTGATAATCAGCGGGGTACGTGCCTCGTCTATAAGGATGGAGTCCACTTCGTCGATGATGGCGTAGTGAAGACCGCGCTGCACCCGATCGGCCGGAGAAAACGCCATATTATCGCGCAGATAATCGAAACCGAACTCGTTATTGGTGCCGTAGGTGATGTCAGCAGCATAAGCGGCTCGGCGCTCCTCGCTGGAAAGGTCCGAGATGATGGTACCCACGCTCAGGCCCAGAAAGCCGTGAATCTTACCGACCCACTGAGCATCGCGGCTGGCCAGATAGTCATTGACCGTCACTACATGCACGCCCTTACCCTGCAGGGCGTTGAGGTAGGCGGGCAAGGTCGCGACGAGAGTCTTGCCCTCACCGGTACGCATTTCCGCAATTTTACCTTCATGCAGCATGCAGCCACCGATCAGTTGCACGTCGTACTGGCGCATGCCCATCACCCGCTGAGTCACCTCACGCACCACCGCAAACGCCTCGGGCAACAAGGCATCGAGTGATTCGCCCTGGGCCACCCGCTCTTTAAAGAGCATGGTCTGCCCGGCGAGGGCGGCATCGTCCATGGCCTTGTAGCGGCCTTCCAGGGCGTTGATCTGCGCCACGACGGCACGGGCCTTCTTGATCAGGCGGTCGTTGCGACTGCCAACGACATGGCGGATGATAGTTCCAAACATAAGCACACGAGCCTAGGTAAAAAATATCGAGCAGGGTAGCATAAAAGCCTATGGATGATAAACGACGACGTACCTGGCGCCCCATGACGCAAAACCCTTCAGGGCCGATCGGAGAGGTCTGCCGTCGCGGAGCACTGCTGCGTGAGCGTCAAATTGACTGGAATGCGTTACTCTCACTGGAAGCACAGGACCATACCTGGCTGGTTGATTGGTCCGGGGGGGTGCTGAGTGTGCTCTGTCAGAGCCCGGTATGGATTTCATGGCTACGAAGAAATGAAAAAAACATACTGAAGCAATGGAATAATCGCTTCCCGAAAACTCCAGCCCAGCAAATCACTGCCTCGGTGCGACCATGGTCATACCGGCTGCCGCAACCGGCCAAAATCCCGAAGGTGCCTCACATTTCAGCGGCGGCGGCCCAAGCGCTGCGCGCAGAGGCCGATGCCGATCAGATGCCACAAGCCATAACCGTCGCGCTTAAGCGCCTGGCAGCCACTCTGGACAGCCTTCAGGCGGAGGCTGTCGCCAGTGCCTCAGCAAAGGAAAATGGCGCGCGCCTCTCGGAGTAATCCACAAACTCCCAGGCATCCTGACGGAGAAGCAGCGCCCGCAGCAAATTGTTGTTGAGGGCATGCCCTGCCTTGTGACCAGAAAAATGCCCAACCAGCGGGTGGCCAAGCAGATAGAGATCGCCGATGGAGTCAAGCACCTTGTGGCGCACGAACTCGTTGGTGTAACGCAACCCTTCTTCATTGAGCACGCGGTAATCATCGACCACAATGGCGTTATCGAGATTGCCACCGAGGGCGAGCCCCATGCGCCGCAAAGTCTCGACTTCGCGCATAAAGCCGAAGGTACGCGCACGTGCCACTTCCTTAAGATAAGAGGTCCGCGCGAAATCCACAGTCACTTCCTGACTGCCATTTTTCATCACGGGATGATCGAAATCGATGGTAAAGCTCACCTTAAAACCTTCGAAGGGTTCCAATTGCACCCAACGATCACCATCTTCTGCTTTGAGGGGCTTGGTGATGCGGATAAAACGCTTCGGTGTATTTTGCTCTTCGATCCCAGCGCACTGGATGAGGAATACAAAGGGCGCAGCACTGCCATCCATGATCGGCACTTCCGGCCCGTCGAGATCTACATAGGCATTATCAATACCCAGACCCGCCAGGGCCGACATCAAATGCTCAATAGTACCGACCCGTATCTGACCATCGCCGATATTGGTAGACAGGCGGGTATCCACCACGTGCAAAGGGTCGGCCTTGATCCAGGCGCCACCCTCGATATCGCTGCGGTGGAAAACGATCCCGGTGTTTACCGGCGCAGGGCGCAGGCCGATATACACCTTCTTGCCACTGTGCAAGCCGATACCGGTGCCCCAGATCATATTTTTGAGCGTGCGCTGACGGATCATAATTCCCTATTCCCTTTCGCGATTTCAGGGATCGCCCTCCCGCTAAACTAAATGCGTGTAGCCTACTTTACAACTTTTGTTGTCTCTATACAACTAACCGCTGGTCAGGCAGTGTACAGCGACCCGCCACCCTTGACAATATTCCGTTGACATTTATTAACACATGCGTTGACTGTCTTTTTTAGCGGGCAGGCGCGGCGCATCGCCCCAAGGCGCATCCGGTTATGTATAATCCAACGGATCAGGTGACCGCACTACCGCGGTCGCACCAAAACAAGCTTCTCCAATACAAGGACGTATATCATGGCGACCCCCAGCAGCAAAAAAACTCTGATGACCCTTTACTCCAGCAACGATTGTGTTTTTGCGCACCGCGTCCGCTTCGTTCTGGAGGAAAAGGCCATGGAGTACCAGACCATCGACGTCGATCTCGCCAATAGGCCAGAAGATCTCGCGGAACTCAACCCCTACAATCAGGTGCCTACCCTGGTAGATCGTGATCTGGCCATCCACGAATCTGTCCTCATTATGGAGTATCTGGATGAGCGTTTTCCGCACCCCCCGTTGATTCCGGTGGATCCCATCTCCCGCGCCAAGGTGCGCCTTGGTCTCTTACGTTTCGACCGCGACTGGTTCGCACCGCTCTTCCAGCCGGGCTACAGTGCCGAGCAGGTCAAAACGGCTAAAGAGCAGATCCGCAGCACTCTTGCCGGACTGAGCAGCATCTTCGGTCAGCAGCGTTACCTCTTCGGCGACGAACTTTCGGTGCTCGACTGCGCCATCGCTCCGCTGCTGTGGCGCCTGCCGGTTCTGGAAATCAGCCTGCCTGCGGCAGCCCGCGCGACCCAGGAATATATGGATCGCCTCTTCAATCTGGAGAGTTTCAAACGCAGCCTGACGCCCGCCGAGAAGGCCATGCGCTGACATGGTCGTCGACCTTGCCCGCTTCCAGAGTCTGCCGGAGGGCCTCTTCGCACGCTGCGCCCGCGATCCGGGCGGAACCATCGCGCTGCAACGGCAGGGCAATATTTTTCAGCCGATGACGGCAGCGGCCTTCGCAGGGCATGTAAGGGCACGGGCACGGGGACTTCTGCGTTTGGGTGTACGCCGGGGCGAGCGGGTCATCCTGATGGCACCCAACTCCCTGGATTGGGCGATCATGGATTTTGCCATCCTCAGCGTTGGCGCCATTACCGTTCCCCTCTACCCGACGTTCAGCCCGCGCGAGATTCACTATGTGCTGGGCGACAGCGGCGCCGGACTAATGCTATTGGAAGGTGCTGGTGAGTGGCAGCGTATGGGGGGCGAGGGCTGGGGCGTGCCCGGTGATCGTATCCTGCTGCGCGATGCGGTCGCCGCGCAGCACGCAGGTCTGCGCCACTGGGCGGCGCTGGAGAGCGACGGCGCAGCCATACCCGATATCGGGTTGGAAGAACATCTGGCGGCATTACAGCGTCAGCAAACCGCAACCATCGTGTATACCTCAGGGACGACGGGCTGGCCCAAGGGGGTCATGCTCAGTCACGGCAATATCCTGAGTAATATCGAAGGATTCGTGCCGTTGGTGCCACTGCATGCCGGACAACGCCTGCTCTCCATTCTGCCCCTCTCCCATGTTTTTGAACGGGGCACGGGGCACTTCGGCGCCTACCTGCTGGGGCTGGAAGTCGCCTACGCGGAGCGCCCGGACACCGTCCTCCGCGATATGGAGGCCTCACATCCGGACATTATGATCGCCGTGCCGCGGGTCTTCCAACTGCTCTATAGCCGGGTACGACGGGGTATCGAAGATCGACCGGGTCTGCTCGGTCGGTTTCTGCGCCGAGGGGCGGGGATTGATCCAGAGGGGCGTCCGGCGGCGCGCTGGCAGCGCTCCATTACCCGCCGCCTGCTGGTCAGCAATCTCCGCAAGAAACTGGGTGGGCGCTTGCGTTTCTTCGTCTCCGGAGGCGCCCCGCTGGATGCTGAAATTGCCCGGTTTTTTATTGAGTTGGGACTACCTGTTATTGAGGGTTACGGCATGACCGAGGCGAGCCCGGTGATCGCCGCCAATCCACTGGAGGCCATTCGCCCGGGAACCGTGGGACAGTTCCTGCCCAATCTGGAAGGACGTATCGCTGCCGATGGCGAAATCCTGGTGCGTGGCCCGTCCGTCATGCGGGGCTACTGGAACAATGAGAGCGCCACGCGCGAGACGCTGGTAGACGGCTGGTTGCACACCGGCGACGTGGGCAGCCTGGACCCGGACGGTTATCTGCATATCAGCGACCGCAAGAAAGACCTGATCGTGAATTCCGCGGGCGAGAACATCCCGCCGCAGAAAATTGAGATGCGACTGATGGCGCAAGCGCTGATCGACCAGGCCGTCGTCTTCGGCGATCGCATGCCCTATCTCATGGCCCTCATTTTTCCCAATCAGGAGCTCCTCAAAGAACGTGTCGGCGCCCACGCGGACGAAGCCGCAACCCGCAAGGCCATCCATGCGGCCATCGCGACCGCCCTCGCCGATCTGCCCTCCCATGAACAGGTACGGCGTTTCGCCTTGCTGCCAGAGGCGCTGAGTGAGGCCAACGGCGAACTAACCCCCACCCTCAAGGTGAAACGGCGCGTCGTCGCCGAACACTACGCCAAACTGCTGGCGCAAATGCGCAATGGCAAAGGCTGATCTCCCATGCTGCTTACGCCGCCCGCTGCGCTGACTCCCATTCTAACGGCCCTGCAGCGGACGGGGGCGCGGGTCTTGGTGGTAGGAGGTACACCGCGGGATGCCCTGCTCGGTGTGGTCGCCCACGATTGGGATCTGGAAATACACGGATTGGGCGAGGCCCGTTTGGCCGAATGTCTGGAACCTTTCGGCGCCCATCGGGTAGGTGGTCGCTGTGCAGTCTGGGTGGTGGCCGGTGCGGAGATTTCCCTGCCACAAGCACGGGGAGGGCAGATCAACCCGCACCTGCCCTGGGCCATCGCCGCCCAGCGGCGGGATTTTTCGGTCAACGCTCTGGCCTGGGACTGGCAGGCTCAGCGCCTCTTGGACCATGTTGGGGGAGTAGCGGACCTCCACGCCCGGCGACTCCGCGTAGTAGCGGCCGACACTTTTGGGGAAGACCCTCTGCGCGTTTTCCGCGCGGCCCGGTTAGCGGGCCAGTTAGGCTTTTCTATTGAAGCCCGGAGCGCCACACTCTGCCGCCAATTGGCGCCCCGCCTGCAAGAAATCCCCCAGGAACGCATACGCAAAGAGTGGGAAGCACTGCTCCTGCGCGGCGAGCATCTGGTCCGGGCCTGGGATAGTCTCGCCCTTACTGGCGCCATCACCCGATTCCCCGAACTCCGTGCCCTGCAAGCAGTGCCCCAGCACCCCGATGTTCACCCGGAAGGCGATGTCTGGATATATACCGGGCGAGTGCTTGCCGCTGCCGGCCAACTCCGCAGCGGCGACAAAACGCGCGACATCATCCTCATGCTTGGCGCCCTGCTGCACGACCTCGGCAAAGCCAGCACCACCCTGCGCGACCCCCAAGGTCGCTGGCGCGCTTTCGGGCATGAACAGGCACGAGTCGCCGCCGAGACTTTCCTGAGCCGCTACTTTCCCGGCAACCATTTCAGCCATCAGGTGCTGCCCCTCATTCGCTGGCATGGCGCACCCTATGCCCTGCACCGCGATGGCGCGGGGCGCGCCGCCTACGCCCACCTTGCCCTACAGGTCCCTGACCGCCCCTTACTGCTGGATGTTGCCCTGGCAGATGCGCGCGGGGCAGGCACAGAGTATCCCTCAGCCATAGAGGTCACCCGCAAGATCTGGCAAGCGATGAACATTTGGACCGGTCTCCCGGATCCGCTGCTCAAGGGGGCTGACCTGATGGCACTGGGATTCGCTCCCGGGCCACGGTTGGGTAGGGCGCTGGCGCTTGCCCACGAACTGCAGGTGACCGGTGGTTACCACGATCGCAAACCGTTGATGGCGGCGTTGCGCCGACGCCTGCCCGAACTCAGTCTCCGAGGCGACCGTGTTTATGAACCGCCGTCGCGTTTCCCCACTGACTGACATCTTGTACCTGGACCCCCACCCACCAGTACGGAGCGACGCTATCGCGGCCATGACCACCGACAAGGCTTTGCCCCGGCGCCAGATACACATGCTCTAAAAGCTTCCGCGCATCCGCACGACTCCGGAAAACAGACCAGGCCACCACCCGCTCCATCGGCGTAGTCGAAGGCACTTCCCGTGCTTCATCGAGAAAATTGTCGTTGATCATGGCACTCCACCCCCTCCTATAGCTATCGCACTGGGCCGCCTCGGGACCCCGAGGCGATGGCGAATCGTGCCCCACAGTATAGCGCGCGAAGTCCGGCCCTGCGTTTTTCTTCTGACAGCAGGCCACAAAACGCGTATGATCCGCGACGGAGTGGGCCAGACGACCGCCGCGGAGCAATCCGGGGAGGAAAGTCCGGGCTCCATAGGGCAAGGCGCCGGTTAACGACCGGGAGGCGTGAGCCTACGGAAAGTGCCACAGAAAATATACCGCCAAGCGCGCAAGCGCCGGTAAGGGTGAAAAGGTGCGGTAAGAGCGCACCGCATTTCCGGTAACGGAAATGGCAGGGAAAACCCCGCCTGGAGCAAGACCAAATAGGCGTGCGATACCGTGGCTCGCGGTGCATGCGGGTAGGTTGCTGGAGCCTGCGCGCAAGTGCAGGCCTAGAGGAATGGTCGTCCACGACAGAACCCGGCTTATCGGCCCACTCCAATTTTTACCACACGCCCCATATTATCTGTGCAGACGCCCCAAAAGAATCTATAACACTTATAAAAATCAAATATATATAAAAATCCCACGAATAGTGCATGCTCATTCCATTGCCATGGAAAGCCAATCTTATAGTCCATTTTGCATCATGTAATCCGATGATTGCAGAAACCCCTTCAAGTAGTTTATCTACTCTTTATAAACATGCTCTAACATGCCGTAATTATTCGTTTTTCTCCTTGACAGCGGGCACCCTTCCCTCTAATCTTCAATGTGTGGGTGAAAGTGGGGTGAAGTGGAAGGTTTTGGAGGAGGGCGCAGGCATGTTTAGGGGAACGCATCGGCACAGTCTGGACAGCAAGGGACGCATGAACGTCCCCGCGCG
>JBBIUH010000017.1:0-29580 GCA_037440305.1 Acidithiobacillus sp.
TGCGCAGCAGCACTGGGCGGTTTGAAGCCTGCTCCTGCAAGCCGACTCCGGGAGACCTCCTCCCATCTTCAGTACAACACCGCAAACTCACGTTTGCGTTCGTGACACACGTCCGACAGGCTGCTAGCATGAAGATTGTATGACTTTTTTATGACAATTTAGCGGACAGCCCCCCAGACCAAGGTGTATCGCTACCGACTACGACGGCTCGATAGGCAGGATGAATCCTTGAGTATCCAACACAGCCATTCAGACCGGGGACATTTCGCGCAAGTGCCGGGCATGGAAAGCGAGGTGCTCACCGATAAAGCTGGCGATGAAGAAGTAGCTGTGATCATAGCCCTCGTGCCAACGCAGGGTCAGCCGGTCATCTTCCAGTTCTTCGAGCCATTGTGTCTTCAGTTCGGCCTCCAGAAAAGGATCGGCGCGCCCCTGATCAATGAGGAGGGGGGTGGTCGTCGTTCCGGCAGTACCCTTAAGCAGGGCTAAAGTGTCATAGCTTCGCCAGAGCCGCTGATCCGGCCCGAGATAAGCAGCGAAGGCTTTCTGTCCCCAGGGACTACGGCTGGGGGCGCAGACGGGGGCAAAGGCCGAGATGGAGCGATATTTGTCGGGATGAAGCAGGCCGCAGACCAAAGCGCCGTGGCCGCCCATGGAATGGCCGCAGATGCCCTGTTGCTGAGGGTTCGCGGGAAAATGCCGATCGATCAACGCAGGCAACTCTTCGGTCACATACCGATGCATCTGGTAATGGGCCGACCAAGGAACCACCGTCGCATCCACATAAAATCCCGCCCCGCTGCCAAAATCCCAGTCGTCATCCTCGCCGGGAATGCCGGTCTGACGCGGGCTGGTGTCCGGCGCGACGAGGATCAGGCCCAGTTCCGCCGCATAGCGCTGGGCACAGGCCTTGATCATGAAGGTCTCTTCGGTGCAGGTCAGGCCCGCCAGAAAATAAACGACGGGCAGTCGTTGATCCGCCTTATGGGGCGGGAGAAAGACCGAGAAGCGCATGGGTGCATGGCAGCTCTCGGAGTGGTGCTGGTAGCGCTGCACCGATCCGCCGAAACACGCGTGCGCCTCCAATAGTTCCAGTTCCGTTGTCATCATTCGCCCTTAAAAGGTCAGCACGGTGCGGATGGACTCACCCTTGTGCATCAGATCAAAAGCGGCGTTGATCTCTTCTACCGGCAGGGTATGAGTGATCATTTCGTCGATATGAATCTTGCCTTCCATATACCAGTCGACAATCTTGGGCACATCGGTGCGGCCCTTGGCGCCGCCGAAGGCGGAACCGCGCCAGTTGCGGCCGGTGACGAGCTGGAAGGGACGGGTGCGGATTTCCTGACCGCTACCGGCCACGCCAATGATGATACTGGTGCCCCAGCCCTTGTGGCAGCATTCCAGCGCCTGACGCATCAGATCCACATTGCCGATGCACTCGAAACTAAAGTCGGCGCCGCCCTTGGTCAGACTCACCAGATAGGGCACCAAATCACCCTCGACTTCTTTGGGGTTGACGAAGTGGGTCATGCCGAACTGCTCGGCCAGTGCCCGCTTCGTCGGGTTGATATCGACCCCGACGATCATATCGGCACCGGCCATGCGCGCGCCCTGCACCACATTGAGTCCGATCCCGCCGAGGCCAAAGATCACGACTTTATCGCCGGGGCGGACCTTGGCAGTGTGGATCACCGCACCGATACCGGTGGTGACCCCGCAACCGATGTAACAGACCTTGTCGAAGGGGGCGTCTTCCCGAATTTTCGCCAAGGCGATCTCGGGGAGCACGGTGTAATTGGCAAAGGTACTGGTACCCATGTAGTGATACAGGGGTGTGCCGTTGATGGAGAAGCGGCTGGTGCCATCGGGCATCACGCCGCGCCCCTGGGTTTCGCGAATGGCCTGGCAGAGATTGGTCTTGCCGCTCAGACAGTATTCGCACTCCCGGCATTCGGGGGTGTAGAGTGGGATGACGTGATCGCCCGGTTTTAGCGAGCGCACGCCCGGTCCGACCTCCACCACCACGCCTGCACCTTCATGGCCCAACACCGTCGGAAACAGCCCCTCGGGGTCCATACCGGAGAGGGTGTAGGCATCGGTATGGCAGACGCCGGTGGCCTTGATCTCCACCAGCACCTCACCGGCACGCGGGCCTCCAAGTTGCACAGTTTCGACGACGAGGGGCTGGTTGGCAGCATAGGCGACGGCAGCACGGACATCCATGGGTTTTCTCCAATAGTTTCAGGTGGTGTAAAAAGTCAGAAAGGTTCAGCGGGCGCCGGGGCACCATCGCGGGTGCGTTCATCGTGGGCAGAGATCGTCATCCGCTCATCGCGGGCATAGCCGTTCGAGGCCATTTAGCCAGACTAAGTGGCCTTTTCAAAGCGCAGCGCTGCCGAATTCAGACAATAGCGCAGCCCCATCGGTGCCGGGCCATCGGGAAACACATGCCCCAGATGGCTATCACAACGGGCACAGCGGATTTCCGTGCGCACCATACCGTGACTGGCATCGCAAATCTCGCGGATATGATCGGGCACATAAGGCTCCCGGAAACTCGGCCAGCCTGTCCCTGACTCAAACTTGGCCGTAGAGCGAAACAGCGGCAGGCTGCATAACGCACAGACAAAAACCCCGTTACCCTTTTCATGCAACAGGCCGCCGCAGAAGGGCGGCTCCGTGCCATGCTCAAAGAGCACGTGACGCACCTCGGCAGACAAGCCTTGCGCCATTTCTGCGCGCTTCCCGGCGTCAATCGGAGTCAAATCAAAACCAGCGGATGAACAGACCATTGCCATAATCTCCGTTAATTTTTGCGCAATAATTGGGGGAAATATGCGTGCAGTTTTTCTACTTTCGGCAGTGCCACCGCACAAACATAGGGCTGATCGGGATGCTGCCGGGCATAATCCTGATGGATCTCTTCGGCGGGATAAAAATGCGTCAAGGGCGTGATTTCGGTGGCGATGGGTCCATCAAAAACACCCGCCTGATTGAGCTGTACCACATAATCCCGTGCCATCACCGCCTGTGCATCGTTCAGAGTAAATATGGCGGAGCGGTACTGCGTCCCCACATCATTCCCCTGCCGGTTATGCTGCGTCGGATCGTGGGCCACCGCAAAAAAGACCTGTAACAAACGGCCAAAAGACAACACTGCCGGATCGTAGTGAATCTCTATCGCTTCAGCATGGCCTGTTGCGCCACCGCACACCGCTCGGTAATTCGCGCTCGCCGCCGCGCCGCCCGTATAACCAGACACCACCCGCGTCACCCCGGCAAGGTCCAGATACACAGCCTCCACACACCAGAAGCAGCCCCCCGCCAGCACCACCACACCCGGCGCATCGGCGGCGGGATCCTCGCGGCTGGGAGCAGGAATCGTCAAAGCCATGACATGCACTCCATGAGCGCCCGTAGCCCTTGACCGGGGTGGGCATTGTTCCGAGCATAGCCGCAAAATTTCACCAAACCAAATATCGACAGGCCATGTGCCAGACTCCGGGGCATTTGCTAGTATTCACGTTCTGGCGAGATTCGTTTTGCAAAAATTCGGGAGAGCGGGGCATGGAAACTGAAAATCAGAGCAGCGGAACAAAAGGGCGCATTGGAGTCAAAAAAGCCGCAGGACGGCGTTTAGCGGCACTGCTTTTCGGCCCGCTAGTGCTCGCCGGGTGTGCAACCAGCCCGAATCTCAAACCTGCGGAGCATCTGGTGCAAAGCAACTTCCATGGCCAGGCCCATGTGGTCAAGGTCTTTCCCGGCCCCACCCAAAAGCTTACCGGCATCGTCGCCGAGAACAGCCAGCATCAGCAGGGCATACTCTGGATGTTGTCCAACCGCTACCTCCTGCTCGGCCCGGTGGTGAACGATAAGGGCCACGATATCACCCGGACGGCCACAAAAAAGTATCTGGCCCAACCCGGAAAGGTCCCTGCCGAGCATATCGCTCCGGCGGCAATGCAGGCGCCGGGCTTCACGATAGGCCACGCAGGCCCGCTGATCGTGGTGTTTATGGATCCCAACTGTATCTACTGCCATCTGCTCTGGAAAGCGCTACAAACACCCGTCGCCGACGGTCAGCTCCGGGTAAAGTTAATCCCAGTCGGCTTTCTGAAAAACTCCAGCGTCGCCAAGGCGGCCACGATTCTCGCCGCCCAAGACCCGGCAGCCGCCTGGGCGAATAACGAGAAGGGATTTAACGAGAATACCGAGGAAGGCGGCATCCAGCCCTTGGCGCAGATCCCCCCAAAGGACATCGCGGCCATCAACACCAACACCGCCTTGCTTCAGGCCAGCGGCGAAGAAGCGACACCAACCCTGCTTTTCTGCCGGAAGAACGCACCTGACGCCAATGCAACAGCGGGTAAAACCGACCGGCAGATGACCCTGGAACATGGCATCGCCATGCATGCCCTGCCCGCGCTGATCAGTTCGCTCGCTGGCAATGTGAGCGCGGATGGCTGCACACCCTGATCTCCGCAAGACTGGCCCACGTCAATACCGGGCGACTTCCCCCGCAGGCAGCCCTTGGTTATATTCCGCTTATGCACAGTTCCACACATGATGATCTGGTCATCCTCGGCGGCACCTTCGACCCCATCCATTACGGGCACCTGCGCGCCGTGGAAGAGGTGCGGCAGGCCCTCGGCGTTGCACAGGTGATGCTGATCCCGGCCGGGCACCCGCCCCACCGCCAAAGCCCCTGGGCTGATGCCCGCCATCGTCTGGTCATGACCCGCATCGCCGTCGCCCACCATCGGCACTTCACGGTCAGCTCCTGGGAAGTGGAGCGGGAAGGACCGTCCTACACCGTCGACACCCTCACTGCCCTGCGCCAGCAACGCCCGGACGCGGTACTCGCCATGGTCATCGGCATGGATGCCTTCCTGCGCTTCGACACTTGGCACCACTGGCAGCGTATTCTGGACCTCACTCACCTCATTGTTACCGGGCGCCCCGGCTGGCCTGCCGCCGAATTACCGGAAGCCCTGCGCCAGGCCCTTTATCAGCGCCGTTGTGAAGATGTCAGCACCCTGCGCCAGACGCCGGCCGGGCGTATTTTGTTTCACACGGTCACCGCGCTGGAGATCTCCGCCACCAGCATCCGCAGCCTGCTCGCCAGTCATCAAAGTCCGCGTTTCCTGTTACCGGACGAAGTATTGGATTATATTGACGCCGAAGGGCTCTACCATAGCCCGTAACCCAACACAAAGGATCATGACACTTGGCGACAGCAGAAACCCTCCGCGATCTGGCCATCTCCGTTCTGGATGAACACAAAGCGCTCGACATCAAGAGCATTGATGTCCGCAAACAGACCGACATCACCGACTATCTGATCATTGCCTCCGGCACATCCGACCGCCACCTGCGGGCGCTGGCCGACGCCGTGATGGCACGCATGCGCGAAGAAGGCGTAAAACCCATAGGCAAGGAAGGTCTCACCGTGGGCGACTGGGCGCTGGTGGACCTCGGTGACGTCGTCGTCCATGTGATGCGTCCAGAAGTGCGCGATTTTTATCAGTTGGAGCGGCTCTGGGGAGAGCTCCCGCAGATGCGTGGTCAAAGCGAGGGGCGCTGATCCGCGATGCGCCTCTGGGTGCTGGCCATCGGCAGTAAAATGCCGGCATGGGTAGAGGCGGGCGTCGCCGGATATACCGCACGGATGCCTCCGCAATTGCGCGTCGAGTGGCGCGCACTGCCGCTGGCACGACGCGGGCGCAGTGGGGACCCGGTACGCTGGCGGCGCGAAGAGGGTGAACGGATTCTGGCAGCAACCCCCAGTGGTGCCGAGCGGGTGGCGCTGGAAGTAGGCGGCAAGCATCTGGACAGCGAGGCCTTAGCGCAGCGCATCGACACCTGGTTTGGTGGCGGGCGCGATGTGGCACTATGGATCGGCGGCCCCGATGGCCTTGATCCGGCCCTGCAACCGGACTGGCGCTGGTCCCTGTCGCCCTTGACCCTCGCGCACCCGGTGGTGCGCGTCGTGCTGGCTGAACAATTATACCGGGCCTGGAGCATTCAGGCCGGGTTACCTTATCATCGTGGCGGAGAGGAGTGACGCTGACGTGAACACGCTATGGAACCGAAATCTCTATCCCCGCCTGGGGATGGCACTGGCCCTGAGTCTAGGTCTCAGCGCCTGTGCGCAGATGGTGCAGGTCAGCCCGCAACAGAGCGCCTCCGACGCCGTTGCGGTACAGGCGGGCCGGGAGCGCATCCTCGCCCTCTCGCCCGCGGTCAACGCGCGGCAACTGGCGCCGGTACAGAAGGCACTGAGCGCCGCTCGGGAAGCGGTGGCGCGCGGCG
Source organism: Acidithiobacillus sp. (assembly GCA_037440305.1). Lineage (GTDB taxonomy): Bacteria > Pseudomonadota > Gammaproteobacteria > Acidithiobacillales > Acidithiobacillaceae > Acidithiobacillus. The sequence continues at coordinate 6,316 of JBBIUH010000017.1, forward strand.
ATTATGTGTATGCCGACCGGCAGACCCTGCTCGCCAAGGTGCTGCTGGATAATATCCAGACCCGCCTGAATACAGCAGCCAGCAGCAACCAGCGTACCATGCTGAAAAGTCAGATCGGCAATTTGCAAAGTCAGATTGCTACGACCCGCCAGCAAATCGACGCCACCAAGGCGCAGATCGCCAAGGAGGCCCCATGATGCGCACCCGTCACCTCATCGCCGCAGCCCTGCTCATTGCGCTGCCCGGTATGGCGGCAGCCAATACCGCCACCACGCAGGCTTTGCAGCAAGCCCTCCAGCGCCTGCAACATGCGCAGCGCAGTGGTCCGCCGATGCCTTCCGCCACCTTGTCCGGCCTGCACAGCGGCCTGCAGATGATGACTCGCGACCAGGTCAACCCTGCGCTTTTCCAGGTCGATCAGGCCATTTTTAATGCGCGCCTCGCTGGCCTCCACGAACAACGCCAACAGGCGGCAGAACAAAACCGGCTCAGCAGTCTGCAGCGACTGGTGCAGTCATTGACCCGCCAGCACCAGTCGCTACAGAACGAATACGGCGGACTGCGCGGACAACTGGCGAGCAAAACCATGAGCGGCGCCCAGACCCAGCATCTGCAAGCCGAAATCCAGCAGCAGCAGCAGATGCTACAGTCTGAAGAGCAGCGCCTTGCCGGGATGGCGATACAGCAGGGTGCCACACCCATCCCAGGCGTATCCACCAGCCCGCTCACGGCGCTGCCCGGCTACGGCAAGTCGCTGACGGTATACGCCCAGGTCCGTGCCGCCAGCGACGGAGTGCATGTCACCATGCCGGTAACCAGCCTGTTCGGCAGCGACACCCGGCTTTCCGCTGACGGTGAACAGCGTTTGCAGGCCATTTCCGGCATCCTCAAGCAGACGGCAGCCAGTGAAATACTCGTGCGGGTAGCGCCACAGCCCTTGGGTGCCAATGTCGCCACCCAACGTGCCGAAACCATCCTCCGCACCCTGCGCCGCAACGGTATCCCCGATAAGGTGCTGGCACTGGCTACCGGCGCCGGCCTCGGCACGGGCACGGCCGAACTGCTGTTGGTGAACGCCAGCCCGACTCCGTGACCCGCCTGATTCTCGCCTCGGCCTCACCACGCCGCTTGGCCCTGCTCCAGCAGTTGGGCTATGCGCCAGAGGTTTTAGCCACTGACGTGGATGAGACCCCGCGGCCCGGCGAGACCCCGGACACCCTCGCTCAGCGTTTGGCCCATGGCAAAGCACTCGCTGCGGCTACGGTAAGCCCGGAAGCCATCATCCTGGCGGCAGACACCGTCGTGGCACTGGGTGATCGCGCCTTCGGCAAGCCCTGCAACTTCGACGAAGCCGTGCAGATGTATACAGTGCTCGGTGGCTTCTGGCATCAGGTGCATACGGCTGTCGCTGTTCTCCATCAAGGCCAGGTAGACCTGCGCCTGTGCAGCAGCGCCGTCCGCTTGCGGCCCCTCAGCAGCGCGGAGATGCGCGTCTACTGGGACACCGGCGAACCGGTTGATAAGGCCGGGGCCTATGCGGTTCAGGGCATCGGTGCGGTCTTTGTCAGCGGCTTGCAAGGGTCTTACAGCGGCGTCATGGGCCTGCCCCTTTTTGAAACAGCGGAGATGCTTGCCGCTTGCGGCCTCTCCCCCCCTTGCCTCTCAGGACATCCATGAGCGAAGAACTGCTGATCAACATCACCCCCCAGGAAATCCGCGTCGCGCTGGTGGATAACGGCGTCCTTCAGGAGCTCCAGGTCGAGCGCAGCGGTCATCGCGGTCTGGTGGGCAATATCTATAAAGGCATCGTCCGCCGCGTCCTGCCCGGCATGCAGGCCGCTTTCGTTGATGTCGGCCTGGAACGCACCGCCTTCCTCCACGCCGCGGATATTCAGGATGACAGCGAGGAAGTGCAAGGCGAGACGGACATCGAAACCCGTGCTGGCCACCACGAAGTCCGCAACGTCTGTGCCCTGCTCCACGAAGGACAAGAAGTGTTGGTGCAGGTCATCAAGGACCCCCTCGGCAGCAAAGGCGCACGCCTCTCCACCCGCATCACGCTGCCAGGACGTTATCTGGTTTACATGCCCTTTGTGCCGCGCATCGGCGTCTCCACCCGCATTGAATCACCTGAAGAACGTTTCCGGCTCAAGGAGCAGCTCAAATCCGCGATCCCGCCCGAAGAGGCCGGCGGCTACATCATCCGCACCCTCGCGGAAGGCGTGGAAGAAACCGATTTCGCCGGAGATATCGATTTTCTCCGGCGCCTGTGGGACTCCATCCGCGCCCGGTTGGAGCGCAGCCCGGCCCCCGGCCAGATTCACAGCGACCTCAACCTCGCCATGCGCATGATGCGTGATGTGATGTCCGACAACATCCAACGGGTACGCATTGATTCGCGGGAAACCGTCGATGCCGCTCTGGCCTTTTGTCAGGGCGTCATCCCGGAGGTGGCTGATCGCATTGAACACTACAGCGGCGAGCGTCCGCTCTTCGATCTTTATAACGTCGAGGACGAAATTGAGCGCGCCCTGCAAAGCCGGGTCACCCTCAAGTCCGGTGCCTACCTCATCATCGACCAGACCGAGGCGCTGACAACGGTGGACGTCAACACCGGCGGCTTCGTGGGACGACGCAATCAGGAAGAAACCATTTTCAAGACCAACCTGGAAGCCGCCGCCGCCATCGCCCGGCAGATGCGCCTGCGCAACATCGGCGGCATGATCATCATCGACTTCATCGACATGGAAGACGAGGAGCACAAACGCCGGGTCCAGCGTGCGCTGGAAAAGGGCATCCAGAGCGACCGCACCCGCTGCAACATCACCCAGATATCCTCTCTGGGCCTGGTGGAAATGACCCGCAAACGCACCCGCGAAAGCCTGCGCCAAACCCTCTGCGAACCCTGCCCCTACTGCCACGGCCGCGGTTTCATGAAAACCGCAGAAACCATCTGCTACGAAGTCCTCCGCGAGATCGTCCGCGAAACCCGCGCCTACCCCGCCGAACGCTTTGTGGTTCTGGCCTCCCCGCAGGTCATGGAGAAGCTGTTGGACGAGGAAAGCACCAGTCTTGCGGCGCTGGAGGAGTTTATCGGCCGACCCATCAAGGTGCAGGCAGAGGCGACTTATACACAGGAGCAGTACGACATCATTCTGATGTGACTAAGGCTGGGTCGACCAGAGGGACCACTTTGATTTTACAATATTGTCCATTTACCTTCGTGACCCAGACGGCAACCCGCTTGAGATATCCAACCGTATGTCCGCGCTATGAATCTCGCCAACACGCATAGCACCCCCCAGTCTCCGGACGCCCCGCCCAATAGCGCCATTCATCACGGAACGGCGGCGTTCCGGCGGACGAATATTGCCCTGTTCGCCGCGGGATTTGCCACCTTCAGCATGCTGTATTGCGTTCAGCCACTGATGCCCACCTTCACCAAAGAATACGGAGTCAGTGCGGCGGATAGCGCGCTGTCGCTTTCGCTGACGACGGGAGTGCTGGCGGTGGCCATGCTGTTCGCGGGCAATCTGTCTGATCGCTGGGGGCGCAAGCCGGTCATGGTGCTTTCCCTGTTTTTGTCGGCGCTGCTGGTGCTGTGCACCGGATTCGTGCCGAACTGGTATGGCTTTTTGGCCTTGCGGGCTTTACTGGGCCTGACCTTGAGCGGTTTGCCGGCGGTCGCCATGACCTATATCAACGAAGAAATGCATGCGGAATCCATCGGATTGGGTATGGGTCTGTATATTAGTGGCAGCGCCGTGGGCGGCATGTCTGGACGCTTGCTCGCGGGGGTGCTGGCGAATTATTGGGGTTGGCGCGTGGGTATTGGCACCATCGGCGTGACCGGTTTGTGTGCCAGTGTCATCTTTTTGCGCGCGCTGCCCGCCTCGCGCCATTTTGTGCCGCGCGCCTTGAGCTGGCGGCGCAAACTCGGCCATATCTCTGACATATTCAAAGATTCCGGATTACCCTGGTTGTTTGCCGAGGGATTTTTTCTCATGGGCATCTTTGTGACCGTTTACAATTATCTGGGATATCGCTTGATGGCGGCCCCTTATGATTTCAGTCAGGCGGCGGTAGGGCTGATATTCAGCGTTTATATCATCGGCATTTTCAGCTCGCCGTGGATGGGCCATATTGCGGGTCGTTTAGGACGGCGTAGGGTCTTGTGGATTGCTTTCGCGCTCATATTGGCGGGTATTATGCTGACCTTTTCGACCGCATTGTGGATGATCATTCCGGGAGTCGTTGCACTGACGTTCGGATTTTTCGGCGGGCACTCTATCGCCAGCAGTTGGGTCGGGCGACGGACGCCGTTTGCCAAGGCGCAGGCGGCATCGCTCTATCTGTTCTTCTACTATATCGGCTCTGCAATCATCGGCACGGCTGGCGGATTGCTCTACACGGCCTGGGGTTGGAACGGGGTGGCCGGGCTGGTGGGCATCATGGCGCTCATTGGTTTGACAATCGCGTGGAAATTGCGATGGTTAGTGCCGTTAGAGGCCACGCACCAGGGCCATTTGTGTTCGGGTAGTTCTCAGGAGCCGTACCAGTTGCTCGACTAATGGTAAGCGTGATGAATCTGCTGACTGAGGGGTGGCTGCGAGATGCCGAGCCGCTCTGCCGCACGGCTGAAGTGCAACTGAAAAAATGGTTTACGCGACGTTTATGGTGCTGGGTCTGTTATGGGTTGTGGCCATGGCGGCGGGTATGCGCCCCGTCTTGCGATGGGCATGTCGCTGCAATACCCTAAAGATGCTACAGTTCTGAATGGATGATGTTGAGGCTGAGAGGTATTTTATCGCCTCGCCGAATTTCCGATTTACCGGCGTCGGGTCTCCATAAATAAGGGACTGTTCATGATCAGAATCCCCGATGTGATGAGGTTATCGCTGCGGCAGCGGCTTTTTCGCTTTACGGCTAAAACGCGGGCGGTTCTACATCTGGATGCCTGGTTTCCGCAGATTCCGATGGCGCTTGCTGTGGGGCTGTTGGGGGTGCTAGCGATCCTGAATGCGTTGCCGCACCTTACTCAGATCTTCCCGGAGCTGGCCGATCTCGCGCCATCCACCAGCCTGAGCCAAGCCCCGCTTTTATCGGCACTGGGCACGATACCCGAGGCCGTTGTCGGTATCGTTTTATTGCTGATGGCCCTCGGATTGCTGTTTCGCTCCCGATTTTCCTGGGCCATTACGTTGGTGCTGGCGGCAGCGATGCTGGCCATGTTGCTGCACCACTATGGTTTTGTGTGGAGTGGTGTCACCATCTTTAATGCCGTGATCCTGGTAACGTTGCTGTTGTTTCGGCGCCATTTTGCGCGTTCAAGCGTGGCAGCAGGTACCCTCTTTGCGACGATTTCTATTTTGCTCCTGATGAGCTATGCGGTACTGGGCAGTTATGTGTTGGGCGCAGGATTTTCGCCGCCTATCAAGAATCTGGTGAGCGCCTTGTATTTCGCCGTGGTTACCATGTCTACCGTGGGGTATGGGGACATTGTGCCGAAAAGCGAAGATGCCCGACTTTTTGTTATCTCCATCATCATCCTGGGCATCACCGTTTTCGCAACTTCTATTTCTGCGGTCATTGTACCGCTGGTAAATGGCCGGATGCAGCGCCTACTGATGGGAGAAAAAAAGCGTGGTCACCGTAACCATTATCTGATTATTGGTGATAATGCGTTGGCACAGAACACCTATCGCGCGTTGCGTGCCCGCCATTTGTTGGCGCTGGTGCTGGTTCCCGTGACGCCAGAACATGCGTGGATGGCTAAAGAAGACCTCATGATTGGTGATGCTACGGATCTGGATGTTTTGCGTAAGGCGGGGGCCGGGCGTGCCCTTGGTGTTCTCGCATTGCGGGTCATAGACAGCGAAAATGCCTTTATCATCCTTGCGGCCAAAGAGTTGGCTGTTCCCGGAAAAACCGTGGCGGCGGTTCAGAATAGTAAAAATCTGGAACGTCTGCGACAGATTGGTGCCGACCTTATTATCTCCCCGGAGGTGTTGGGCGGCGAATTGCTGGCGCTGACGCTCAGTGGCGAAGAACTGGCAGGAGATACCATTATCAGCAAACTATTTACCGCTAAGGCGGAAGGAGTTGCGGCTTGAGTACTTTAATGGCGATAAGCATTGTGGTGTTGGCCCTGATAGGATTGGGCATTGCGGCGATATTTCTGCATATAGTGGTATGGTTATTAGGTGCCATACTCGGTTTGTTTATCTATTTTATCCCCAGCATTATTGCCGCAGCACGTCATCACGAACATTTTCTGTGGGTGCTGGTCCTGAATATTGTCTTGGGCTGGTCGGGCATCGCCTGGATCATCCTGATTGTCTGGGCCATATTGGGAGAGCGTCGAGAGCCACCGTTACGCAAATTGAGCGCGGACGCCCTTAACCCTCCTGCGCGCTGACGACAAAAGTGCCGAGGCGCAGGCGTTGCAAACTGGCCGCATAGTCTTCCGGGGCGGTGGTGGGGGCCATTGGACCGATCTTGATTTTATATAGACCGCCCGCGGTCGTGGAGGATACTGGCACCATCTGTGCGGTGCTTATGCCGAAATCTTGCAGTTTGCTGCGCTCGCGGACAGCGGTCTGCAGCTCCATGGGATTTGCGGTTTCCAGATAGATTTGCTCGGGCGGTGGTGTCTGCCGCCAGGTGTGGGCGGCAGCCTCCCGACGCGGTGGAATGGGAGCGGGAGGGGCCTTCTGGACGGCAGGTATGGCGCGGACCGGGCTGTTGGAAAAAGCATCGTCTACCACGGCCGTCAGGTTGGCACTGGCAGGAGGCGTATAGGCAGGCACAGGTATCGCCGTCGGCGTGTGCAAGACCGGTACGGGTGCCATCTTGGGCGCGATACGTTGTTGTGCCACAGGCAGCACTTGGGGAAGCTGTGTGCTGGGGTTTGGACTGCTGGGAATCACCTGAATATGTACCGGCGTTGTACCTTGGTTGAGCATGCCCAACTGACTGGCGGCGCCATAAGACATATCCATAATGCGGCCACTCACAAAGGGACCGCGATCATCAACCAGCACCACGACACTGCGTCCGTTTTTCAGATTAGTGACGCGCACGCAGGAGGGCAGCGGCAGCGTTCGGCTCGCGGCCGTCATTTGCCGGGCGTGGAAGGCAGTGCCCATGGCCGTCACAGCGCTGGAGGATTGCTGGTCGTACCAGGAGGCGATGCCATTTTCGGAAAAGCCCGCATCGCCACGCATGGGATGATACCAATCTCCATTGATTTCATAAGGTTGATTGTAGGCAGCATTGAGGTCCGGAACTGGCGCATGGCAATCCTGCCCGGTGGAATAAGCAGAACCCACCATCGCCGAACCGTGGCCACCGCCTGACGTGCCGACCATGTGGCTGGGCATGCTCGCGCAGCCCGCAAGTGCTGCGGCGGCGAAGCCGAAAGCCCCCAGCCTGAAAACCTGAAGATGGTATCGTACGCGCATGCTGATGCACGGCCTCCGTCTGGAAATACATTTGTATTCTAGGGCATAGTTTCCAGAAAGTTCAAGTAAGGCTGACAGTTGGCTGTTTATTCTCAAGCAGTAAACGAGAAATATCGGCAAACGGTGTGTACTGCCGGAGTGGAGCTCCATCAGAGTTTCCTATGGTCTCCAATGATCGCCTTTCTCAGGATCGAAATGACGGGTCCTATGGCCCGTGCCTTACCGTCCGGACGCGCCCGCTGGCTGGTCACTGCCATCTGGCGCCCCTGTACACGTTGCAGCGGGGCACCGGAATCTCATGCTGGAGTTTGGACTACCGTCATACTTCAACTTATCGGGGGTAGCAGGTATATCCTGGCGGACAGGCAGGCGGCTGCTGGTATTGAGGCGCCGTCGGCGCGCACACATAGCCGGGGGGGCACGGTACATTACCCTGTGGCGCCGCATAATAACCAGGCTGTTGTGGTGCCGGTGCCTGCTCCTGGCTCCTGGAGATGCCATAACCGGCAAGCCCGCCTAAGCCTGCGCCAATGGCGGCGCCTGCCAGCGGGGCACCCGTTTGGTTGCCGATAACCGCGCCAGCTACGGCACCGAGCAGGGAGCCTCCCGCCGTATTGGCCGTGGTGCTATTGCTGGCGTAGGGATTATTCGCGCAGCCCGCTAACACAAGGGGTAATGTTGCAATCATCAACCAGCGTGCCGTCTTCATGGTCACTATCTCCTCGTAATAATGCTTAGGTGTTTATTATGGTGCCAAGTTCCACAAGGATACTAGTGTAGTCAACCAGGCACAGTCCTGCCGATCGCAATGGCGGTTCCGGGAGAGGTCTCCTATCCTTTCATTATCTTGTTTGAGGCGTTGCCGGATGAATCCTCTCCGCCGCCTTTTGCAGTATAGTATGAAGCGAAGGTCCACTCCCTGGGCCGACCCCGTATTTCGCTATGGAGAATGCTATGACCTTATCCTCACGCCTCGCGGCAGCCTCTGTGGTACTGGCTCTTGGGTTGAGTGGCTGCACAGCCAGCTGGGCCCCACAAGTTAATCCTGTACCCTACTACACCTATTATCCCGCATCGCTCAGCATGGTCACTGCTGCGGCTGAAAAGGCCTTGCCTCAGGCGGGTATGCAGTTTGCCGGGTCCAAGCAGATCAGTCCCGATACTGTCGAAGTGCATGGATATGATTCAGAAGGTAACGCCATTCTGATTACCCTACAGACCAAGGGCGCCGCCGTTACCAAGTTCTCGGCACGCATTGGCCTTTATGGGCACCTCCGTGAGGTGGAAGAGATAGAGCACTGGATGGGGCAGTATGTAGGGCAAGCTATGGCACAGCCCTGAGCAGGCTGTGGTCATCGTCAGCGCATGATTTTGCGCAGCGATTCAGAGCAGCAGTACGCGGTCAGATTGTTGTATGGGTAATCTATTGGTCTGCCTGGATTATTTGAGAGTCGGCATGGTTTGCTTTACACTGTCGACACAAGTTTAAAGATTAGGCCCATGACCGATCTGACCGCTGAAAAAAAAATCATTATCGCCGGGCATGTCGCCTCCGGAAAGACGACAGCCTTGCGCACGTTGCTCGGCGAAGATTTGCTCTCTACCGATGCCACCTACTCAGGGTCAACACCGTCAGAAAGCAAAAAAACCACCACAGTAGCGATGGATTACGGAGTGATCCGTTGCCCGAAAATCCCTGTCAGACTCCATCTTTATGCCATTCCCGGACAAGAACGTTTTCAGTTTATGTGGGAAATTCTGGGCAAAAACGCGGATGGTTTGATTGTGCTTATAGATGCCACGCGACCTCAACCTATTGACGCCATTCATCTCTATCTGGACAAGATTCTGCCTTTCTTGAATAGCGCGTTGGTCGTTGTGGCCTTGAACAAACTGGATCCGGAACAGAGAGCTTCGTTGCGCTTGCCGCCCTATCTGCGGCACGGCGACTTGCGGTTGCGGTTGACCACGACCGATGTGCGTGATCCGAAGGAAGTCATGGCGTTGCTACGTTTGCTGACTGCGGAAATGATCGAGACAGAGCGGCGCTGAGGCGTTAGCGCAATTGTTCTAGCCACGGGCGGTAGATCGCCATGGCGCTGCCCAGCAACGCTTCACATTTGTGCTCCAGATGGTCGTGAATGGTCCTGCTGCACTGTACGCCCGCACCGGTTTGTTGCAAGTCATCCGCCATGCTTTCCGTCCAGGCTTGCACCGTGGCGGAGGTGACCTCCGGGTGACCTTGAAGCGCCAGACAGTGCTTGCCAATGGCAAAGGCCTGCTGGGCACAAAGATCGCTGGAAAGCAGAGGCACCGCACCGGATGGCAGGGAAAAGGTCTCGCCATGCCAATGAAAGAGCGTAAACGAATCGGGAAGCTCTGCTAACCAGGCGCTGCTCATTGCTTCCGGGGTCTTGGTGACCGTCCACCAGCCGATTTCCGGCCCATCCGGATTAGGGGCCACCTGGCCGCCCATCGCATGGGCAATCAGTTGCCCGCCAAGGCAGTGTCCCAGGACGGGGAGTTCTTCGCCAACTGCCCGGCAAATAATTTGTTGCTCGTTGAGCAGCCACGGGTACCGGTCCGTATCGTGGACGCTCATGGGCCCGCCCATGATGATTAAGGCGCCATAGCCAACCAAATCATCGGGAACCGGTACGCCCAGATCAAGGCGATGCACCTCCGTTCGATGCCCATGTGCCGCAAGAATATTGTGCAGGCTACCCAGCCCTTCTTCAGGATGGTGCTGTAAAACCAGAATCTTCGTCATGATGCAGGCTTTTCCGTAGCGGCGTTTTGTAGCCAGTATGTGGCAAAATCCGATGCCGGCATAGGCATGGCAATGCCATATCCCTGCCCTCGATCCGCCTGCATCTGGCGCAGGAGGTCGGCGCTCTCCATATTCTCAATGCCTTCGGCAGTGACGGTTACACCCAGCGCATGGGCCATCTGGATCATGGCCTGAATCATCTGTTGGTGGCGTTGACTCCTGGCCATGGGGATGACGAAGCTGTGGTCGATTTTGATCTGGTTGCAGCCGAGTTCGAGAAGGTACTGCAGTGCTGCAGGCCCTGTTCCAAAGTCGTCGAGGGCGAAGCGCACACCAAGGCTCTGGCAGTCACTAATCAGTCTGGCGGTTTTGGCAATATCGCGCAGGGCGATGCGTTCAACCAGTTCTAGGCAGATGCGCTCTGTGGGCAGTGCGGGGCAACCCGCCAGCGCGCGGCGTAAGTCGTCGCAAAGACGATGATTTTCTATTTGACGGGCAGCGAGGTTGATCTGGATGTCTAGGACCATGCCCTGCTTGGTCCAGGCCTCGCCGTGTTGGCAGGCGTTATGGATAACCCACGCCCCAATGCGCTGCATGACCGTAGAGTTCTCCGCGACGTCCAGAAAACTGTCGGGCAGGAGCAGACCGCGCTCAGGGTGTTGCCAGCGGATCAACGCTTCTGCAGCAACGCAAAGACCGCTCTGCATATCGATGATAGGCTGCCAGTAGAGGACGAACTCCTGTTTTGACAGCGCGCGTTCCAGTTCGCCGCGCAGGTGTTGGGCGGAGCGCCTGCGCTCATCGTCCTCATGATCGTAATAGCTCCAGCAATTTCCACCCGACGCCTTGGCACGATAGACCGCCTGGTCCGCATGGTGGATAAGCTCAACCGGATCGGCGTTATCATGCGGATAAGTAGTGACGCCAGCGCTGGCTGTTATACCAATCTGCTGATCATCTACCCCGATGCGAATGTTGAGCGCCAGCAGAATGCGCTGGAGTACATCTTCCAGATCGCGACGGCTGTGCAGTTTTTCCAGCAGTAATATGAATTCATCACCGGCCAGGCGGACAATGGTATCGCTGGCACGCAGCACGTCATGCAGGCGGGTTACAATTTCACACAGGAGACGATCCCCCGCGCTATGGCCTAAACTGTCATTGACCTCTTTAAATCCATCAATGTCTAGCAAAACGATGGCCAAGGTGCACTGCTCGCGGTGGGCGCTGGCGCAGGCGATAGTCAATCGTTCTTCGAGTTGATAGCGGTTGGGTACGCCGGTGAGTGCATCACGGGTGGCAATATGTTCCAGGTGTAACTCAATACCCATCCGGTACCAGGCGGCACCTAGCATATCGGCCAATAGTTGTGCCAGGTGCAAAGTGCTTTCAGCGAGATCTGCGGGCGCCGGGCGGAACCAGGCAACGGCCAGGATGCCACTAGCACCCTGGGGGCCGTGAACGGGGAGGGCTAGGCTTGCCTGTAAACCAGTAGCTACATACTCTGGCATGGCGTGGGGGCTGTGCGGATAATCCGGCACATAAATGGCGCGGTCCTCCCGTAGTGCGGCACCGCTGATTCCTTGGTCGTCGGGAAAAACATGCTTCGACAGATCTGAATAGATCGGGGGCAAGCCATGAAAAAACAGGTAACGCAGGCTATGTTCTTCGTGGGCGATGAAGGCGGCGCCATCGGCTTCCAGTAGGTCTGCGGCGAGTGCGGCGGTTTCCTCGAAGAACGCGTTGAATTCATAGATACGAACCAGATTTTGTAACTGGCTCAAAACGGCATCGGGGATCATCAAAGTCCTCTGCGAGGCCCGCAACAACAGGGTGAGTTAGGGATTTCCGCTATCGTATCAATTTAGTAGAAATTTTGAGTTTTGCCAGATGGCGGTTAGGTAAAAAACACGGCGGTTGCCCCGCCGTGTGTAAGAACGTTGAAATGTTAGTGGAGTTCAGTCCCCTGCCACCGGCCGACGTTCGCCATCGCCATAGAAGGCATACGCTTCTTCACCGTGGACCGCGTCATCGCCGATCATCAATTCTTCTTCAGACATGCGCAGAGGTACGATCAAGCTGATGAGCTTGAGCAGAATGTACGTCACTACGATGTTCAGCACGATGATGAATGCTGCACCGATGAGTTGTAGCCAGACCTGATGCCAGTTGCCCTCAATGGCGCCGCCCGGGGTGCTTAGGGCGAAAGCTGCACAACCCGCCTTGGTCGCCAGTAAACCGGTCATGACACCACCGAGTAAACCCGCCACCGCATGGGTATGGAAGACACCCAGGGTATCATCCACCTTGCGGAACAGCGCGGTTTTGCCGAGCAGGTTCATGCTGAGCCAGGGGATGATGCCGGAGCTGATGCCAATGGCAATCGCGCCCCAGCCATCGACAACACCTGCCGCCGGGGTGATAGCCACCAGTCCGGTGATCATGCCCTGGACGGCACCGATGACCGATGGCTTCTTGAAGTAGAAGATGTCCATGATGGTCCAGACAATGACGCTGACCGCTGTGGCAATATTGGTGTTCAGTACCGCCACACCCGCATCGCGGCTGGCAGCGTAGGGATCACCGCCGTTGAAGCCATTCCAGCCGAGCCAGAGGATACCGGCACCGACCAGCATCAGCAGCACGTTGTTGGGCTGGAAGTTTTCCCGGTCACGCGCCAGGCGCGGTCCAATCACCGCCGCCGCCACAAAGCCCGCGACACCCGCAGAAAGATGGATGACATAACCACCGGAGTAATCAATAACGCCGAGGCTCGAAAGGAAACCACCACCCCACAAACTGAAAGCGCCAACGGTATAGGAGAAGGTGAGCCATAAGGGAACGAAAATCATCCAGGCCTTAAAGCTCATCCGTCCCAATACGGCGCCTGCCATAATCACCAAAGTAATGGCGGCAAAGACAAACTGGAAATACACCATGGTGGACATGGGGAAGGCAGCGCTGGTGTTCGATGCTGGAATCAGTGCCTGTTTGAGTTCGTCCTGCATGCTGATGATAGGGTGCGGCAGGCCGACGAAAGGGAACCATTGATTACCGAAACCCATGTTATAGGCCCAGAGGACCCACGCGATAAGTACGGCGGCAAAGGCATAAAAGGCCATAAAAGCGGAATTGACGGCCCATTTTTTCTTGACAATGCCCGCGTACAGGACGACGAGCCCGGGAACACTTTGCAAGCCAACGACGGTTGCTGCGGTAAGCTGCCACGCATTATCGCCGGTATTAAGCCAAGCTACTGACATGAGAAAATTCCTCCTTATAAGGATTTCTGAGCGGTTGTAAAACGGTCATAGGTGGTTACAGCGCATCATTACCGGTTTCGCCGGTGCGGATGCGGATAGCTTCCAATACTTCGGAGACGAAAATCTTGCCGTCACCAATCTTGCCGGTGCGGGCACCCTTTTCGATGGCCTCAATAGCCTGATCGACGGCGTCATCACTGATTACCGCCTCGATTTTGACCTTGGGGAGAAAATCCACCACGTATTCAGCACCGCGGTAGAGTTCGGTATGACCTTTCTGGCGCCCGAAGCCTTTGACTTCGGTGACCGTGAGGCCTTGGATCCCGACAGATGATAACGCCTCACGGACATCATCGAGCTTGAAGGGTTTAACAATGGCAGTAATCAATTTCATGACGACACCTCTTGCACAGGGTTGGAACATCCCGGGGACAAAAGCCCCGGGGGTTAGAACATGAAGCCGGTTTCGACCATGCCACGGAGTTGAGTCTGGGCAAGGCCGTTGGTGCCCGAGAAACCCGTATTGCTTGGCATGGTAGCAGCGACATAAGACAGCTCAGCCCGAGCGAAAAAGCCGCCGTCCTGGTACGTCGGCGTCACGGTCAGCGACCAGGCATGGGAGCCGGGGCCGAAGCCGGTGAGGTTGGCCGCACCATCAGTGGCGGTGCCGGAGTTGCTGATGTACTCCACCCGACCTGCCAGGGAGATTTTGTCCGTCAGGCTGTAATCGGCGAGGATGGCGGCACCGAGGGTGCTGGTCTTTCTGGTACCAGCGCCCAGCGCCTGAATTGCGCCGGCCGGGACGCTGGTATACTGCACGTAAGGCGTGACCGACAGGTTGCTGCCACTATAGGTGTAACCTACGTCGAAGATGCTTTCGTTATTCTGCAACGGTGTGGTAGCGATGGAGGAGTAGGCATAATCGGTCTGTCCCAGATTCCCGCCACCCTGGAAGAACACACTGTTCTGTTTGTTGATCGCCCAGGTCAACATGCCAGTCACCCAGTTGAAGCGATTCGAGTAGAAGCCATCATTCCAGGATACCGATGCAGTGACCGGACCTGCGGTATAATTGGCCTGAATACCTTTGTTGACCGCATTCTCCTGGCCCCAGAGCAAGCCGCGCTCGATGTTCCAGTTCTGGTAGCTATAGGTGTATTCGGCACCGATCAGGGTAAAGAGCTTACCAATCTGGATATTGAAGTTGTCGGTCGGCGCGATCTCGACATAGCCGACGGGCAGGGCACCGAAGGTGTTCTGAGTGAAGGTGCCAGTGGAGAAATAGCTGGAGCCCAGGGTCATGACGTTATATGCCCCTGCCTGCAGATAAAATTGCACGAGTCCGGTGTTCTTCTGGATGATGACCATGCCGTTGCTGATGTCGGCCGAGGCGTACTTGTTGCCAGGATTGCCTGATCCCGCGAACTTGTTGTCCTGCCAGACGCCGTAGCCGCTCGCCACACCTTGCACGTTGAGTTTACCCAGTGGACCCGCCTCAAAGGTCAGCGGGCTGGGCAGTGCCAGTGGCGATGCGTGGCCGGTCTCAATCATCATGGGGAGCGCCGCGAGCATTGCCAGCGAGATGATTTTATAACGACAACCGTTTTTCGAAATCTTCATGTATGCCTCTCCCTATTATATGAAATTACAGAAAGCTCTTAGCAAACTTGATGCCAACTTACAACAACTTAAAAATCAATGCGTTTAACAAAATAATCAAGGTACTGAGCGGGAAGCTGCACTATAGTGATGCGTTGTGCACTACTATGGTGCGACATATTGGGAATTGCAGAGTATCCAACCCTCAGGATGTGAACGGCTCGTTCAGGGAAAGCTCTTCCATATCAAGGTGAACATCATATCCCCAGAGGCTATGAACAAAGCTGAGGGTTTTCTGGGCCTCATCCTGGGCAAGGGGCTGGGTATCCATCTGCCGCAAACGCAGATGGCGATTTCCCCAGCGATCCACGGACACGATCTGAATGTCCGGCGGGCGGGTGCTTTCGGCGATTTGTTGGGCTAAAGCCTGGCGCAAATACTGGTAGCCGGAGTCATCATGGATGGCACTCACCCGATACGCCGCGGCGCTGGGATCGTTGCTCAGGGCAAAGAGATGCAGGTCGCGCATGACCTTGGGTGAGAGATATTGCAGGACAAAGCTCTCATCGCGGAATTCGCGCATGGCAAAGTGGATTTGCTTGCGCCAGTCGGGATCCCCGGCAAAGGCAAACCAGCGGCTGTCCTCTTCCGTGGGCACCTGGCAAATCCGTTTGATGTCCTGGAACATGGCAAAACCCAGGGCATAAGGGTTGATGCCGCCGTAGCGCGGATCATCAAAATCGGGCTGGAAGGTGACGGCGGTGTGGCTGGCGTAAAACTCCAGCAGGGTGCCGTCAGTCACCAGCCCCTTGGCATGCAAGCTGTGCAGGATATGGTAATGCGCGAAGCAGGCGAAGCCCTCGTTCATAATCTTGGTCTGCCCCTGGGGATAGAGATACTGGGCGATCTTGCGGACGATGCGCAGGATTTCCCGTTTCCAGCCTTCCAGGTGCGGGGCGTTTTTTTCGATGAAGTAGAGCAGGTTTTCTTGCGGGTCGGGTGGAAAGCTGGCAGATGCTGCGGGTTGATCGGCGCTGTACGGGGGTAGTGTCCGCCAGATTTCCGAGAGCTGCTGCTGCAGATAACGCTCGCGTTCTTCGCGCCGCTGCTCTTCCTCGTGCGCCGAGAGCTGGCGCGGGCGGCGGGCGCGATCCACGCCATTGCGACTGATGGCGTGGGCGGCGTCCAGCACGTCGGTCACCGCGTCGATGCCGTAGCGTTCCTCGCAATGGGCGATGTAGCGCTGGGCGAATTCCAGGTAGTCGAGAATGCCGTCGGCATCGGTCCACTGCTGAAAGAAGACGTTGTTTTTGAAGAAGGCATTATGCCCGTAGGCGGCGTGGGCGATGACCAGGGTCTGCATGGTCATGGTATTTTCTTCCATGAGGTAGCTGATGCAGGGGTTGCTGTTGATCACCAGTTCATAAGCCAGGCCCATCTCGCCGCGCCGGTATTGCCCGGACTCGATGGCGCGCTGTTTGCCGAAGGACCAGTGGGCGTAATAGACCGGCAGGCCGATGGAGGCGTAGGCATCGAGCATCTGCTCGGCGCTGATGATCTCCAACTGATTGGGGTAGGTGTCGAGCTGGAGTTCTTCGGCAGCGATGGCCGCGATGGCTTCGGTGACGGCGTCAATCCGCGCAAAGGTCCAGTCGTTGTCGGTAAAGAGGAATTTAGACATGGCTCGGCATCTCCTCAGTGGCAAAGAGGGTACGGAAGAGCGGATAGATATCCTCGCGTTCGCTGGCGCGGGCGGTGATCAGTTCCGGGAAATCCTGAGCAATGGCTTCGTACAGTTGCAGCAGATCACTCTCACCATCACGGTTGACCTCCAGATAGAAGAGGTTGCGCAAGCGCGGCAGCAGATTCATGAGATGCTTTTCCACCACCGCATTATCGGCAAAATAATTGTCGCCGTCAGATACCTGAGCCAGATACACGTTCCAGCGATCTGGCGAGAAGCGTTGCTGCATGATCTCTTCGGTCAGGATGACGGCCGGAGAGACCAGCGTGCCGCCTCCCTCGCGGGCACCAAAAAAGGCCTGCTCGCTGCATTCCGAGGCGGTACTGTGGTGTTTGATGAAGACGATCTGCACCGCCTGATAGTGGCGATGCACGAACAGATAAAGCAGCAGGAAGAAGCGTTTGGCCAGATCCTTTTCCTTCTCGCCCATGCTGCCGGAAACATCCATCACACAGAACATCACCGCATTGGTAATGGGGTGGGGCTGCTGGTCGATGTGGGCGAAGCGCAAATCCGCCTCGTCAATGAAGGGAATGGCTTTGATCTTGCGTTCCAGGGCGGCAATTTGACTATTTAGCTCGCTGAGGCGCTCCTGCTCCACGGAGACATCCTGCCCCCGCGCCACGCGGTCCTGAATCTCTTCCTGCAGTGTGCCGCGGGCATCCAGCAGGCCCTGCAATTCACGGCGCTTGCCAGCACGCAGGGCAAGGCGGCGGGCACGGGCGGCCCGCATGGTGCGCCCGACGTGCATGCGGGAGGGGCTGCCATCTTTGATGAAACCCGCCCGCCGCCATTGATCTGCCTGGATATCTCCCTGCGCGGTCTTGCGCAGGTTGGGTAAGGCCAGCCCATCGAAGAGCAGATCGAGAAATTCGTCGGCAGAGAGGACGATGGCAACTTCGTCATCACCCAGACCGTCGGGTGAGCCCTCGCGGCTTTTGCCGGAGCCGCCACTCCCTTCGGGTTTACTGATTTCGTCGCCGCGCTGATATTCCTTGTTGCCGGGTAACACGCGCTCCCAGGAGGCATCGCTGAGATCACGACGAAAACTCGGTTCATGGAGATCGCGGGTAGGAATGGAAATGGGTTGATCGGCGTTGGCCAAGTCTTCAATGGAGCCGGAGCGTGCCATTTTCTCGACAGCGACCTTGAGCCGGGCGCGGACGCGTCTTTGCAGACGGTCTTGATTGGCCGTGGATCGAGTTCCAGAACTGCGCCGGTCGATAATCGTGCTCATGGCAGACTCCCAAGTGGCGACGCTTCTACCACATTATGACCTAAAATGGGGCGGATGGTTGCGGATTATTGATGTTGGGGCGGACCTCCCCCGTGGGAGGCCCGATACAGGTCACCGCTTACTCGTACACCTGCTCCCCATGCTGGGTGACGTCCAGACCTTCCCGTTCCTGCTCTTCTTTGACGCGCAGGCCCAGGGTCCAGTCGATGGCCTTGAGGATGATAAAGCTGACGATGGCATCATAGACAATGGTGACACCAACACCTGTCGCCTGAATGAGCAGTTGTCCGGTATTCCCCTCCAGCACACCCGCTGTACCACCGATCGCCTGCACCGCGAAGACGCCGGTCAGCAACGCACCGATGATACCGCCGACGGCATGGACGCCGAAGGCATCCAGGGAGTCATCATAACCCATCCAATTCTTGAGATAGATCGATGCCCAGAAGCAGATGACCCCTGCTGCTATACCAATCCACAAGGCGCCCATGGGGCCGACGAAGCCTGAGGCAGGGGTGATGGCGACCAAACCGGCTACTGCACCGGAGGTCATGCCCAGCACCGTCGGTTTGCCGCGCGCCAGCCATTCCGCAAACATCCAGGAGAGGGCCGCCACGGCGGTGGCAATCTGGGTGGTGGCCATGGCCATGCCCGCCCGGTCACTGGCGGCCACCGCCGAACCGGCGTTAAAGCCAAACCAGCCGACCCAAAGCAGGGAAGCGCCGATCAGGGTATACATCAGGTTGTTGGGGTGCATGGCGTCATGCTTGTAACCCACCCGCTTGCCCATGACCAGTGCAGCGACCAGGCCGGCAATACCGGCATTGATATGCACCACCGTGCCGCCCGCGTAGTCGAGGACACCATCCGCAGCCAACCAGCCGCCGGGGCCCCAAACCATGTGGGCGATGGGCGCATAGACCAGCAGCGACCAGAGACCGGTGAACCAGAGCAGGGCAGAAAACTTCATCCGCTCGGCAAAGGCACCGACAATCAGTGCCGGGGTGATAATGGCGAAGGTCATCTGGAAGGTCATATAGACCGATTCCGGGATGGTGGGGGCGAGGGCATTGGCGGAATCCAGGCCCATGCCATTGAGGAAAAGGCGGCTCAGGCCACCCATGAAGGCATTGCCTGAGGTGAAGGTCAGTGAATAGCCCATGATCATCCACAGTACGGAAATCAGTGCCGTGATGGCGAAACTCTGCGCCGCCGTAGCCAGGACGTTTTTCTTGCGCACCATGCCCGCATAAAAAAGGGCCAGGCCGGGGACGGTCATGAGCAGCACCAGAGCCGTGGAACTCAGCATCCATGCCGTATCGCCGCTGTTAAAAGGCGGGGTGGTGTCGGCCTGGGCCAACGGGCTGGCCAACAGGGCTAATGCGCCTACCCACGGCGCCCCCACAGAAATTTTGTGTATCGCTCCCTTCTGCATCTTGTCACTCCTTCTTTCCTGTCAGATATGAGGCAGCTTGCCCCGTTGATTACTTCGATGGAGCTAGGCAATAAGCGTGCAAGCGTGGCAAGTAATGGAAAGTGTGTGAATTATGGATTGCCACGAGGTGCCTGAAACGAGTGATGCACCAAAATAGTGCGGCATGTCTGCCCCACTACGGCAATGATCGGACCGCTGTTAAAAAAATGCCCGCAGTGCGGGCAAGATATTGTGGCGGAGGGGAGCGTTGGCCGTTACTCTTTTTCGTGACGGCCTGGTGCCCTTAATGATGCTTGCGATAACGCATATACCAGTCCACCAGCAGGCGTACCTGCTTTTCGGTGTAGCCCTTGGAGGTCATCCGCGCGACGAAGTCCTGATGTTTGCGCTCATCGTCGGAGGAGCTTTTCTTGCCGAAAGAAATTACCGGCAATAGATCTTCCGTATTGGCAAACATCTTCTTCTCGATGACCGCGCGCAGTTTCTCATAACTGGTCCAGGCCGGGCTGACGCCGTCGTTGGATGCCTTGACCCGCAGCACGAAGTTCACCACCTCGTTGCGGAAGTCCTTGGGGTTGGCGATGCCCGCCGGTTTCTCGATCTTTTCCAGTTCTTCGTTGAGCAGGCTGCGGTCCATGAGCTGCCCAGTATCGGGGTCACGGAACTCCGTATCCTGTAGCCAGAAATCGGCATACTGGATGTAGCGGTCAAAGAGATTCTGGCCGTAATCGCCGTAACTCTCCAGATAGGCCTTCTGGATTTCCAGGCCGAGGAACTCGGCATAACGGGGTGCCAGCTCGGTCTTGAGGAAGGCGAGATAGCGGGATTCCAGTTCTGCCGGAAACTGCTCGGCACGGATCTGCGTTTCCAGCACGTGCAGGAGATGCACCGGGTTGGCCGCTATCTCGTCGCTGTCAAAGTTGAAGGTGCGTGACAGGATTTTGTAAGCAAAGCGCGTGGAGATGCCATCCATGCCCTCGTCCACGCCGGATGCGTCACGATATTCCTGCAGACTTTTGGCCTTGGGGTCCTTGTCCTTGAGGGACTTGCCGTCATAGACCTCCATCTTCGACCACAGGCTGCTGTTGCCCGGCTCCTTGAGGCGACTGAGGACGGAGAAGCGGGCCAGCATGTCCATGGTATCGGGGGCACAGGGGGCGGCGTTGAGGGCACTGCTTTCGAGGAGCTTGTGGTAGATCTGCGTCTCTTCCGTGACGCGCAGGCAATAGGGCACTTTGACGATGTAGACGCGGTCGAGGAAGGCCTCATTACGCTTGTTGTTGCGGAAGGCGGACCATTCTGATTCGTTGCTGTGGGCCAGGATGATGCCCTGGAAGGGCATGGCACCGAAGCCTTCGGTGCCGTTGTAGGTGCCCTCCTGGGTTGCCGTCAGCAAGGGGTGGAGCATCTTGATGGGTGCTTTGAACATTTCGACGAACTCCAGCACACCCTGGGTGGCGACGTTGAGGCCACCCGCATAGGAATAGGCGTCGGGATCGTCCTGGGAAAAGTCCTCCAGCTTGCGGATGTCCACCTTACCAACGAGGCTGGAGATGTCCTGATTGTTCTCGTCGCCCGGCTCCACCTTGGTGATGCCGATCTGGTGCAACTGGGACGGCATCAGACGGTGGACGGCGAATTTGCGGATGTCACCGCCGAACTCGCGCAGCCGTTTGGCCGCCCAGGGGGACATCACGCCGTTGAGGGCGCGGCGGGGGATGCCGAAGCGATCCTCCAGTACCGGACCATCTTCATCCCGATCGAAGAGCCCCAGCGGCGACTCGAAGAGCGGCGACACCTGGCCGTGGGCGGCCAGGCAATAGATGGGGTATTGCTCCATCAGGCTCTTCAGACGTTCCGCCAGCGAGGACTTGGCCGCCCCCACCGGGCCGAGCAGATAGAGAATCTGCTTACGCTCTTCCAAGCCCTGTGCCGCATGGCGGAAATAGGCGACGAGGTTTTCTACGACATCTTCAATACCGTAGAAGTCCTTGAAGGCGGGGTAGGTGAGCAGCTTGCGGTTCATGAAAATACGTGACAGCCGGGGATCTGCCTGGGTATCCAGCACCTGCGGCGCGCCGATGGCTGCCAGCATCCGCTCGGCGGCAGTGGCATAAGCCATGGGCTCACGTGCGCAGAGATCGAGATAGGCATCAATGGAAAAGGTGACTTCCTGCTGTTGCAGAAAACGCTCCTGGTAACGGTCGAATAACGCCATTTGCCACTCCTTGCGGCACTGCCGCGTTTTCAAGATGCACCGTGAAACTAGCATTTCCTGTGCCAGTTTGGCATTTGCGGCTCCAGCCGTCTGCCGTTTTGCGATGGGGATGACGAGAGGGATCGCCACGAATCCGGAGCGCTGGAATGGTGCGTCCGTTGCACAAGTATGGTGCAGAATCTTGGATGGCGCCAGTGCAACGAAGACGCCCTACCCCTCTGGTTTGACGAGTGGCGCGGGGATGGCGCCGTTTTGTAACGGGCTGTTTTTACGTGATGTATAGAAATTAAATCGGCTTGCGGGCAAAAAAAAAGGGCGGGAGGACCGCCCTGGAAGCCACTTGAGGAGGAGTGATCACATAACCATGATCAGTGTTTATATAGCAGGAAGTGTGCCAGTTTCTCGATATACTGCTGCGCCGTCGCGTAGATGTCTTAAAAGGACTCACTTCGGCCCGACGTGGCACACCCTTTGCTCTGTTAGTGGGCGCCCATTCCCGGCGGATTTCCGGCCTTCGACCCGACAGGTGACCACCTATGAATCGCTTCGAGCATTTTCGTGAAGTGCGCAAAGATCTTGCAGCCCTACTGGGGGGAGTAGTCGATGCGCTAGCCAGTCCGCTGCTTTTACAGCAGGGCTGTGAGGCACAACGACAAAAACTGGCTTGCCTCATTGCCCGGCATCCTTTCCTGGACCTTTGCTATCTGCTTGATGCAGAGGGCTTGCAGCTTGGCGATAACGTCGCTGCCTCCCGGCGGCGGGGTACGCAGGGCGGGGACGGCGTGGATCGCAGCCACCGGCCGTATTACCGGCTGACGCTGGAGGCGAATAGCCCGGTACTCACCGAACCTTATCTTTCTTCTGCCAATGGCCATATTTGTGTGACTGCCGCCGCACCGATTCGTGATGAAACTGGCAAACTGCTGGGTATGGTGGTAGCGGATAGTGAGTTGGATCGCGCCCTTGCGCTGTTGGAAGAGGACGATATTCGCCGCGGTTTTGAACCCTATTTTAAGATTTTCTACATTTTGTTTTCATTGGGATTGCTGGCGGTGAGCATGGCTTTGGGGTTGCACGCGGTGCTGTCGCTGGGGCCGGTATGGTCCGCAGCAGCTTCTCCGGGAGACTTTGCTGCCCCTTTTCAGGCAACCATTCTCTTTACGCTGGCATTGGCGGTATTCGATTTGGCGAAGACCATTTTTGAAGAGGAGGTGCTGCTCCGCAAAGATATTCGTCGCCACAGCACCACCCGGCGCACCCTGACCCGCTTTATCGCCGCCATATTGATTGCGGTGTCTATTGAAGGGTTGATGCTGGTTTTCAAATTCGCCCTGGATGCCCCGCAACATTTGTGGCTGGCGGTGGTGTTGCTGCTTGCCGCCGCCGCCCTGATGGTCGCACTGGGTGTCTATGTGTATCTCGGCGCACGGGCAGAGGTTCTGCTCTTACAACACAAGGATCAGCGCCAGGAAGAAAGCTGAGGCACCTTCCCGTGCTGATGGTACCGTCCCTCAGATTGGCGCGGCGGGGCGGGCC